>NZ_LN831024.1:3120588-3432647 GCF_001457615.1 Pseudomonas aeruginosa | reverse complement strand
CTGGAGTCGGTGGAGTTCTGGGGCAACGGCACCGAGCGGCTGCACGAGCGCCTGCGCTACGACCGCGACGAAGGAGGCTGGAAGCACCGCTACCTGCAACCGTGACGACACCGCTGCGCCGGCGTTTCATGGCGGATAACCGCAAGCGGTTATTCGCCCTACGCGGCCTTGGAGCCCATCCAACCGCACGCGGTCATGCGTACCGCGGCCTCGGAGCCGGGTCGTAGGGCGAATAACGCCACCGGCGTTATCCGCCGCTGCGCCGACGTTTCATGGTGGATAACCGCAAGCGGGTATTCGCCCTACGCGGCCTCGGAACCCACCCAACCGCACGCGGTCATGCGTCCCGCGGCCCCGGAGTCGGGCCGTAGGGCGAATAACGCCACCGGCGTTATCCGCCGCTGCGCCGACGCCTCATGGCGGATAACCGCAAGCGGTTATTCGCCCTACGCGGCCTCGGAGCCCATCCAACCGCACGCGGTCATGCGTACCGCGGCCTCGGAGCCGGGTCGTAGGGCGAATGACGCCACCGGCGTTATCCGCCGCTGCGCCGGCGTTTCATGGCGGATAACCGCAAGCGGTTATTCGCCCTACGCGGCCTCGGAACCCATCCAACCGCACGCGGTCATGCGTCCTGCGCGGACTCGGAGTCCGGCCCAGACGATGTTCGGGGTTGGACGCCGTAGCCGAATGCCCGGCGCAATCCGGCGATCGCCTGTTGCCGATCCATGCCGCGCACGGCCGGTGGATCGGCGCGTTCGCAGAATTCGCGCCAGACGAACAGGGTCAGCTCGGCGCCATCGGTAAGGGGTTCGGCGGTCGGCATGCCGAACTGCTGGAGCGTCCGGTAGCGCGTGTCCTCCCAGAACAGTTCCTCGACCCAGTCGTACAGTGGAATCAGGTGGAAATGCACCGGCAGGCCGGGCATGTGGCCGTAGCGGCCGACATAGATGCGTCGCGGCCGCAGCAGCGCGTCCATTTCGCGCTCGACCCTGGCCAGCAGCGGCCCGAATTCGGCGAGGGCCTGTTCCGGCAGTTGGTGGAAGGCCGTCGCCGGTTGCCGCGAGCCGAGCATGCAGTAGCCGGGCAGGGCCGAGTCGATCCGCTGGTTCAGCGTCCAGTGGCGGGTCTGGTGGATGATCAGCTCGGGCGGGATATGCATGGGGCGGCGCTCCGCAGATGGGGCGCCCACTGTAACCCGTCGTCAGGGAAGATCCAGCCCGGTCTTGCGCCGTTTCATTTCGTCGATGCGTTGTCGCAGCGCCAGGCGCTGGGCTTCCGGCTTGGCCAGCCACCAGTCGCGCACCGCCGAGTTGTCGTAGCGCGTCAGCCAGGCGGGGAAGCGCGCCATCTGCGCTTGCGGAAAGTCGTTGGCGCGGCCGCGCAGGTAGTGATCGAAGAAACCCAGCACCAGGGCGTTGGGAGCCTGGATGAGGACTTCCGTCGGTGCCGAGCCGAGCAGCCCGTCGCGCAGCGGCCGGCGGATGAACAGCGGATTGTCGGTAAGCCCGGCATGGGCCGAATCGCGCAGTACCAGGCGATGAATGTCCTGGCGCTGGCCGGCGTGCTCGAAGCGTTCGTAGGAAAAGTCGTTGAAGCTTCTCGGGCGGGCCGGCGGTTCGATGCCGAACAGCCGGTAGAAGTTGCCAAGGTCGGCGTGCAGCATCAGCAGCGGTGCCGGGAAATCGCTATCGAAGGGCGCGAAGTCGAAGTCGCCGCCGTCGAGGTTGACGGCCGCCGCGCAGCGTCGGTCGACCATGCAGACCGCGCCGGTGGTCGAGCCGCCGAAGGACATGCCCATCTCGCCGGTGTGCGCGAAGTCGCTGGCGGCCACCAGGTCGGCGACCCTGTCCGGGACCTCGCCGGCCTGCAGGCGGTCATGGACGAACAGGCGGTCGGCCAGCCATACCGGCGCGCTGAGGTTGACGGCGCGGTTGGCCGGGGCGGGCAGGTCGAGGGCGGTGTGCAACTGGCCGTCGAGGCGCTGGTCGAGATCGTCGCTGACATAGCCCTGGCGCATGGCCTGCGGCAAGCCGTCGTGGGCGGCCCGGCGCAGGTGTTCGACCAGCCCGGGGTCCATGGGCAGCAGCGTGCCGTCGGGCAGGCGGGTCGGCGACGCGTCGCCGCTGTGCTGGATGGCGTAGACCGCGTAGCCGTGGCTGGCCAGCTCTTCCATCAGGGTCCAGTTGCCGCCGGCGAAGGCGCTGTAGCCATGGCTGTAGAACACCACCGGCAGGCGAGCGGAGTCGTCGCGCAGCGGGGCGTCCGGATAGGAATTGGTGCGCAGGTGCTTGAGGTAGGCGAGCAACGGCGGAAAACCGAGTATTTCACCGAAGCCCCGCGCGGTGCTGCGCGCCTCGCCTGGATCGAAATAGTGACGCGGCGCGGCGCCGGCGATCGGGCGTGCCGGGTACCAGGCGCGTACCAGCAGGCGCCGCGGCTGCCCGGCCGGGGTGCCGAGCAGGCCGGGCCGGCTGGGGTCATCCAGTTCGAAATCGCGCACGCCGACCGCATAGGGGCCGCTCGGCGCCGGCAGCGGCGCGACCGGGAACAGGTACAGCGCGGCGATTGCCAGCAGCACCAGCAGGCCGTACAGCGAACCGGTCCGGAACGGCAGGCCGCGCTCGGGCTTCCGGCGCAGGCAGGCGCCGAGCAGCAGGGAGAAACCGGCGAAGGCGCCGACGCCGGCTTGCCAGCGGTCGTCCCATGCAGCGTACAGGCCGGCGCCGAGCGCCAGCGTCGAGGCGAGCGCCAGCAGGCCACGGTGGCCGGGCAGGGCGGGTATCCACCAGGCGAGCAGGGCCGCCAGCAGGGTCGCGACCAGCAGCAGGTCGACAGCGGTCATGGTGCTTCGCTCCTCGTTTCCACGGGGCGCGTCGGTTGGCTCGGCCAGAACGCCGCCAGCGCCAGCAGCAGACCGACCAGCGCGTAGGGGGCGCGGCTGTCCAATTGGTGGAGCAGCGTGCCGAGCAGCGGCCCGCTGATCAGGCCGAAGCCATGTACGGCCACCAGGGTGCCGGCGGCGGCACCCTGTTCCTCGGCGCGCACGGCATTGGCGTTGAGCGCCGAGACTGCCGGGAATACCCAACCCATGCCCGCCGCGGCGACGAAGAAGGCCAGCCAGAGCAGCGGCGGCGAGTCGGCGAAGCACACGGCGGCGAAGCCGATGGCGGCGACCAGCCCGCCGACCCGGATCAGTCGCGGCGGTGGCCAGTCCAGGCGGCGCACCAGGAGCTGGGCCAGGATCAGCGCGACGCCCACTGCGGTCAGGGCGATGCCGGCCACCCGCGCGGCGTCGGCGGAATCCAGGCGCAGCCGGTCGAGGGCGAAGAAGCCCACGGTGATCTGCGCCACGGTGACGCTGAACATCGCCACGAAGCCCACCGCCAGCGGCCGCCGCAGGCGGCGGTCGCCGATCGCCAGGGCGGCGCCGCGGTTCGGCTGGCGACGCTCCTCGCGCGGCAGCCAGCGCCAGAGCGCCAGCAGGGCGACCAGGGGCAGCGCGCCGGTGACCAGCAACGGCAGGACCAGCCCGTGAGTCGCCAGCAGTCCGGCCAGCCCCGGCCCGATCACCATGCCTATCGCGCTGGCCGCGCCGAGTCCGGCCAGCGCCGCGGCGCGTCGTTGCGCCTCGACGTGATCGGCCACCAGTGCCGCCGTGCAGGCCGGCACCGCGGCGTAGAAACCGCCGGCGAGGCCGCGCAGGAGAACGATACCGGCGAAGGCGAACAGGGTCGGCAACGTCCAGTGCAGGGCGAGCACGATGAACAGGCAGAGCGAGCCGTAGGAGAGGGCGAAGCCGGCCAGCCCGCCGAGCAGTATCCGCCGTCGCCCATGCCGGTCGCTGGCGATGCCCCAGGGCCGCGCCGCGAGCATCCAGGCGATGCCGCCGACGGTCACCGCGGCGCCGGCCTGCCAGGGCGCCAGGCCGAGCTTGCGGGCGAGCGGGCCGACCAGGGCGACGAAGGACATCACCGCGAGGGTGCAGACGAAGGTCTCGAACATCAGCGGACGCAGGTCCAGGGTGTTGGCGGAGGGCGGCGGGGTGGTCATCTCAGGGGTTCCTTCGGGTTCGCGGCAGGCGCAGCCAGACCCAGCCGACCAGCACCAGCGGAGTGCCCAGGGCGAGCCAGGAGAGCAGGTCGTAGAGGCCGTCGCCGAGCAGCGCCGAGAGCAGCCCGAAGAGGCCGAGCAGGGCCAGTAGCAGGGGCCAGCGGAAGATCATCCAGAGACCGCGCCTCATGCCTTGCCCTCCGTCGCCAGGCTGCCGTCCGGCAGTTCCGCCAGGCGCTTCTCCAATGGCGTCTTGCGTCGGCCGAGCCAGAGGTAGAGACCGCTGGCGAGGATGACGATGCTGACGAGGTCGAGCAGCGCCCAGACGATCTTCAGCGGCATGCCGCCGTAGTCGCCGAAGTGCAGCGGCTGCGACAGCAGGAGCGTCTTCACGTACAGCGGCATCTCGCGCATGTCGGTGAGTTCGCCGCTCTGCGCGTCGATCAGTGCCGGCTTCAGCAGGCGCTCGGTGAGCGGCGTGTTGCCGCGCATGAACACCGCATAGTGATGCTGGCTGCTGAACTGGGTGCCGGGGAAGCCGACGAAGCTGACCTCCATGTCCGGCGCCGCCCGGCGTGCCGTGGCCAGGGCCGCGTCGAGCGAGCCGAGGCGCTGTAGCGGCGGCGCGTCCTTGTAGGGCGCGGTCATTTCCGCCAACTGCCCGCCTTGCCAGAGCATCAGGATTGGCAGGGCCAGGGTGTTGATCACTCCGGTCACGCCGACCACCAGTACCCAGGACAGGGTGACGATGCCCAGCAGGTTGTGCAGGTCCAGCCACTTCAGGCGACGGCTGCGTTCGGCGCGTACCGTGGCGAAGTCCAGCTTGCGCATGAACGGCGTGTATACCACCACCCCGGACACCAGCGAGGCCACCAGCAGCAGGCCCATCAGGCCGAGGAACAGGTAGCCGGGCAGGCCGAGGAACAGGTCGGTGTGCAGCTTCAGCATCAGGTACATGAAGCCGCCCGGCGGCGGCAGCGCGTCGAAGAATTCCCCGGTGCGCGCGTCGAACGGCTGCATGTGGCCGTTCTCCGGCGGCGGTACCAGGCTCGGCGCGCTGATCACCAGGCCCAGCGGGTCGTCCTTTTCGAATACCAGGAAGCGCACCACTTCGCCCGGCCGGGCGGCCAGGGCGCGGGCGATCACGTCGTCGTAGTCGATGCGCGGCGACTCGGCGGTGAGCGGCTCGAGCTGCGGATGCGGCTCGAAGTAGTGCTCGATCTCCTCGTGGAAGATCAGCGGCAACCCGGTGAGGCAAAGCATCAGCAGGAAGATCGTGGAGATCAGGCTGGTCCATTTGTGCACCAGGTACCAGGTGCGCAGGGTTTTCGCGGTCATTGGCTGGTCATCGGCGGTTTCTGGTTATGGTGGGGCGGACTCAGAAGTCCGCCGTGAGGGAAAGGGAAAGGGTGCGCGGCGAGCTGATCGACAGGTAGCCGTTGGCTGCGGTCCAGTAGTCCTTGCCCAGTGCGTTCTCCAGGTTGGCGCGCGCCACCAGCGGCTTGCCGGCGACCTGGAAGGCGTAGGCGGCGCCGAGGTCGACGCGGTTCCAGTGCGGCACGGCGAGGGCGTTGGCGCTGTCCACATAGGCCGAGCCGGTGTAGATCCAGCGGCTGTCGAGGGTCAGTCCGTCGACGAACGGGGTGTCCCAGCTGACCCCCAGGTTGGCCTGGCGGCGGGCCACGCCGGGCGCGTCCTTGCCTTCGCTGGCAGGGTCGCCGGTCTTGTTCTGCTCGGGCTTGATGTAGGTGGCGCCGGCCATCACCCGTACGCCGTCCAGCGGTTCGCCATAGAGGCTCAGCTCCACGCCGCGGTTGCGTTGCTCGCCGTCGGCGCGGAAGACGTTGCTGGCGTCGGTATAGGCGTTCGGTTTCCTGATCTCGAACAGCGCCAGGGTGGTGGTGAAGCCGCCCAGGTCGTACTTGGCGCCGATCTCGTATTGCTCGGCCTTGTACGGTGCCAGCACCTGGCCGGCGTTGGCCGCGGTCATCGGCGCCGCCTCGCCCTGGCTGAGGCCCTGGATGTAGTTGGCGTACAGCGACAGGTCCTGCAGCGGCTTGACCAGCACGCTGGCCATCGGCGTCCACACGTGCCGCTTGTCGTGGCTGGTGCGCGCGCCGCTGGTCTGGTCGTAGTTGCGCGACTCGATCTGCTGGCGGCGCACGCCCAGGGTGACCTGCACGCGATCCTCGAGGAACGACAGCCTGTCGGCCAGCGCCACGCCGCCGAGGTCGGTTTCATTGGTCTTCGGAATGCTCCCGTCGAGGCTGGAGAAGTCCGGCAGCGGCGTATGCGGCGAGGTCTGGTAGAGGTTGCCCGGCTGCATCCCGGTGAAGGCATAGACCATGCCCAGCCGTTCGTGCAGGCGGTTGGCGCTGAGCGTCCAGTCGTGGCGGAGCGGGCCGGTGTCGAAGTTGCCGCGCAGGCCGACCTCGGCGGAATAGGTGCGGCGGTCGCCGCGCTGGCGTGCCAGGCTGTTGACGATATCGCCCTGGTTGCCGACGAGGATGCTGTTGGCGGCGATGGTTTCGTAGTTGCTCTGGCGGCCGCCGATGCTGGCGAACGCCGTCAGGTTGTCGGCGAGGTCGTACTCGCCGCGGTTGACCATGGAGTAATCCTCCTGGTCCAGGTAGGAATCGCGCAGGCCGAAGCGTGTCTTCGAGTCCGGGGCGTGGGGGATGTGGGTGGTTCCCGGGCCGGTCAGCAGCGGGCGCACCACGCCTTCCAGGCTTTCCTTCTGGTACAGCAGGTCGCTGGACAGGCGCAGGCGCTCGCCACGGAAGTCCAGGCCCAGGGAGAGCATGGGAAACTCGCGGCTCTGATGGTCGACGGCGGTATCGCCGTTGCGGTAGACGCCGTTGAAGCGCACGCCGAAGGCGTTGTTCTCGCCGAAGCGCCGGCCGATGTCGAGGTGAGTGCCGAGCTGGCCGCGCTGGGTCCAGTCGACGCTGACGCGGGTCAGCGGCTGGTCGTCGGCGCGCTTGGGCACCAGGTTGATGGTGCCGCCGACGCTGCCGCCGGGGGAAATCCCGCCGAGCAGGGCGTTCGGTCCCTTGAGCACTTCCACGCGCTCGGCGAATTCGATCGGTACCCGCCAGAACGGCAGCAGGCCATAGAGGCCGTTGAAGGCGACGTCGGCGTTCTGCACGCTGAAGCCGCGAATCGTGTAGCTGTCCACCAGGTCGCCGCGCCCGCCGACCACCCGCACCGACGGATCGTTGGCCTGTAGCAGGTCGGCGACGCTGCGCGCCTGCTGCTGCTCGATGGTCCTGGCGGTGTAGCTGGTGATGCTGAATGGCGCATCCATCACGTCGGCGTTGCCCAGCATGCCCAGGCGCGCGCCACGGGCCACCTGGCCGCCGGCGTACTCGGCGGGCAGAGTCTCGGCACCGGCGGCCTGGGCGGTGATCAGCGAGGATTGCAGTTCCAGCGCGCCATCGGTGGCTGCCGGCACCAGGGTGTAGCTGCCATCGCTGCGCTGCTGCAACTCCAGGCCGCTGCCCAGCAGCAGGCGGTGCAGCGCCTCGACCGGCGCGTAGCGGCCGCGCAGGGCGGCGCTGCGGCGACCCTCGGTGAGCGCCGGGTCGAACGCCAGGGATACCCCGTTGTCGCTGGCGAAGGCCGACAGGGTACGGCCGAGCGGGCCGGGGGCGATGTCATAGCTGCGCGCCGAGCTGGCGGCGGGCGCCTCGGCGGCAAGCAGGGCGGGGCCGCGCCGGCGAGGGCGAGGGTCATGGCGGCGGCGTGGATGGCCAGGGACAGCGAACGGGGACGAAGCGTGCGTACGGGCATGTACAGGGTTCCTCGTGGTCTCTGCGGACCTTGGGTCGGGGCGGATTCCTCTACTTGCCAGCCGAGAAGGAAAAAGGTCTCAGGTCGAGGCGGTTATTTTTCTGCGGAGCACGGTATGTCGATGGCAACGCCTGTTCCGGCGCAACGGCGGACGGCCTGCCGGGGTGGACGCGATGGGGCGGTTGCCACGGGGATGGCGGCCGCGCCGTCACGCCGGCACCAGGCTGATCCAGTAGTCGGTCACCCCGCGCACCTTCAGCGGATAGGTGGCCTGCAGCATGCCCAGCGTGCGCCGCAGGTCCAGCAGCGGATAGGCGCCCGACACCGCCAGCCTGGCCAGTTGCGGGTCGCAGCGCAGTACGCCGCGACGGTAGCGGGCGAGTTCGGCGAGCACCTCGGCCAGCGGCATCCGGTCGGCCATCAGCATGCCGCGGGTCCAGGCGTCCGGCAGGCCGTCGAAGGCCAGCCGGCGCGCTTCGCCGTCGGCGCCCAGGCGCACCGATTCGCCGCTTTCCAGCCAGCGCCCGCGTCCGTGGAGCGGGCTCAGTTCGACCCGCCCGGCGAGTACCGCGACCCGGGTCGCGGCCATCTCCTGGCGTACGTTGAAGCGGGCGGCACCGGCATGCAGCCGCGCTTCGGCGGTGGCGACGCGGAACGGACGCGGGTCGGCGCGGCTATCGACGAAGATCTCGCCGCGCAGCAGGCGTACCAGCCGCTGGCTGGCGTCGAAGGCCAGGTCCACGGCGCTGTCGGTGTTCAGGGTCAGCAGGCTGCCGTCGGGCAGGGTCAGGCGGCGCTGTTCGCCGACGCCGGTGCGCTGGTCGGCCAGCCAGTCGCGCAACGGTTCGGCCTGCCAGGTGGCGAGCCCCAGCGAGGCGCCGCCGAGGACCAGGGCGAGGTGCTTGATCGCGCGCCGCCGGTCCAGCCCGCGCTCGCGGCCGAGGGTCGGCAGGGCCAGCGCCGGCGGCAGTCGGCCGAGGCATTGCAGCAGGCGCTCGGCGCGCTCCCAGGCATGGGCGTGCTGCGGGCTGCGCTGCCGCCACTGGGCGCAGGCCTGGCGCGTGTCGTCGGTGCAGCCGCTGTCCTGCAGGCGCACCAGCCACTCGGCGGCCTCGTCGAGGATCGGCGAGGGAATCCGGCCTTCGTCCGCGGCGTTCATTCCATCAGCTCCAGGCACTGGCGGAAGGCCTGCTGCATGTAGCGCTTGACCGAACCCAGGGACACGCCCAGGCGCTCGGCGATGGCTTCGTACTTCAGGCCTTCGATCTGCGCCAGGAGAAACGCCTGGCGGACCCTGTCCGGCAGGCTGCCGAGCAGGGCGTCTACTTCATGCAGGGTTTCCAGCACCATCAACCGCTGTTCCGGCGGCGGCGCGAGGTCTTCCGGGAGGTTGGCCAGGGCATCGAGGTAGGCGCGCTCCAGCGACTGGCGCTGGAACCAGTTGATCATCAGCCCCTTGGCGACGGTGGTCAGGTAGGCGCGCGGTTCGCGCGCATCCAGTACCCGGCGCGAGGCGAGCAGGCGGGCGAAGGTGTCCTGGGCCAGGTCGGCGGCGTTTTCCGCGCAGCCCAGGCGTCGCCGCAACCAGCCTTGCAGCCAGCCATGGTGGTCCTGGTAGAGATGGCTCACAGCGTCGTGCAGGGAGGCGTCGGCCGGCGGCATGGAGGGGATCGCTGTTGTAATTGAGAATGAGTCTCATACTACTTACAGCGAGGGCATGCCTACAAGTCCCCCGGATCGGCGGCGCAGCGCCTCAAGCGTTTTCCAGGCCGTACTGGAAGAAAGCCATGTCGGCCAGGCGCCCGGTGGGGTAGAGGAGCCCCTTGCGGGCGGTCTCCAGGCGCGGGAACGACAGCCTTTCTTCGCCGATCAGGCGGTGCAGCGCGGTGAGGGTCCCGCCGTTGACGCTCGTCAGGCCCCGGCGTGGATACAGCGCGCGACAGGCGGCCACGTAGTGGCGGTCGAGGGCGGGAAACTCGCCCCAGACGCCGAGCAGGATCTTGCTCTTCAGGGTGTCGGTCCAGCTCACCCGGCTGCTGAGGGCGTCCATCGACCCGAGTACCGTTTCCAGCAGCTTGCGGTTGTGCGCCAGGCGCGCGCCGTTGCCGGCGAAATCCACCAGGGACAGCTCGAAGAGTTCCGGTCCGGCACCGCTGAAGAGCTGCCGGGCCAGCGCTTTCATCAGGTCCAGGTTGCTGTTCTGCAGCAGTCCCGAGGAGCCACGGAACATGCCCCAGTTGGCCAGGTAGAAACCCAGGTGCAGGGCGGTGGTGTCGAGCTGTTCGGGGGCGGTCAGGTCGTCCCAGCTGCGACTGGGGTCCCAGACATACTCCCAGAGGTACTCCCAGGCCCTCAGGCGCGGGTATTCGTTGCCCGGGGCGGGCGCCAGGCTGGCGTAGTAGCGGTGGACATAGCGGGCGGCATCGAAAGCCATGCGTTCGTTCCCTGGCGGCTTGGAAAGACGGCATGGTAGAGCGTGTGATATCAAAAGGCCATATCGCTGTTCGCAGGGGACGCCGTAGCGCCCCCGCGGAGCGGCCTCAGGTGTTATTGCAGCCCTTGGCGATGGAGTCCTCGTTGGAGGTGTACGGCCGCGAGGGTTCCAGGTTCCACTCGGGCTTGTTGCGGGCGACGTTGAAGTGGCAGACCAGTTGTCGGCGCATGCTGCCGATATTGCTGTCGCGGTTGTCCGGGTTGTCCTTCCATTCGCTGTCCAGGTAGTGGTCGACCACCAGCTCGTTGAAGAAATTGTTGGTCTGGTTGTCCTGGATCTTGCGCCCGCAATCGGTCGGTACCACTTCCAGGGTCATGATCTTCTTCCTGAAGCCCGGATCGTCGCGCTCCACCCAGGTGGCGCTTTCCACATAGCGCTCGCAGGCATTCTTCTCGCTGGTCGGGTAGATCGCCTGCTTACGCCCGTCGTAGGCGAACTGCGCGTCCTGCTGGCGGGTCTGCGGCAGTCGCATGTTGATGATCGGGAGGAATGCCTGGACCGACTGATACCACTGGATCTGGTTGAGCCGAGCGCCCTCCAGGCCGGCGTCCTCGGTGTAGAACGCGGCGAGGATCGACGGCGACTTCGGCGGGTTTTCCTCCCACTTGGCCAGGCGCAGTTCGTTCTGGGTGGTGAAGGATTCGTCGGCGATCTGCGCCATCGCCCGGATGCTCTGGTAGAAGGCCGGGCCGGCGGCGGTATTGCGCTCGTCGCGGACGTCGAAGGAGCACTGCCGCGAATGGTCGCCGCGGTTCTGCCGGTAGTTCGCCGCCCACTGCTCGGCGGTGCTGACGTTGATGTCCTGGCAGGACTTCTCGACGCTGTTCGGCGTGCGCCGCGAATCGGTGCAACCCTGCTGGGCGCGGTCGTCGGTGGCGGCGTCGATGGGGAAGGAACAGAGCACCGCATAGTCCTGGTGGTCCTTCGGATTACCGAAGATGGTGTCGAAGATGAAGCCACTCTTCAGGCCATAGGCGAGCTTGCGGTACTTGGCGTCCTTGCGCAGGTAGGAGGCGGAGACGCCGCCGCTTTTCTGGCTCTTCGGACTGATGCTGTAGAACATGTAGTCGGTCGAAGGCCAGGTGGCGCGGAACAGCACGCCGGAACAGAGGAATGCCGGCTTCGACGGTCCGCCGCAATCCTGGCGGGTGTCGTTGTACAACTGGTTGAGCCGGGCGACCACGTCGTTGCCCCGGTCGGCCTGGGCCGCGGGTGTCAGCGCCAGGCCGGCGGCGGCGAGAAGGTAGAGAAAGGTGGATCTGCTTCCGTTCATGGGATGGACTCCACGCAGGTTCGAAGGAGCGGGCCGGGGGCGGCCCGGTTGGTCCCGATGGGGACGAGCGCGACGGGCGGATCGCGGGGGGATGAAGCGCTTGCGACGGTATGGCCGTCGGCGTTGGGACGTCAGTGAGACGTGGTGGCGCCAGTCTGCAACCGGGCGCTGCCGGGAATGCCGGGCGACCCCGGCGGGCGCTGGGCGGCGGGGGCCTGCCGAGCGCGTGGGGGAAGTCGCTCGAGGGAGGCGGTGAAGACCGCCGGCGGAGATACGAACAGGGTGGGTAGCGGGGCGGATACAGCGTCGATTCCGTTACGCATCGCAGGCCTCCTTTGCGCCGCGCCGATGGGCTTCCGTCTTACCGTTCGAGCCTAGAAGCGCGGGCCGCGCCGCTCCAGCGGCGGGGTGGCTAGCTAGCAAGGGGGATTAATGCATTCGCAAAGACGCTCGCTGCGATGCACCGTGGTCCGGCATCCACAGGCCACGCCGCTGCCAGGCAACCGTTCCTGGCCGCGCCTGTTGGCGGCGGCGTCGCCCTGCAAGCGCCAGGTATCGGGCTCCGCCGTCAGTCCATGTCGCCGCCATGGTGCGCGGACTGCTCCAGGAGGCTGCTCTTCGCCGTCCTGCCCCTCGCTTCCGGCGACAGCCGGGTTGCCTGCAAGGCGAACCAGAGGGTCGCCACATCGGCGGTGCTGTCCAGCGAGCGACCGCTGATTTCCTCGATGCGGCGTATCCGGTAGACCAGGCTCTGCTTGTGTATGTGTAGCCGCTGCGCGGCGTTCAACCAGGACCTGTTTTCCTCGAGAAAGACCTGCAGCGTGTATAGCAGTGCAGAGCCATTGGCCGCGTCATAGTCGTGGAGGGCGCCGAGGACCAGGCGGAACGCCCGCTCAGCCTCGGCGAGGCTTCTGGGTAGCCAGGGCGCCTCGTCGTCCAGTTCCGCGTAGCGACACAACGGTCGCCGGGAATGGCTGTGGGCCAGGGCCAGGCGCGCTTCGCGCAAGGCCTCGGCGCAACGTTCGGCACGACGGAGCGGGGCGCTCACGCCCAGCGAGCTGTCCAGGGCTTCCTGCAGCTTCGAGGCGAGGCCGGCCTGGTGCAGCAGAATGATTTCCTGGCCCTGCGCGCGAACCAGCAGGCGTGAGTCGTGGCCCCGGAAAAGACCGATAGGGTCGGTCGCGAGCCCCTCGGAACTTGCCATGGAAACGACTGCATCGTCGAGGTCGAGCCCGGGCAGCAGTTCCTCCAGCCGCTCCTCGGCTTGTTCCCGGTATAGCCGTCGTTGCAGCAGGTCGTCGAGCAATTCCGAACCCAGGCGCAGGTGGCGTTCGCTTTCGACGCGCAGCCGTTCGATCTCTATGCCGAGCACTGCCGTCAGGTGGTGCAGGAGACTGTAGTCCGGCAGCCGCTCGCCCAGGGCTATCAGCAGGCAGTTCCGGTCGGAAGGAATGCCGATGCTGAGCGCTTCGCCTTCCGCGAGCGGATGGCGAAGGACCATCGGCTGCGGCTCCGCCTGCTCGCGACGGCGGTTGCGCAGCGCGTCGGCCAACTCCACGGGCAGCCCTGGCAGGCCTGGCTGCCAGGCCGCCAGGGTGTCGGGAACGATGAGGTAGAGGCTGCTTCGCACGTCCTTGCCGAGGCGTTGCAGCAGCGCCGGCAGGCCCAGACCCTGCATGCTCAGCCGGGCGCTTTCGTATATCCGGGCCAGGGCGTTGCGGCGCTCGTATTCGTCTTTCTGCCCCGCATCGACGATGGCCCGGGTCACGGCGGCGAAAGGGACGCCGTAGTGGGTGAGAATCAACGGGAAGCCCAGGGCCTCGGCCGTCTCGCGCAGGGCATCGAGGTCGCTCGGGGCTTCCATGTTCTCGCCGATCATCATGCCTGCCAGGCCGGCCTCGGCCAGTCTTCGGATGTAACGCCGTTGCCGCTCGGCCTCGCTCGGTATGCCCAGCCCGGTGGTCATCAGCAGGTCACCCTCGCCGAGCCATTCGGTGGGGTCGTCGAGTTCGCAGACATGCGCCCAGCGAACCGGGCGGTCGAGGCCGCCGGCTCCGCTCAGCAGGCGTGAACGGAGTTCGGGGAGGGCGATCAGGTGGCGGATGCTCTGCGGCATGTCCAGGAAACTCCAGGCATGGGCCTTCAGTGTAATCGCCCCGGGCGCAGGCAGCGCGCCGTGTCACCAACTGGCGGGCAGCATCCCCAGTGCCGAGGCGATCGCGTAGACCCCGCTGGAGGCGAACACCAGGACGATCAGCCCCTGTATCAGCGGATGGGCATACCAGCCGCAGCTGAATGCCGGCAGTTGGTCGCCGTGGCGCCGCGCCGCGTTGAGCAGGAGGATGGGGATGATGCCCATCAGTACGCCGCCGAAGGTACCGGCGAAGTACAGCGCGTTCACGAAGCCGCCGAGCCCCGCATAGGCCAGCAGGAACGGCGGGACCGAGACCGCGGCGAGCACCGCCAGGCGTTTGCGCCGGTTGGTTTCGCTGCCCAGGCGGAAGTGGTCGAAGATATTGGTGAACAGGCACCCGCCGAGTCCCCAGTAGGAGGTCAGCATCGCCAGCAAGGCGAAGGTGTTCGCCACGTAGTAGGCCCATTGGCCGAGGGAGCGTCCCCAGCTCAAGGTCGCCACCTCGCTGAGGTTGTCGGGGCCGACCAGGGCGATGACCGAGGCAGGAATGGCCGCCACCAGCAGGAAGGTCAGCAGCATGCCGACCACGATCAGGCGCGGCAGGCGCCCGGGGGTTGCCAGGTTGCCGCGCACCAGCTCCGGAACCAGGAACTGCGCGCCGAACACGAAGACCGCCAGGTTGAACACTGGAACCACGTATTGCCACTGGCTCTGCCAAAGGTGGGCGAGACGGGCGTCGTCGTGCATCAGGGTAGCGCCGATGAGGATGCAGACGATGGCCACCATGCCGGCGCTGATCAGCTTCTCGCCCACGCCGAGCGCCTTCAGGCCCAGGTAGAGCACCAGCGCCGAGGGGACGAAGAAGATCAGGCTGCCGACCTCGCGCGTGAGGCCGTACTGGCCGAAGAACTCGAGCATGATGTTGCCGCTGCCGGTCATGTAGGCGACCAGGGCCCCGTAGCTGTTGGCCGCCACCGCGATGAAGATCAGCCAGCCGCCGAGCGGGCCCAGGTAACGCCGGGAGAGGCCGCTGAGCTGGTTGTTGCCGCGGGTTCTCAGGCAGGCTTCGGTCACGTAGAGCATGGTGACGATGCAGAAGAGGCAGGTCAGGGCCAGGCATACCAGCAACGGCACGTAGCCGACCTTGCGGGCGGCGTAGGCCATGCTCAGCACGCCGGCGCCGATGTTGGTGCCGATGATGATCGCGATCGTCTCGAGCGAGCCCAGGGGATGGGCCTTGAGGCCCGATGCGTTGTCGTTCGCTTCTCGCATACCCATTTCTTGTTTCCTCTGTCAGGGCGGTGGAGTTCGGTTCTTCGGGGTCAGTCGAAGATCAGGTAGGTCTTGCGCACGGTTTGGCGGATGTCCCAGGTGCCCTGGGTGGCAGCGGCGAAATAGAGTGCGTCGCCGGCGCGAAACTCCACGGCCTGGCCCTCGTCCGGGGTGAAGCGACCTTCACCGCTGACGATGTAGCTGTACTCGGCCTGCTCGACCTGTCGGCGGAAGCGCCCCGGGGTGCATTCCCAGATGCCGGTCACGCCGTTGCCGTCGGCGAGCGGGCGGTGGGCCGCGGTACGGGTCAGGGCTACCGGTTCGCCCAGGGGCTGGCCGACGGGCGTGGGCGAGGTGAAAAGACTTTCGTCGTCGAGACGGATGAGCGAAGGGTTCATGCCATGGGCTCCTCAGGATTTGTCTTCAAGGCCGGCAGGGGCGAAGCGCGCGAGAAAGCGGTCGGTGGCCGAGGGCGCGGTACCGGCGAGTTCCGCGCGTTCCTTGCGCAGGACGGCGTTGCGCACCAGGGAGCCGCCCAGGTAGCGCAGCGGCTCGGGGGGGAAGCTCCGGCAGCGGCGTTCTACCAGCGGACAACGGCTCCACGGGTCGTCGCGGCCGAGGGCGAGGCTGGCGAGGATCCGCCCGCCCAGGCGGCTCGGTCCCACGCCGTTGCCGCTCCAGCCGATGCCGTAGTGGATGTTCTCGTGCAGGCGGCCGAAGACCGGCAGGCTGTCGTAGGTGCGGTCGATGGGGCCGGACCAGCCGTCGACCAGCGGGATGTCGCCTAGCGAGGGATAGGTGCGGCGGAAGTCGGCCTCGGTCAGGGCCAGGCTCTCCCGGTCGACGTCGAATACCCGGCCGATGCGCGAGCCGTAGCTGATGGCGCCGGTGCCCTTGCCGAAGGCGATGCGCCCGTCGCGGGTGGTGCGGTAGTAGTCCACCATCAGTTGGGAGTCGGTGATGGCTTCCCCGCCGGTCCAGCCGATTCGCTCCAGCCGTTGCGGTATCGCCTCGGTAACCGCGATGGAACTGTTCACCGGCACGATCAGCCTGGAGAGCCTGGGCAGGGCGGCCGACCAGGCGTTGGTCGCGAGAACCACCGCCTTGGCCTGGACCCGGGCCCCGGCGCTCAGCAGCTGTGCCGGCTGGCCGGGAACGATCTGGCTGACGCCACAGCGCTCGTGGATTTCCACGCCGAGGGCCAGCGCCACGCGGCGCATGCCTTGCACCAGCAAGGCTGGTTGCACGGTGGCATTGCTGCGCTCGAAGACCCCGGCGAGATGCACCGGCGAACCGGTCCGGCGTGCCACTTCGCTGGCGTCGAGGCGTTCGAAGGGACTGACGCCGAGCCGTTCGCAGGCGGCGAGGGTATCGTTCCAGGCGTCGAGGTGGTGCGCCGTGGTGGCGGTCCACAGCCAGCCCTTCTGCTGGAAGTGCGCATCGATGTCATGCCGCGCGCAGAACTCCCCGAGTTCCTGGATCGCCCGCTCCGCGCTTTCGCCAAGGAAGCGCGCCTGTGCCTCGTTGCAGAAGCCCAGCAAGGTGCCGATCTTCGGCCACCAGGACATCACGAAACCACCGTTCCTGCCGGAAGCGCCGCCGCCGCAGACGTCCTGCTCCAGCAGCAGGACCCGTGCGTCCGGCTCCAGTTGCTTGAGGGTGATGGCGGTCCAGAGCCCGACGAAACCGCCGCCGACTATCGCCACGTCCGCCGAGTGGGTGCCGACGAGGGGGGCGCTGGCGGCGTCGGCCAGGTCGGTCGAGCGCATCCAGTGGCTGGGGGTCAGGGGAGGGGTGAGCGTGAGTTTCATGGCGCGGGTCCGGGGTCGCTGAATCTGGAGCAAGGGTGGCGAGCGGCGCCGTCCGCGACAATTGGACGCAACTAGGAATCGAGAAGGTGCTCTCGTACGATCGTATGAGTCTTGTGAAGGGCAGGCCTGGTCGGGACTGCCCGCCCTGTCCGAGCGAGCTGGCAGGCCCGAGCGGCGCCGCTGAACCGGAGGCTCAGGCGTCGCGCAGTTCGAAGGCGGGAAACAGCTCTTCCAGTTCTCGCCATAGCTGCGCAGCGCCCTGCGGCGCGGGCTTCGCGAGAAGCTGCGGATCGAGCTGGCGGGCCGGGCGCGCCAGTTGTACGGCGAAGCGCTCCACCCCCATCCCGCGCAGGCGCGTCGCCAGGCGCCAGAGGCGTTCGCTATCGAACAAGCCCCAGTGCACCGTGGTCCGGCATTCGTAGGCTACGCCGCTGTCCAGCAGGTATTCCAGGCTGCGCCAGTTGGCCGCGCCGCTGCCGTCCACGCCGGTAATGGCGGCAACGTCCTCGGCCGGCGCCTTGACGTCGAAGCCCACCCAGTCGCTCTGCCCCAGCACCCGGGCGAAGGCGCGGGGGTTGATGCCGGCGCTGTGCAGGCCGACGCGGAAGCCCAGTTCGCGGACCGTGCGCATGGCGTCGCCGAGGGCCGCCTGCAGGGTCGCCTCGCCGCCGCTGAAGACCACCGCCTGCAACAGGCCCTGGCGTCGGCGGAGGAATTCGAGCAGGCGTGGCCAGGGGATTTCCTCCGCGCCGCGCGGCGCGATCAGTTCCGGGTTGTGGCAGTAGCGGCAGCGCCAGGCGCAGCCCTGGCAGAACAGCACGCAGGCGAGCAGGCCGGGGTAGTCGAGGGTGGTCAGGGGCACCAGGCCCCCGACCCTGAGCGTGGCGCTCATCGCGTCTCGCGGAAATGGCGGCGTTCGCGATGCTCGGACTGCTTGCCGGCATTGAACGCTGCCACGGGACGGTGGTAGCCCATCACGCGGGTCCAGACTTCGCAGCGCTGGCGCTGGCCTTCGGGCAACTGGTTGGGGTTCATCGGTGGTACTCCTTGCTGGTGGATGAAAGGAACGACAGGCGACTCAACCGCCGCAGCCGCCGCAACAGCTCTTGGGCGTGGAGCGTTGCAGCAGCTCCTCGTCGCACTTCGGGCAGAACTCGTGCTCGCCGGCCAGGTAGCCGTGCCGCGGGCAGATCGAGAAGGTGGGGGTGACGGTCAGGTACGGCAGGCGGAAGCGACCGAGGGCGGTGCGCACCAGGGTCTTGCAGGCTTCGGCGGAGGAAATCCGCTCGGCCATGTAGAGATGCAGCACGGTGCCGCCGGTGTACTTGCATTGCAGGGCGTCCTGCAGCTCCAGTGCCTCGAACGGGTCGTCGGTGAAGCCCACCGGCAGTTGCGAGGAGTTGGTGTAGTAGGGCGCCTCCGGCGTGCCGGCCTGGAGGATGCGCGGATAGCGCTTGCGGTCCTCGCGGGCGAAGCGATAGGTGGTGCCCTCGGCGGGCGTGGCTTCCAGGTTGTAGAGGTGCCCGCTGTCCTCCTGGAAACCCACCAGCCGCGCGCGCACGTGATCGAGCAGGGCCAGGGCCATCTCGCGCCCGGCTTCGCTGTGCAGTCCCTCGCGGTCGTCGCTGAAGTTGCGCACCATCTCGTGCAGGCCGTTCACGCCGATGGTGGAGAAATGGTTGCGCAGGGTACCCAGGTAGCGTCGGGTGTAGGGATAGAGGCCGGCATCCATGTGCTGCTGGATCACCTTGCGCTTCAGCTCCAGGCTGGCGAAGGCGAGTTCGAGCAGGTGGTCGAGCTGGCGGTAGAGGCCGGCGGCGTCGCCACGGTGGCGATAGCCCAGGCGCGCGCAGTTGATCGTCACCACGCCCAGCGAGCCGGTCTGCTCCGCCGAGCCGAACAGGCCGTTGCCACGCTTGAGCAGTTCGCGCACGTCCAGTTGCAGGCGGCAGCACATCGAGCGCACCTGGTTGGGCTGCATGTCCGAGTTGAGGAAGTTCTGGAAGTAGGGCAGGCCGTAGCGCGCGGTCATCTCGAACAGGCGCGTGGCGTTGTCGCTGTCCCAGGGGAAGTCGTGGGTGATGTTGTAGGTCGGGATCGGGAAGGTGAATACCCGGCCGTGGGCATCGCCGGCCTGCATCACCTCGATGTAGGCGCGGTTGATCAGGTCCATCTCGGCCTGCAGCTCGCCGTAGGCGAAGGGCATCTCCTCGCCGCCGATGCGCGGCACCTGGTCGCGCAGGTCGTCCGGGCAGACCCAGTCGAAGGTCAGGTTGGTGAAGGGCGTCTGGGTGCCCCAGCGCGACGGCACGTTGAGGTTGTAGATGAACTCCTGGAGGGCCTGGCGTACGTTGGCGTAGTCGAGGCGGTCCTTGCGCACGTAGGGCGCCAGGTAGGTATCGAAGGAGCTGAAGGCCTGGGCCCCGGCCCACTCGTTCTGCAGGGTGCCGAGGAAGTTGACCATCTGCCCCAGGGCGCTGCCCAGGTGCTTCGGCGGACCGGCCTCGACCCGCCCCGGCACGCCGTTCAGGCCTTCGTTCAGCAAGGTGCGCAGCGACCAGCCGGCGCAATAGCCGGCGAGCATGTCGAGGTCGTGGATATGCAGGTCGGCGTCGCGGTGGGCGGCGGCGATGTCGGCATCGTAGACCTCATCCAGCCAGTAGTTCGCGGTGACCTTGCCGGATACGTTGAGGATCAGCCCGCCGAGGGAATAGCCCTGGTTGGCGTTGGCGCGCACCCGCCAATCCTCGCGGGACAGGTATTCGTTCATCGACGCGGCGACGTCCACCAGGGTCTTGCGCTCGCGGCGCAGCCGGCCGTGGCGTTCGCGGTAGACCACGTAGGCGCGCGCCGTGGGGTAGTGGCCGGCCTCCATCAGCACCCGTTCGACCAGGTCCTGGACCCGTTCGATATCCAGGCAGGCGCGCTCCGGCAGGCGTTCCACCACGCGTTCGGCGAGCGCCTGCGCCTGCTGCGGGTCGAACTCGCCGGTGGCCTGGCCGGCGGCGGCGATGGCGCGTTCGATCTTGCCGGGATCGAAAGGGACTTCACGTCCGTTGCGCTTGAGCAGGGTGGCCGGCCAGGTAGCCTTCCGGGGCTGGGTCATTTCAACTTCTCCACAACATGATGTGTTTTGATTTTTCAAAACAACAAGATGTTGTGGATTCTGGCGAGCGACGCCGAGCCGTCGTTGATCTGCGTCAACGTCCGGCGGATTGCCCGGGTTCCATTGGAGGTATTCCCCGTGCCCGGGTGACGGCGTATCAGGCCTGGGCGAGGCGGGCGAAGACCACGTAGTTGTCCAACTGCTGCCAGACCGTGGCGGCCTCGGCGAAGCCCGCCTGGCGCAGGGCGGCGAGATGGAAATCGAGCGAGCAGTCTTCGTCTTCGCTGGCGCGCCTGAGCGGGCGCCGCGCGAAATGGGCGTCGCGCTGCGCCTTCAGCGGGGCCAGCCGGGGGATCTGCGCGGCGCGTTGCCACCAGTCTTCCCAACTGTCCGCGCCGCTGGCCACGGACGCCTGGAGGACCCGCTCGCGGTGCTTCCGGGACAATTCCGCGAGTCCCGGCCAGCGTCGGTCGTAGCGCATGTGGTCGGCGTTCAGCAGCACGCCGCCGGGGGCGAGCAGCTCGCCGGCCTGGGCGTAGAACCCGGCGAGTTCGGCGGGCGACAGCCAGTGCAACGCGGTGGAAGAGAGCAGCGCCGCGGGCCGTTCGCCGGCGAGGGACTCGCGCGCTTCGGCGACCCGTTCGGTCCAGCCTGGATCGGTGAGGTCGCACTCCACCACGCGGACCCGCTCGGCGAAACCGGCCAGCGCCGTACGCGCGATCTCCAGCAGCATGACGTCGGCGTCCAGCGCCACCACCCGCGCCGCCGGGAAGCGTTCGAGCAGGCGCCGGCCGAGGGAGCCCGGGCCGCAGGCGGCGTCGATGGCGGTGAAGCGCCCGTCGCGGCCGAAGAGGTCTTCGAGCAACTGGAACATCGCCTCGTAGCGCTCCTCGCGCTGGCGGATGTAGCCCTCCTGCTGGCGGTCCCAGCGTTCCAGGAGCGCCATGATCTGCTCGGTTGCGGTCATCTTTCCTCCAGGGGGGCATGCCCGGTTGAGAGTGGGGTCCTGTGCTTCGAGGGATACGGCGAGCGAGACGTTCCCTCGCCTCGACGAAGAAGAAACGGCGGGCATTCTTCATTCGAGAAAATGTTATGTTATAACTTATAAATATTCATAATTCATACCTGCCGACCATGACCCCCCATTCCTCCCCGCACCGTCTTCCTCCGCTGCGGCTGGCCCGCGCCGTGCCGTTCCTCTACCTGCTTCCCTGCCTGGCGCTGGCCGCGCCGGTCGACCTGGAGCCGACCGTGGTCAGCGCCACCACTACCGAGCGCAAGCTGCGCGACGCCCCGGCCAGCGTTTCGCTGATCACCGCCGAGGACCTGCGGCGGCGCCCGGTGCGCGACCTGCAGGAAGCCCTGCGCGGTTCGGAAAGCCTGCAGTTCAACGGCGTCGGCATGTCCCGGCGGGGCATCAGCGTTCGCGGCATGTCCAGCGAGCACACCCTGGTGCTGGTGGACGGCCAGCGGATCTCCACCTCGTCCGGGGCCATCGCCCATTCCGACTTCGACCTCGGCTGGGTGCCGGTGGAGAGCATCGAGCGTATCGAGGTGGTACGCGGACCGATGTCCTCGCTCTACGGTTCGGAAGCCCTCGGCGGGGTGGTGAACGTGATCACCCGGCGCGCCACCGATACCTGGACGGGTAGCGGTCTGCTCGATGGCGGCGTGCGCGAGGACGGCCTCGGCGGGCAGAGCCACCAGCTCGGCGCCTATCTCGCCGGGCCGCTGGTGCCCGGCAAGCTGGGCCTCGCCCTGAACGGCGAGAGCCGCCGCCAGCAGGAAACCCCGGACGCCGATGAGCGCCGACTCTCCGAGCTGGAAGGCGGCAACGCCGACAGCGGTGGGCTGAACCTCAGTTGGACCCCGGACGACGCCCAGCGCATCGACCTCGGCCACCAGCGCGGGCGCGAACGACGCTGGCGCAACAGCGAGACCGGAGGGTCGCGCTCGCGCTACTACGAGTCGCGCGACGTGATCGAACGCGAGCGCTGGTCGCTCGCCCACAATGGCCAGTGGGACTGGGGCAGCAGCCAGCTGCGCACCTACCGCAACCGCCTGGAGCGGCACAACGCGCGTTCCGACGGACAACCGCCGAGCAACCCGCAGCGCCTTACCGACAGCGTGGTCGACGGCCACCTCAGCGTGCCGGCCTTCGAGCGACATCTCTTCACCCTCGGCGGCGAATGGCGCAAGGAAGAACTGGAGGATCGCTCGGTGAATACCGCCGGCGACGCCAGCGCGCGACACAAGGCGCTGTTCCTGCAGGACGAGATCGCCTTCGGCCCGGACTGGTCGCTGACCCTCGGCAGCCGCTTCGACAAGCACGAGGCGTTCGGCTGGGAAAGCAGTCCGCGCCTGTACCTGCTGCACCACCTTTCCGATGCGCTGACCCTGCGCGCCGGCGTCGGCCGCGGCTACAAGGCGCCGAGCCTGAAGCAGCTATCGCCGGAGTATGCGGCGGTCGGTGGCGGCGGGCGCTTCACCATCTACGGCAATCCCGACCTGAAGCCGGAGACCAATACGTCCTACGAACTGGGCGCCGACTACCAGGGCGATGGCTGGTCGCTGAAGGGCACGGTGTTCGAGAACGATGTCCGCGACCTGATCCAGACCGTCTGCGTAGCGCGCTGCGGGGTGCGCGGCGGCGAGATACGCAACTACGAGAACGTCGACAGGGCACGGATCCGCGGCCTCGAGCTGGGCGGCGGCGTGGACCTGCCGGCGGACCTGCGCTGGGAACTCAACTACACCTACCTCGACGCGCGCAACCGCACCGCCGGCCAGCGCCTCGGCGATCGCTCCCGGCACCTCGCCAACAGCCAATTGCGCTGGAGCCCCAATGCCCGCTTCAGCGCCCAGTTGCGCACCGAATACGTCGGCAGCCAGGTGGCCTACAGCAGCAACGTCGGCTACGCCTTGCCGGCCTACAGCCTGTGGCACCTGGAGCTGAGCCAGAAACTCAGCGAGAACCTGACGCTGCGCGGCGGCATCGAGAACCTTGGCGACCAGCGCCTGGCCGACGACGACACGCACTTCACCTATGCCGAACCTGGGCGGACCTTCCATCTCGGCCTGGTGGCGAGCTTCTGATGCGCCGTTCGCTACTCTTCTGCGGCGCGCTGCTGGCCAGTCTCTGTGCCTGGGCGGAGCCGGCCCAGGTGCGTCTGCTCAGCAGCGATTTCGTCCTCCCGGGCAAGCACCAGCGCCTAGCCGGTTGGGCGCGCGAGGCCGGTGTCGAGTTGCGCGGCCTGCGCCTCGGCATCGGCGAGGCGCCGCCCGGCGAGTGGCTGGACGGCGGCGACCTGCTGATCCTCGACACGCCGCGGCCGACCGATCGCGCCCAGGTCGAGCAGGCGCTGGGCGAGCGCTTGCAAGGCGGGACGCAACCCTGGATCCGCGTCGGCGGCGGTCCGCCGGGTTTCGGCAACCTGCCGGCGGCGCTGGGCGGGCGCCTGGTCGGCTACTACGCGAACGGCGGCGAAGCCAACCTGCGCCGGCTGTTCGAGGCGGTCCGACGCTGGCATGCCGGCCTGCCCGTCGACGCGTTGCCGGCGCCGCAGCCCCTGGCGCAGGCCGGCTTCTATCATCCCGACGCACCGGCGCCGTTCGCCGGCCTCGCCGACTACCTGGCCTGGGGCGCCTCGCGCTGGGCCAGCGACGCCCCGCGCATCGCCTTCCTGATCCCGCGCGGCGCCATCGCCGACGCCCAGACCGGCGCCATCGACGAACTGTTGCGGCGTAGCGAGCGGCACGGCCAGGCGCCGCTGGCGGTGTGGTTCGACGACAGCGATCCGGAAGCGTTGAGGAAGTCCTTCGCTGGCGCCGATGTCCAGGCGCTGGTCAACCTGCAGCACCTGCAGAACGGCCCGGCGCGCCGTGCCGAGTTCCTCGCGCTGGACGTGCCGGTATTGCAGACCCTCGGCTACCGCGACGGCAACGAGGCCGACTGGCTGGCCGCCGCCAGCGGGGTGGCGCCGCGTACCGCGGCGGCCTTCCTCGGCATGCCGGAAACCTGGGGAATGAGCGATCCGCTGGTGATCAGCGCCCTGGAGAACGGCGAGCCGAAGCTGATGGCCGGGCAGGCCGAGGCCCTGCTGGACAAGCTCGACCGGCTGCTGCGCCTGCGTCGCCTGCCGGCGGCGGACAAGCACCTGGCGCTGATGTTCTGGAACCACCCGGAGGGCGAGAAGAACGTCGCCGCCTCGCATCTCAATGTACCGGCCAGCCTGGCCCGTCTCGGCGAAGCGCTGCGGGCGGCCGGCTACCGGGTTGCGACGAGCGACGAAAGCGCGCTGATCGATACCGCCCAGCGCCTGCTCGGCGGCTACTACCGGCCGCAGACCCTGGACGCGCTGTATCGCGACGGCCTCGCCGCGAGCCTGCCGCTGGACGCCTACCTGCACTGGTTCGAGGCGCTGCCGGCGGATCTGCGCGAGGAGATGCGCGCGCGCTGGGGCGACCCGCGTCGACATTGGGCCTTGCGCGATATCGACGGCCAGCGACGCTTCGTGTTCCCGGCGGCGCGCCTGGGTAATCTGCTGCTGTTGCCGCAGCCGCCGCGTGCCGGCCGTCCGGGCGAGGCCTACCACGACAGCGCGGTGCCGCCGGACCATCTCTACCTGGCGGTCTACCAGTTCGTCCGCGAGGGTTTCGGCGCCGACGCGCTGATCCATTTCGGCACCCATGGCACCCAGGAATGGCTACCCGGCAAGGACCGCGGGCTGGCGGTGGGCGACTACCCGCTGCGGACGCTCGGCGACCTGCCGGTGTTCTACCCGTACATCCAGGACAACGTTGGCGAGGCGATCCAGGCGCGCCGGCGCGGGCGCGCGGTCACCGTCAGCCACCAGACGCCGTCGTTCGCCCCGGCCGGGCTGTACGACGAACTGCGCGACCTGCACCAGTTGATCCACGAATACCAGCAACTGGACGAGGGCGCGGTGCGCGAACGCAGCGCCGAGCAGATCCGCGCGGCGGTGCGGGCGGCGCACATGAACGACGACCTGGGCTGGAGCGAGGTAGCGATGCGCGAGGATTTCCCGGCGTTCCTCGGCGTGCTCCACGACCACCTGCACCGACTCGCCGGCTCGGCGATGCCGCTGGGGCTGCACACCTTCGGTGTCGCCGCCTCGCCGGAGCTGCGCCTGGGCACCGTCATGCAGCAGCTCGGCGAGCCCTACTACCGCGCGCTCGGTCTCGACCCCGACGAACTGTTCGCCGCCGATTTCAGGGCGCTGCGGGAAGGTCGTGCCTACCGCACACTGCAACGCTACCTGCGCGACGGTGGCGAGATCGCCAAGGTGGCCGATCCGCGCCTGCGCGAGCAGTTGCTGCGCGCCCGCGAACTGGACCGCCAGCTCGCCGACACCGGCGAACTGGAGGCGCTGCTCGCCGGCCTCGCCGGGCGCTTCGTCGCGCCCGGGCCGGGCGGCGATCCGATCCGCAATCCGCAGGTACCCAGCGGGCGCAACCTGTTCGCCTTCGAGGCCGACAAGGTACCGACCCGCGCCGCCTACGAAGCCGGCGCCGAGGCCTTCGGCCAACTGCTGGAAAGCTACCGCGCCGAGCACCAGGGCAGGGCGCCGGAAAAGCTCGCCTTCAGCCTCTGGTCGTCGGAAACCATGCGCCACCTGGGCATCGTCGAAAGCCAGGCGCTGCACGCCCTCGGCCTGCGCCCGCGCTGGGACGCCGGTGGCCGCCTGCTGGCGCTGGACATCGTGCCGGCGGCGGAACTGGGGCGTCCACGGGTGGACGTGGTGCTACAGGTGACCAGTGTCTACCGCGACCAGTTCGACGGCTTCATGCGCCTGCTCGCCGAGGCCATCGAGCGCCTCGCCGCGCTGGACGAGCCGGGCAACCCGCTGGCGCGCAACAGCCAGGCGCTGGAGCGGCGCCTGCGCGAACGCGGCGTCGAAGCGCCACTGGCGCAGCGCCTGTCGCGCCTGCGGCTGTTCGGCAATGCGCCGGGCGACTACGGCACCGGGGTAACGCAACTGACCCTCGATTCCACCCGCTGGGACGACGACTCGGCGCTCGCCGAGCAGTTCCTCGGGCGCTTGCAGTACGCCTACGGCAGTCGCGACTGGGGCGTGAAGCTGGATGGCGGCAACCTGTTCGCCGAACAGTTGAAGGGTGTACAGGCGGCGATCCTCTCGCGCTCCTCGACGCTCAACGGCGTGCTCTCCACCGACCACCCGTTCGAGTACCTCGGCGGCCTGTCGCTGGCGGTACGCCACCTCGACGGCGCCAGCCCGGCGCTGTACATCGCCGACCTGCGCCAGCGCCAGCCGCGCACCACGGCCGCCGCGCAGTTCCTCGCCAGCGAGCTGCGCGGGCGCTACCTCAGCCCGCAGTGGATCGCCGCGATGCAGCGCGAGGGCTACGCCGGCAGCCTGGAAATGCTCGACCTGGCCAACAACCTGTGGGGCTGGCAGGCGGCGGATCGCACCATGGTCCGCGCCGACCAGTGGCAGGCGTTGCACGACACCTTCGTCATGGACCGCCGCGAGCTGGGTCTCGCCGAGTGGTTCGAAACGCACAATCCGACCGCCCAGGCGCAGATCATCGCGCGCATGGCCGAGGCCATCCGCAAGGGCTACTGGGACGCCAGCGAGCAGACCCGCCGCGAACTGGCCGAGCGCTGGCGGCAACTGGCGGCCGCCGGCGCCGGCGAGGTCGGCGCGGCGACCACCCGTGAATTCATCGAACGGATGGCCGGCGGTTTCGGCGAGGCCGCGGCGCAGGCAGAGGGCGCGGCCGCGTCCGGTGCCGGCGAAACGGTCAGCGGCCGCGTCCTCGAAGAAGTCGCGCCGCCGCCGTCCGGCGAGCCGCAGCCGTGGCTCCGGCTGGCCGCCGCCGTGCTGCTCGCGCTGTTCGCCGCCGGCGCCGTCCGGCAGTCCGTAGTCAATCGTCGTCCGATGGAAAATCGCTCATGAATGGTCTGGAAACCAGCCTCTACGAACTCACCCGCCTGTTCCTGCTGCCGGTGCTGCTGTTGATCCTCGCCGCGCTGGCCTACGCCTTCGTCGCCCTCGGCGGCTTCGCCATGGAAGCCTGGCAGCGCCGTCGCGGGCGCTACCGCTCGCGCCTGGCGGCCTGGCAGGCGCTGCATGGCGGCAACAGCGACGACCTCGAACTGTGGATCATGCAGCGCCTGGAATGGCTGCGGATCACCTCGCGCAGCGCGCCGATGCTCGGCCTGGTGGCGACCATGATCCCCATGGGACCGGCACTGCTGGCGCTGACCCGCAACGACGCCCAGGGGATCGGCGAGAACCTGGTGGTGGCGTTTTCCGCGGTGATCCTGGCCCTGGTCGCCGCCAGCATCACCTTCTTCATCCTTACCGTGCGTCGCCGCTGGCTGCTCCAGGAACTGCGCGCCGTCGAACGCGCGCGGGAGGCCGGCTGATGCGCTTCCTCGAACACGACGAGGCGGACGACCCGATCCTCTCGATGGTCAACCTGATCGACCTGTTCCTGGTGGTGATCGGCATCCTCCTGATCGTCATCGTGCAGAACCCGCTCAACCCGTTCAGCCAGGACAAGGTGGTGGTGGTCGAGAATCCCGGCGAGGCGGACATGCGCATGCTGGTCAAGGACGGCAAGGAGCTGAAGCGCTACCAGGCCAGCGGCGAGATCGGCGAAGGGCAGGGCAGCCGCGCCGGGGTGACCTACCGCTTGGCCGACGGACGGATGATCTACGTGCCGGAGAGCGGCGGGGAGGCCGGCAAGTAGCGACGCGTACGGCGGAGAGCTGGGACTTTTGCCCGGAGTTCCCGGATAATGGCCGGTTTCCGTTTCTCTTGGTGCTCGCCGTGGAAGTAAAGGTCAATTTTCTCGATAACCTTCGACTGGAAGCCAGGTTCGATGATTTCACGGTGATCGCCGACCAGCCGATCCGCTACAAGGGCGACGGCTCCGCGCCGGGGCCGTTCGACTACTTCCTGGCGTCGTCGGCGCTGTGTGCCGCCTACTTCGTCAAGCTGTACTGCCAGACGCGCAACATCCCCACCGACAACATACGCCTGTCGCAGAACAACATCGTCGACCCGGAGAACCGCTACCGGCAGATCTTCAAGATCCAGGTGGAACTGCCGGCCGACATCTCGGAGAAGGACCGCCAGGGCATCCTCCGCTCCATCGACCGCTGCACGGTGAAGAAGGTGGTGCAGACCGGGCCCGAGTTCGTCATCGAGGAGGTCGACAACCTCGATGCCGACGCCCAGGCGCTGCTGATGCCCGGCACCGATGCCGCCGGCTGCACGCGCATCCCGGGCAAGGACCTGCCGCTGGAGCAGACCATCGCCAACCTGTCGGCCATCCTCGCCGGCCTCGGCATGAAGATCGAGATCGCCTCCTGGCGCAACATCGTGCCCAACGTCTGGTCGCTGCACATCCGCGATGCGCAGTCGCCGATGTGCTTCACCAACGGCAAGGGCGCGAGCAAGGAAAGCGCGCTGGCCTCGGCGCTGGGCGAATTCATCGAGCGGCTGAACTGCAACTTCTTCTACAACGACCAGTACTGGGGAGAAGAGATCGCCAATGCGGCGTTCGTCCATTACCCGGACGAACGCTGGTTCAAGCCCGGCCGCGACGATGCGCTGCCGCTGGGACTGCTCGACGGCCATTGCCTGGCGATCTACGACCCCGACGGCGAGCTGCGCGGCTCGCACCTGTACGACACCAACTCGGGCAACGTGCAGCGCGGTATCTGCGCCTTGCCCTTCGTGCGCCAGTCCGACGGCCAGGTGGTGTATTTCCCCTCCAACCTGATCGAGAACCTCTACCTCAGCAACGGCATGAGCGCCGGCAATACCCTGGCCGAGGCGCAGGTGCAGTGCCTGTCGGAGATCTTCGAGCGTGCGGTCAAGCGGCAAATCCTCGAAGGCGAGCTGGCGCTGCCGGACGTGCCGCCGGAGGTGCTGGCCAAGTACCCGGGCATCCTCGCCGGGATCCGCGGCCTGGAAGAGCAGGGCTTCCCGGTACTGGTCAAGGACGCCTCGCTGGGCGGCGAATTCCCGGTGATGTGCGTGACCCTGATGAATCCGCGCACCGGCGGCGTGTTCGCTTCCTTCGGCGCTCACCCGAGCTTCGAGGTGGCCCTGGAGCGCAGCCTGACCGAACTGCTCCAGGGGCGCAGCTTCGAAGGCCTGAACGACCTGCCCCAGCCGACCTTCGAAAGCCATGCGCTGACCGAGCCGAACAACTTCGTCGAGCATTTCATCGATTCCAGCGGCGTGGTGTCCTGGCGCTTCTTCAGCGCCAAGGCCGATTTCCCGTTCGTCGAGTGGGACTTCACCCGGCAGGGCGAGGCTGCCAACGCCGAGGAAGCCGCGACCCTGTTCGGCATCCTCGAAGCCATGGGCAAGCAGGTCTACATGGCGGTGTACGAGAACCTCGGCGCTACGGCCTGCCGGATCCTGGTGCCGGGCTACTCGGAAATCTATCCGGTGGAAGACCTGATCTGGGACAACACCAACAAGGCCCTGGCGTTCCGCGAGGACATCCTCAACCTGCACCGCCTCGACGATGCTGCGCTCGGGGCGTTGCTGGAGCGCCTGGAAGACTGCGAGGTGGACGACTACACCGACATCACCACGCTGATCGGCGTCGAGTTCGACGACAACACGGTCTGGGGCCAACTGACCATCCTCGAGCTGAAAGTGCTCATCGGCCTCGCCCTGAAGCGCTTCGAAGACGCCAAGGAAGGCGTGGAGGCGTTCCTCCAGTACAACGACAACAGCGTCGAGCGCGGCCTGTTCTACCAGGCGCTGAACGTGGTGCTGGAGGTCGTCCTCGACGACGAGCTGGAGATCGCCGACTACGAGGCCAATTTCCGCCGCATGTTCGGCGACGCGCGGATGGATGCCGCGCTGGGCTCGGTGGACGGCAGCGTGCGCTTCTTCGGCCTGACGCCGACCAGCATGAAGCTGGAAGGGCTCGACCGGCACCTGCGGCTGATCGACAGCTACAAGAAGCTGCACGCGGCGCGAGCCAGGATGCAGCCCGTGGTCGACGGCGAGGCCGGCGCTGCCGCGGCTGGCGGTCTCAAGCCTCGGCGCATGGCGATCCGCAAGCGCAAGTGAGGAGGGCGCCGAGGTCAGGGCGCGAGGATGATCATGAGGGAAACTTGATTTCATCACGAAGAAATTGAGTTTGTCTCATGGCATGAGCCTCACGAGAATTCCTCCATCGACCTTTCGACTGGAGGAACACCCATGGCCCTGGCCCACACTCTCGGCTTCCCACGCATCGGACGCGATCGCGAACTGAAAAAAGCCCAGGAAGCGTTCTGGAAGGGCGAGCTGGACGAGGCCGGCCTGCGGGCCGTCGGTCGGCAGCTGCGCGCTGCCCACTGGCAGGTACAGAAGGATGCCGGCATCCAGTTGCTGCCGGTCGGCGATTTCGCCTGGTATGACCAGGTGCTGACCCATTCGCTGACCTTCGGCGTGATCCCCGAGCGCTTCCGGGCGCACGGCGAGGCCGGGCCGACCCTGCATACCCTGTTCGGCATGGCCCGTGGCGTCAGCGACGACAGTTGTTGCGGCGGTGCCCATGCCCAGGAAATGACCAAGTGGTTCGACACCAACTATCACTACCTGGTCCCCGAGTTCAGCGCCGATCAGCAGTTCCAGCTGAGCTGGGAACAACTGTTCGAGGAGGTCGACGAGGCCAGGGCCCTCGGCCACCAGGTGAAGCCGGTACTGATCGGTCCGCTGACCTACCTGTGGCTGGGCAAGGCCAAGGGCGCCGAGTTCGACAGGCTCGACCTGCTGGACCGCCTGCTGCCGCTCTACGGCCAGATCTTGCGCCGCCTCGCCGGCCAGGGCGTGGAGTGGGTGCAGATCGACGAGCCGATCCTGGTCCTCGACCTGCCGCAGGCATGGAAGAACGCCTTCGAGCGCGCCTACAACCTGCTACAGAGCGAACCGCTGAAGAAGCTGGTCGCCACCTACTTCGGCGGCCTGGAAGACAACCTGGGCCTGGCCGCCAACCTCCCGGTGGACGGCCTGCACATCGACCTGGTGCGAGCGCCGGAACAGTATCCGAGCATCCTCGACCGCCTGCCGGCCTACAAGGTCGTCTCGCTGGGCCTGGTCAACGGACGCAACGTCTGGCGCTGCGACCTGGAGAAAGCCCTGGAAGTGGTGCGCCATGCCCGGGAGCGCCTGGGCGAGCGGCTGTGGGTCGCGCCGTCCTGCTCGCTGCTGCACAGCCCGGTGGACCTGGAGCGCGAAGACGGGCTGGACGCCGAGCTGAAGAGCTGGCTGGCCTTCGCCGTGCAGAAGTGCCGCGAAGTCGCGGTGCTGGCCCGTGCCGCCACTGAGCCGGAGGCCGCCGAGGTGCTTGCCGCCCTGGAAGAGAGCCGTGCGGTCCAGGCCAGCCGCGCTTCCTCGCCGCGAATCCACAAGCCGGCCGTGCAGGCGCGCCTGGCCGCGATCAAGGCCAGCGACGCCCAGCGCCGCTCGCCGTTCGCCGAACGCATCGCCAGGCAGCGCGCCGGACTCGACCTGCCGGCGTTCCCGACCACCACCATCGGCTCCTTCCCGCAGACCTCGTCGATCCGCCTGGCCCGCCAGTCGTTCAAGCAGGGCAAGCTGAGCGAGGCCGAGTACATCGAGGCGATGCACAGCGAGATCCGCCATGCGGTGCAGATCCAGGAGCAACTGGGGCTGGACGTGCTGGTGCACGGCGAGGCCGAGCGCAACGACATGGTCGAGTACTTCGCCGAGCAACTGGACGGCTACGTCTTCACCCGCTTCGGCTGGGTGCAGAGCTACGGCTCGCGCTGCGTGAAGCCGGCGGTGATCTATGGCGACCTGAGCCGTCCGCGGGCCATGACCGTGGAGTGGATCAGGTACGCCCAGAGCCTTACCGACAAGGTGATGAAGGGCATGCTGACCGGCCCGGTGACCATGCTGATGTGGTCCTTCCCGCGCGAGGACGTGTCTCGCGAGGTGCAGGCGCGCCAGTTGGCCCTGGCGATCCGCGACGAAGTGGTCGACCTGGAGGCCGCCGGTATCAGGATCGTGCAGATCGACGAGGCGGCTTTCCGCGAAGGCCTGCCGCTGCGCCGCAACGCCTGGCCGCACTATCTGGAGTGGGCCACCGAGGCCTTCCGCCTGTGCGCCTCCGGAGTCCGCGACGAAACCCAGATCCATACGCACATGTGCTACAGCGAGTTCAACGATGTGATCGAGTCCATCGCCGCCATGGACGCCGACGTGATCACCATCGAGACTTCGCGTTCGGACATGGAGCTGCTGGAGGCCTTCGAGCAGTTCGACTACCCGAACGAGATCGGTCCGGGCGTCTACGACATCCATTCGCCGCGCGTGCCGAGCCGGGAAGAGATCGTCGCGCTGCTGCGCAAGGCGGCCCGGCGGATACCTGCCGAGCGGCTCTGGGTCAACCCGGACTGCGGCCTGAAGACCCGCGCCTGGCCGGAAACCGAGGCGGCGCTGGTGAACATGGTCGCCGCCGCCCGCGAACTGCGTGGCGACCTCGCCCGCGGCTGAGCGGCGGGCCCGGTGAGCGCAACGGGACGCCTGGCGCCCCGTTGCGCATTTGCACGTCGGTTCAGCGCGGAGCGTCCACCAGCGCCCGTAGCACATGGTCTTCCCAGACCCCGGCGATCTTCAGGTAGGCGCGGGCGTAGCCTTCCTTCTCGAAGCCGAGGCTTTCCAGCAGGCGCTCGCTGCGTGCGTTGCGCGGCAGGTGGCTGGCCATGATCCGGTGCAGGCCGAGCTGCTCGAAGCAATACCGGTTGGCTACCCGCAGGGCTCGTGCCATCAGGCCGCGGCCCTGCGCCGCAGCGGCCAGGGAAAAGCCCAGGTGGCAGGCCTGGAATACCCCGCGGACGATGTTGGTGTAGCTGCAGCGCCCCAGCACCTCGCCGTCGTCGGGATCGAGCAACAGCAGGAGAAGCGCCTCGCCTTCGTCCATGCTCGCCACCTGTAGCAGGGTGCGGGCGCGGGCGTTGTCCACGGAAAAATACCCCGGGTCGCGCAGCGGCTCCCATGGCGCCAGGTGCTCGCGGTTGGCGTTCTCGTAGCGGCTGGTCCGGACGAAATCGTCGGGTTGCAGCGCGCGCAGGAGGAAGTCCGCGTCGCGATGCAGTATCGGCACCTGCCGCCGGTTGCCCGGCAAGACCCTCGGGTAGCCGGGCGGGAAGGGCGCCAGGGCAGACTTGAAGTCATTCATAGAACTTGCCCGCCAGCATCAGCTGCGCCGCGCGCCGCCAGGCATTCTCCGGCCTGGAATAGCCCGGCAGGCCGTCGCGGGAGTCCTCGCCCCAGGTCGCGGCGGCATCGAGGAAGCCACCGATGCTGCCGTTCTCCCAACCCAGCGGGCTGGGGCCGAACGGCTTCGGCGGGTTGGCGGCGGCAAGGCGGCGGTCTTCCTCCCAGTCCGCCGCCAGCGCGGCGAGGAAGTGCAGGAAACCCGCTTCGTCCTCGACCTGTTCGGCCAGCGCGTAGAGATCGGTTGCCATGTGCTTCCTCCTGGAAGTGGGTTTCGGGATACGACGGCGCGAGGTCGGAGCGCGGTCAGGCCGGGTGCAGCGATCATAGCGCGGACCGGCGCTGGCATGGCTCGCAGCCTGGCTGATGCGCGGGCGCGGGGCGATTGTCTGGGCGTACCAATGCCTGCCTCAACCAGAGCGTCTCGGTAGTCGGGCTGGCCGGCCTGGCGATCCTGGCATCGCGTGCCCCGCTGGGTCCCGCCCGCTAGGGGACGGACGGCGATGCGGGCACCGAGGAAAGTTGCCGGAGCCCGATCTACACTGGCGTTTAGCGGTAGGACGGCTATCTCCGGTTCTCCACTCCCTCGCGATGGACAGGCGCCATCAAGGAGTCGTGCGCGATGCTCTTCGGCAGAAAAAGCAGGGCGGTGGAAAGCGCCGCCAAGGATGAAGACTTGGCGTGGCGACTCGATGCCATCGGGCAGAACGTCGCCACCATCCGTTTCACTCCCGATGGCCAGATACTGTCCGCCAACCCGCTGTTCCTCGCGGCGGTCGGCTATTCGGCGGACGAACTGGTCGGCAAGCACCACCGGATCTTCTGCGACGAGGACTACCAGGCCTCCGCCGCCTACGTGCGCTTCTGGAAGGAACTGGCCAGCGGCACGCCCCAGCGCGGCGTGTTCAAGCGCCTGCGGCGCGATGGTACGCCGGTCTGGCTGGAGGCCACCTATTTCCCGGTGAAGAATGCCGAAGGGGCGGTCGTCGAGGTGCTGAAGATCGCCGCCGACGTGACCCGCAACCATTCCGAACTGCTCCTGCTCAACGCGATCAACGACGCCATACGCCAGTCCATGGCGGTCATCGAGTTCACCCCGGACGGCGAGATACTCGATGCCAACGAGAACTTCCTGCGTCTCTTCGGCTACAGCCTCAAGTCGCTCAAGGGCCAGCACCACCGCATGCTCTGCTTCGACGAGTTCTATCGGGAGAACCCGGATTTCTGGGCTCGGCTGCGGCACGGCGAATTCTCCCGCGGGCATTTCGAGCGCCGCAGCGCCGCCGGCGAGCGGGTACATATCGAAGCCACCTACAACCCGGTCAAGGACAGTTCGGGGCGGATAATCAAGGTCATCAAGTTCGCCATCGACGTTACCGAGCAGGTCAATCGCAACGAGGAGGTACGGCGCGCCGCCGAGCTGTCGTTCTCCACCGCGGAAGAGACCGCGCAGATTTCCACCCGCGGCATCGACTCCCTCGACCAGTCCGTCGCCCTGTCGGCCAAGACCCTGTCGATGGTCAACACCGCCGTCGGCCTGATTTCCCAGCTCACCCACCAGACCAAGGACATCGAGAACATCGTCACCACCATCCAGAGCGTCGCCGAACAGACCAACCTGCTGGCCCTCAACGCCGCCATCGAGGCGGCTCGCGCCGGCGACATGGGGCGCGGCTTCGCGGTGGTCGCCGACGAGGTGCGGCAACTGGCGGCGCGCACCAGCGGCGCCACGGTGGAGATCAAGAACGTGGTCACCGAGAACGTCAAGCTGACCCAGCAGATCAACCACAACATGCAGACCATCGAGTCCAGCGCCCAGGAGAACAACAACCAGATCACCACCGTGGCCGGCATCATGCAGGAGATCAGCAAGGGCGCCGAGCACGTGGCGCGGGTGGTGTCGAGCCTGTTCAAGTGACCTCGGCGCAGGGCTCCGGCGGCCGATAGCGGCGCAGGCGTCGAGCATCCGCCCGCCTTTGTGGCATGGCCATGGCCGTCATTTACTTTGAACATATCTTCGAGCCGTTCGGTCGGACCTGAAAAAGCGGCATCCGCCGCGCCGATGCACCGACCGTGAGGCTTGTACCATGACCAATCCGGAGCCGGCGGACCTGCCGATCAGCCTGCTGATCAATGGCCAGCGCCGAGAGTTGAGAGTACCCCCGTGGCTGACGCTGCTCGACCTGCTGCGCGAGCGGCTCGACCTAGTGGGCAGCAAGAAGGGCTGCGACCACGGCCAATGCGGCGCTTGCACGGTGTTGCGCAACGGTCGCCGGATCAACGCCTGCCTGACGCTGGCGGTGATGTGCGACGGCGATGCACTGACTACCATCGAAGGTCTGGCCGAGGGTGATCGCCTGCATCCCCTGCAACAGGCGTTCATCCGCCATGATGCCTTCCAGTGCGGCTACTGCACGCCCGGACAGATCTGTTCGGCCCTTGGCCTGGCGAGCGAGGGGCGGGCGCGCTCGCGGGCGGAGATCCGCGAGGGCATGAGCGGCAACCTGTGCCGCTGCGGCGCCTACGGCAATATCCTCGACGCTGTGGAAGACGCCTTGCCGCTGCTCGATCGCGACGGACAGGGAGGGCAGCGCGCATGACGCCCTTCGCCTATGCCAAGCCGGCCGACATCGAGCAGGCGCTGGGCCTCGCCGGCCCGGAGTCGCGCTACATCGCCGGTGGCACCAACCTGCTCGACCTGATGAAGGAAAACGTTGCCAGGCCCCGGCGACTCATCGACATCACCGGCCTCCCGCTGCGCGACATCCGCCGGACGCCCACCGGCGGCCTGCTGGTCGGAGCCCTGGTCAGCAACGCCGAACTGGCCTGGAATCCCGCCGTGGAGGCGGACTATCCCTTGCTAGCCCAGGCGATCCTCGCCGGCGCCTCGCCGCAGTTGCGCAACATGGCCAGCACCGGCGGCAACCTGTTGCAGCGTACCCGCTGCCAGTATTTCTACGACACCGGCACGCCATGCAACAAGCGCGAGCCGGGCAGCGGATGCCCCGCGCGCAGCGGGCTGAACCGCAACCATGCGATCCTCGGCGCCAGCGAACACTGCGTGGCGGTACATCCATCCGACCTGTGCGTGGCGCTGGCGGCGCTGGAGGCTCAGGTACTGGTGCGCGGCCGCGCTGGCGAGCGGCGGGTCGCTTTCGCCGACTTCCATCGCCTGCCGGCAGACACGCCCGAGCGCGACAACTGCCTGGCCGTCGACGAACTGGTCACCGCCATCGAGCTGCCAGCACCGCGCTTCGCCCGGCATTGCCACTACCTGAAGGTGCGCGACCGGGCCTCCTACGCCTTCGCCCTGGTCTCGGTGGCGGCGGCCCTGGAACCGGACGGCGAGCGCATTGGCGAACTGCGCCTGGCGCTCGGCGGCGTGGCCCACAAGCCATGGCGCGTCGCAGAGCTGGAGGAACGTTTCAGGGGCCACCCGGCGAACCGGGACAGCTATGTCCGCTTCGCCGAAGCGCTGCTGCGTGACGCCAGGCCGCTGGCCCACAACGCCTTCAAGATCGGATTGGCGCGCAACGCCATCGTTCGCGCACTGGAAGAAGCCCACTCGGGAGGGATCGGCCAATGAGCAGCCTGCCACACAGCACCGGGCAAGCCCTGGATCGCGTCGACGGGCCAGCCAAGGTCACCGGCCAGGCTCGCTACGCCGCCGAATATCCTGCCGCCGACCTGCTCCACGGCAGCGTGGTCAGCAGCGACGTCGCCCGCGGCCGGGTGCGCGGCATCGACTGTGCGGCGGCCCTGGCGGTACCCGGGGTGGCCGCGGTACTGCATCACCTGAACCGGCCGCCGATGGCGGGCGACGACGAGCCCTACAAGGACGCTGATGCCGCCGAAGGCGAACCCTTCCGCCCGCTGTTCGACGACCGCGTCCTGTACAGCGGCCAGCCCCTTGCCCTGGTCCTGGCACGGAGCCTGGAACTGGCCCGCTACGCGGGCTCGCTGCTGCGCATCGATATCGAGCCCGAGCCGCACCAGACCGACCTGCTGGCCGCCCTCGACCAGGCCCATGAGGCTCCCGCCCAACTGCCCGCCGAGCGCGGCGATTTCTACACCGCCTACCGCGCCGCGCCGATTCGGGTCGAGGCCAGCTACAGCACGCCGATCGAGCACCACAATCCCATGGAACCGCACGCGTCCACGGTCATCGTCCAGCCCGACGGCAGCCTGCTGGTGCACGACAAGACCCAGGGGACGCAGAACAGCCAGGCCTACCTGCAAAAGGTCTTCCGCCTGCCCGCCGACAAGGTAAGGGTCTGTGCCGCCTACGTCGGCGGCGCCTTCGGCTCCGGCCTGCGTCCGCAATACCAGTTGGCCCTGGCGGTGATGGCGGCGCTGCAACTGCGGCGGTCGGTGCGCGTAGTGCTGACCCGCCAGCAGATGTTCACCTTCGGCTACCGGCCGCGCACCCTGCAGCGCCTGCAACTGGGCGCCGATGCCGAGGGGCGCCTGCTTGCGCTGGGCCACCAGGCGACAGCGCAGACCTCGCGCTTCGAAGACTTCACCGAGCACGTGGTGGAGTGGAGCGGCATGCTCTATCGCTGCGAGAACCTTTCCCTGGCCTACCGTCTGGTGCCGCTGGACGTCTATACCCCGCTGGACATGCGCGCCCCCGGCGCGGCGCTGGGACTGATCGGGCTGGAATGCGCGATGGACGAACTGGCGGTGCGGCTCGGCATGGACCCCATCGCGCTGCGCCGGTTCAACTTCGCCGAGCGCAACGGCAACGAGGACAAGCCGTACTCCAGCAAGGCGCTGCTGGCCTGCTACGAGGAGGGCGCCCGGCGCTTCGGTTGGCAGGCCCGCGACCCACGGCCACGGAGCATGAGCGAAGGGCGCCAGTTGCTCGGCTGGGGCATGGCCGGTGGCGTCTGGGAGGCCATGCAGAGCAAGGCCAGCGCGAGGGCGCGGCTGGAGGCGGACGGCCTGCTGCGGGTGGCCAGCGCGACCACGGATATCGGCACCGGCACCTACACGGTGATGACCCAGATCGCCGCCGACGCCGCTGGCATGGCGCCGGAAGAGGTGCGCTTCCAGCTTGGCGACAGTGCGTTGCCCAAGGCTCCATTGCAGGGCGGCTCGTTCACCGTCTCGTCGGTCGGTTCCGCCGTCCGCCTGGCCTGCCTGCGCCTGCGCCAGGCCCTGGTCGCCCATGCCAGGGCCCGCCATCCGGAGCTGGCCGGCACCGCCGAAGAACGCTTCCGCATATGCCGTGGCCATCTGGAAGCGGGCGATACGCGATACGCCCTGGCCGACCTGCTGCAAGGGCTGCCGGAAGACGCGTTGCAGGTGGAGGTGGAAGCTGAACCCTCGGCGCGGCGCAAAGGCTACGCCACCGCGACCCATTCGGCGGTATTCGTCGAGGTGCGGATCGACGAAGCCCTCGGTACCCTGCGTGTGAGCCGGGTGGTCAGCGCGGTCGCGGCGGGGCGGGTGATCAACCCGAAGACCGCTCGCAGCCAGATACTCGGCGGGGTGGTCTGGGGCCTGGGCATGGCCTTGCAGGAGGAAACCCAGGTCGACCATGCGCTGGGCCGCTGCATGAACCACAACCTCGCCGAGTACCACATCCCGGTTAACGCCGATATTGGCGATATCGAGGTGATCTTCGTTGACGAACCCGACGATATCGTTAACGAACTGGGCTCCAAGGGCGTCGGCGAAATAGGCATCGTCGGCGTCGCCGCCGCAGTGGCGAATGCCGTGTACCACGCCACCGGCCGCCGCCTGCGCGACTTCCCGCTGACCGTCGACAAGTTGCTCGGCTGAGCCCGGCAGCCTGCGCAAGCGGCTTGGCGGCCACCTGCCGGGTCGCCGGGCTGGACTCTCCCCCAAGGGAAGATCGCAGGCCCCGCTCGCCACCCGCAACGGAGTCGAACACGACATGCCGCCGACAGCCTCGGTGGCGCCCTCGCCGAGCGCTACCGCGATGCCGGTCCAGGCGCACTTGTTGCATCGCGGCCACGCCGAAGCGGACCTGCCCGGCGCCCATTGGGCCATCGCCTGGGCCGAGCGTCCGGCCTGTGGTTGCAAGCGTTCGAGGACAGCCTGGCGGGCGCGAGGATCGTGTGGGTTGGAAGACCGGCGTTCCGCGTAGCGAGCGGTTTTCGCCTGGAAGCACGGTTGCGGGAAAAGTTCCGCTGGAAACCCTCCGACTTGCAGAACACGAGGCGCCCCGCATTCCTTGGCACTGCGCTTGATCGCGGCGAAAAGACCCACGGAAAATCACCGGGTCGTTCAGTCTTTGCCAAAGGAAATCAGTATGAAGAACGCAATGGCCCTGACCCTGGCCGGCCTGCTGGCCGCTCCTTCCCTCGGCTTCGCCGCCGCGCCGGACGCAGTGATGGTCTTCGCCCGCCAGGGCGACAAGGGCAGCGTATCCGTCGGCGACAAGCACTTCCGCACCCAGGCCTTCAAGGTCCGCCTGGTGAATGCGGCGAAGAGCGAGATCAGCCTGAAGAACAGCTGCCTGGTGGCGCAGTCCGCCGCCGGCCAGTCCTTCAGGCTGGATACCGTGGACGAGGAACTCACCGCCGAGACCCTCAAGCCGGGAGCCACCGTCGAAGGCGAGGCGATCTTCGCCTCCGAGGACGACGCGGTGTACGGCGCATCGCTGGTCAGGCTGAGCGACCGGTGCAAGTAGGCGGGTAGCCGTTGCGCAGCGAAAGCCGCAGGGCAGCCTCGGCGGCTTTCGGGTGCGAGGAAACGGCTTTCGAAGGTTTCGGCGCGAATCTGAAATCATTCAGGGCGCGTTTCCGGTGCTTCTGGTTGCCTGGGCTGGGGGCCGAATTCCAGATTCCAGATGCCCGGGGCTAGGGGAGGGTAGACATCGTTCCAGGCTGCGCCCGAGCGAGGCGCTCGACCCACAAGGCACGCCCGGCCCCCTCTCCCGCGTGCGGGAGAGGGTTGGGGTGAGGGCCAACACCACATTCCAAAAACCGATCCGCGACACTCAAGCCGCAGCTATTGCGGTTAGCAGCGGGGGAGGTTGTGGTTTTGCGGGTGGCAATAGGTGTGCCGTTCAGGTATGGGGAAGGGCTATGGCTTAGGGAGGGGCTGTATACGGCCAGAAGCAGTCATTCGATTTCCTGTCTATAGCGCGTTGGAAGCAAATCGAAAGGAACGCTGATTAGGTAGCGAAGAAGGTCTAGAAAAAGAAGTGCAGCTACCACCTAGGTACGTTCAATTACCGGCGCGGTAGGGAGCGCATGTGCATGCACACGGTTTCCCATTGCCCAAACCGGAAACGGTTGTACTGGCGAACCAAGACAACTTTCCCATGATCGGTCATGGCGTATTCTCCATCTGATCTCAGCGGGCCGCTGATAGCCTTTACACCCCACGTGCAAAGCGAGCAGATGAGTGCCAGGCAGGAAGGAGAGCCCTTGGGTGGTAGCTGCAGGCTAAATGCTATCAGTTGATGCCGAATATGGGAAGATCAGCCCTCGTGCAATTCCAGGTTATCCGGTCGTTCCCGGTAGAAGGAGCGAACACATACGCCTTGACGCAGCCATCCCAGAATACATGGCTAGCTATGCCATCATCTTGTCGAAGTGAGATTCGAAATTGGTTCTGATGAACACATCCTTAAACCGCGCGACGAAGATCTCCGGATCGATCTCGCCGAAGTCAGTTAGGTTAACCGAGTCAGCATGTGATTCACGGTTGATGTATCGGTAAAGCGCTCTGAACTCTGGATTCTCCTCGCTAAGATCAGTCAACGCCTGGCGCAGGCTTTGCGTCTGATGCACGAAGCTGAAGTAGTACTCCAAGATATTGCGCATCATGTTCGGGATCACGTTAGGGGAAGTTCGGCCTTGCAACGCGTCCTTGATGGTTTGCCAGAAGGCTTGGTAGTCGTTCTGGATTTCGCGCTCTTCCATGGTCACGACCGAGCTGTATTCGGACTTGGTGATCCGGAACATTGCCAAGGATCTTTCTCCGTCATCCTTCAAGAGCTTGACCATTTCGTGGAAGAAGAAAAGGTTGTGCGTCAGAATGATCACCTGTTTGAACCGGTCTCTCGGGATGAGCACCTGCCGCCTGATCAGCGACGCAATATCGTAGACATAGTTATGGGAGAGGCTCGATATTGGGTCATCGATGACGATGATGCGATCACGCTTGAGCGTCCCACTAGCTGTGTCCAGCTCGCCATTGCAGACCTCAAGGAAGTAGAGGAACGAGATCAGCGTTTTTTCGCCCTCACTTAGCGTTCTGAACACCCCTTCAGTCTGGCCAGGACGTTCAAGACGATATTGTGGCACCGGGCCCTCTTCTTTAATCAGCGCGAAGCCCTTCAGACCCAACACCCGCAACCAATTATTGATACTCTCGACCGACTGGTCGATGTTCCTGATGGCCGCCCTGGATTGGGCAATGATATCGCGTTGTGCCTGAATGCGATCCCGCAGAGACTGAACCTCATCCTTGGCGGCCTGGCGTTGGCGCCCCTGCTCCTTATCGACCTTTTCGAATGCCACGAAAGCCGCGTCGCACGAAGCTCTGTACCAGCTCCAGAAGCGTCGCTTGATGTCCTCCTCATGCTGCTTCCTGTTTTTTATCCTCGCATTGATAGCGTCGATTTTCAGTTGCTCAGCCGCGATCTCACTGTTCAACTCTGCGACCAATGTTGCAGTGGACTCCAACGTAATCGTAAGGGATGGACTGGCGAGCTTTGTAGCGAGGGATTGCAGGTTTTTCTGGAAGACAGCGTGAAGTCTGGTGACACGGAGCTTTATGGCTTGCAGCTGATATTCCGGAGCCTCGTACCGTCGCAGAAATTGATCCACCGCGTCTCGGTATTGGCTTTCGAATTGCTGCAGCAAATCAATGCGCTGCTGATAGGTTTTATCGAAGACTTTACGAATTTCAGTATAGAAATCCTGCGGCAAGGACTGCTGGCATAGTGGGCACTGGTCTTTTGCCTCGACCTCATAGCGCAGTGCCTGCTTGACCCAATCCGAATTTCCCAGTTGCTGAATGAACGCAGAAAGGTAGGAATCGCCTGACCCAGTGATGACTTCCTGCATGATCGGATCGGTTTCTAGCTTACCCGCCTGGAAGGTGATTGGCGCGATTCCGGGCAGCTCTTTATCACTGGCCTCGTTAAGTTCTGCCGCCTCGCTGAGTAGCCCCTGAGCGGTGTCAGAGGTTGCCACAAGCTGGACGCTTCGGACTGCATCAAGTAAACGCTCTTTGGTGTTGAGCGACCTGAAGCAGTAAGCCAAAGCGGTGTTATCGAAGCCACGCTTAGGCTTCCATACACTGTCCAGTAGCGCCTCATGAGCTTGCTGCTGAGCATTCTTGCAGTTAATGCCCTTCTCCATTTCAGTATCATGGGCGATCGTCAGCTCAGCGATTGCTTTCTCGGCCACTGCGAGGGCAGCTTCCGCCTCAATGTTGCCCTCATTGAGGGTGAAGACCCCTGGCTGGGATGCGGCTTCATGGAAATTTTTCTCCATGAATGCATGGTTGTAGACTAGGATCTCCCGGCCAACCTTTACTGGCTCCACGCCGCAAACGCTGTAGCAGGCCTCATCAGGGGCCTGAAGGAAGTTACTGATAGTGGTCTTGCCCGTCCCGTTATGGCCATAGAACAAACTCACGCGCTTAAGCGGGGCAATGGATACCGCTGAGTCTGGAGAGTAGCTGGAGACGTTGCGAAGCAGAATTTTTTCGATCATGCGGCAAAATCCTTGGCGTGAGCAGACCCAACTCAAAGATAAATGGAACATTTGTGATTGCGTAGTGATACTGTGCTGTCTGATCGGTCTCGCAGGATGCCTACCCTATGCGAAGGGCAGCTCCGGTTCGAACTCTAACCGTCATGACAGGCTGAGATCGACCCAAACCACCGATTGTGACAGGCAACAACCGGACAAAAGCAGACACTCAATCCATCAGCAAAAGTAGCGACAACTCAATTAATCTTCATCCAACCTCAGGTCAAACGCTATAGGAGCACTTCTGAGCACCTGACCTGGCCTTGGGCCAAAGCGTCTCGGTACTGTCTCTCGCTCCAATGATGCCGCCCAAATATCGCAAATTTTGGCTGAATCAATTTGCTGGCTGTTTTCGGCAATCGTGACAAATCTTTTTATCAATGCTGCGATTATTGCATACGAAAGGGATATAACGTGTGGAAGCACCCTGAAGCCGGCCTCAGAAAATCCATCATAGGCAATTTTGTTATTCCTGCCGAGCAGGTAGCTTTTGGTTATCGCGCTATATGTCCGATGTGTATACTTGCTGAGATCGCTATAAAGGTTGCTTAAATTTTTAGCTTTATCTTGGCATTCATACTTTTTTATAAATTCTCTAAAAACCTTATGTGGAATCACTTCGTTATTGTACCATTTGGCGAGATCTTTCCTTGCTTCATCACCAGCCAAATAAAAGTAGGCCGAAATATCCATTGTCTCGACCGCATCACGAAATAAGCGCGAGGCAATTCGGTGTCTCTTCTCCTCTGTTAATTTCAAGGCATCAATTAGCGCTTCTAAAGCATCTATCTGTATTAGCCAGATTGCTTTGTCGAGAGTTTTTTCATCTCGGTCAAAGTGCATATCTTTTTCTGCATAGTGAAGTTTTATTAGCGATAGAACCTTATAAGCCTCTCGGTGGAACTGCTCCTGCCCACCATACTCATAGGGTTCACTCCACGCTTCCTCTGTGTCTCTGTCCCAAACAAAACTTGGCATAAGTCTCGCCCATAACCTAAATTGTCATTGATACGGTATATTACAATCTCCATTGCGATGGTGTGTCGCATAATCTCCAGTGTCGATCCGTTAGACCTGTTTTTTTGGAGTCAGAACTGGGGGGAGGCTACTGTCATTGCGTCCTTTCCCTGTTTGGTCGTTTTGGAACATTCCGAAATTAGTCCGGATCGCTAGCAGTGGGCAAGAAAAAGCCATTGATATCGTAGACAGAATGGCAGAAATCTGAATGGCGACTGTCAGACAGCAAAGCAATTGGAGGTTGGCGCAGACGTTGAGGTGGACATGCGAGTACCGCAAACCTGCGGTTTTTTAGCTGCTGGGTGAATAGGTGAGAGACCGCTTCTGGCCGTTTTCTGCCAGTCCAGATTGGCGAAATCCATACCAATAAGAGCCTCCATACGCAGCTACCTTCCACCCAATCCCTCACCCATTCCTCCCCAACCTATACCCACTGACCGCCTCGTAAACCGCCTTCCGCAACCGGTTGATCCCGCCGATCGGCCGATGCTCCGGCAACGCGTGCCAGGGGTTGAACGAAAGGTTGTCACAGAACAGGTTCTGTTCCCGGCTATCGAAATCCTGAGCTGGCACAATGATGTCGGCTATGGTAGCGAAGGGCGCGTCCGACTCCTTCCATTCGACGCTGGTGTCTTCGATGGGCATGTACTTGGCCGGGTCCTGGCGCTGCACCTGGAAGGCGTAGCAGGCGGGGGTGCGGTCGATGGAGAGTTGCTGGTACAGGGCGGCGCGGAGGAAGTTGGGCAGGTCCTGGTTCTGCTTCGGTAGCTGGTAGGCCGGGCACTTCTCCGGGGCGGGGACGACGCGGAACTTGATGTTGTGTTCGCCCAGCTTGTACGGCGAGATGCCGTTGTAGCCGGCGTGCAGCGGGCTGTCCGGGGCGGGGGCGAGGGTGCGCAGGGCGATCAGCAGGTGGCGCAGTTCCCAACTGGCGGGGTTCCAGTTGGGGAAGAAGGCCAGGGCTTTCTTGCCGTCGGCCTGGGCGGCGAAGTTCTGCCGGTATTCGGCGATGTCGCGGATGAAGAACACCGGCTGGTTGAACATGACGAAGTCCTGCTCGCCGTCATGGCCGCGGCCGGGCAGGAGTTTTTCGCCGGGCACGTCGAGCAGCTTGATGGCCATGCCGCGCGCGTCGTTCTTGCTGTCGAACTGCGGGTAGGCGTTGCCATTGGAGAAGCGCACCCAGGCGTTCCAGCTCTTGCCCGCTTCGGCGAACACGCCGCGACGCAGGGTTGGGTCGAGGTCGGCGCGTACCTTGAATTCGGCCTTCACGCAGCCGTGGGCCTTGGCGTGGGCATCGCGCAGGACGCGGGTGTTGTCGCGGTGCTGTTCGACCACGCGGATGGCGTCCTGGATGATCGCCTGGGTGATGCGGGCTTCGTCCGGGGCGATCTGCTCTTCCGCGGACACCGGGCCGGAGAATTTCCAGGCGTAGTAGAGGCTGCCGATGGCCCAGCCGCCGAGGCCGACGGCCAGCAGCAGGAGGAGCAGGCGGCCGAGCCATTTGCCGAGGAACAGCCAGGCGTGGGTGAGGAGTGCGCGCATGGAGTGGGTGTCCTTGGTGGTGTGCGTTGGCTGTGGGCTTTTATTCTTCTTGGGCGGGGAGTGCGCCACGATTGCTTCTCCCCGTCCTCTGGCCAGGCGTCCCCCCTGAAGGGAGAGGGGCTGCTCGGGGTGGAGAGGGGCGGCGGCGCCATGCCTCGCGCTTCTCCATTTCCCAGGTTCAGCGTTGCGCGGTCCGTTGCTCCGGCGCCGGGCATTTCGGGCCGGGCGGCCAGGGTGGGGTCTGGGCCGGGACCAGGCGGCGCTCGAATTCGGGGTTGCCGAGCACCTTCAGGTATTCCACCAGCGCCCAGCGTTCTTCCGGGCTGAGGGCGCGGCCGATCACGCCGTTCTGCCGGCAGCCGTCGCGGAATTCGTGGCCGCTGTTGCGGTTGCCGGTGAGACGGGTGTCGAGGAGGAAGCCGCCGGGGAATTTCTCGGTGCGGAATCCAACGAATTTCGGATCGAATTCGAAGGTGCCGACGTAGAACTGCGGCGAGCGTTCGGCGGCCGGGGAGAGCAGTTGGAACAGGTTGGGCACCGAGCCGTTGTGCAGGAACGGCGGGGTCGCCCAGACGCCGTCCAGCGGGCGGGCCTTGTAGGCGCGCAGTTCCTGTACGCCGATCGGCAGGTCGAAGCCGTTCATGGTCTTCTGCTGTTCCGGCGGGATGCCGGCGTCCCGGTAGGCGCGCTGCTCGACGAAGGCGGTGATGTAGGCCAGGCCCTTGGCCGAGGACAGTTGCGAGAGGTCGAGTTGCTGCGGATCGGCGCCGATCAGTTGGACGTTCATCCGCGCCAGTTCGTCGACGCTCCAGCCGAGCTTGCGCAGGTCGTAGCGGTGGTCGGCGATGTTGTCGGCGGTGGTCGGATCGGTGCCGATCACCTCGGTCGGCACCATGTGCATGCGCCACTCGGGATTGCGTCCGGGGGCGGCGTATTCCGCCGGTTGCACCTTGGGCGCATGGCAGAAGGCGCAGTTGGCTTCGAACAGGGCGCGGCCCTGGGAGGCGCGTTGCAGGTCGATGCGGCCGAAGAGGTCTTCCGGCCAGGTCGGTGGTTTCAGTTGTTGCAGGGTTTCTTCCAGGGCGTGCAGGTCGTGCAGGCGTACGCTGGAGGCGTAGCGCTGCTCGCCCTGCAGCGGCTGGCCGTGCTCGTCGAAGATCTGCAGGCGCGCGCCGACGCCGAGGGCCTCGCCGATATTGCGCGCCATCGGCTGCATGGCCGAGCCGTTCCATTGCACCCAGTCGAATTTCCAGATGTCCCAGACCTGCGGATAGCTCACCGGGGCGTTGGCGACGCGGTAGTTGCCCGGGTCGATGGCATCGCCGAAGACGCTGTTGGCGATGCGCCCGAAGGCGTCGGTGCGGCCGGGGCCTTCCTCGGTGGGGTAGAGGTGGCGGCGGGTGTCGTTCCAGGCGGTGCGCAGGAGGGTGTCGAGTACGGCCTTGAAGTCGGCGCGCAGTTGCGACTTGTCCTGTTCGTAGCGTTCGCCGAGGACTTTCCTGGCGAAGCGGTTGAACTTGAACGGGTTGTAGTAGGTGGCGGCCATGCTCGCGCCGAGCGCCTGGCCGAAGGCGCCGCCGCGCAGGGTCGGCACGGTGGCGGCGATGGAGTGCATGGCGGCGCCGCCGTCGATGCGCAGCGACTTGCCCTGGTAGCGCAGTTCGCCGGTGTGGCAGGCGGCGCAGGTGATGTCCAGGTAGCGGGTGCCGGTCTTCTCGTCGCGGTGCTGGCTGAAGCCCACCGGCAGGTTGCCGGGGTTGAGGTCGCTGGCCTTCTGCTGCGGATCGACGAGGAAGCCGAAGCGGGCGAGGTATTCGGGGGCGGCGAAGGGTTCTTCGGAGAAGGGCAGTTCGAGGGCGGTGAACCAGTCGTAGTGCAGGCCCTTCACCAGGGTGCCCTGGGGCGTGTAGTAGAAGCGCTGGCGGGCCTCGTCCTGCCATTGCGGCAGGTAGCGTACCTCGCTCGGCGCCTGGTAGTGGGGCAGGTTGGGATTGGCGACGTAGTAGACCACCACCCCGACGACCGCCAGCACGATCACGCCGACAACCAGCAGAGCCTTTTTCACGGTGCGCATCAGGAACGTCCTTGTAGGCCTTTTTTGGGCACCGTTATGCCAAGGCGTTGGCATATTGGCAAGCTGCTATCAGCTTTTTTGACAAGGTTTTCTTGACAGCGAACGGGTGAAACGTTTGCGCAGGCCTCGCCTGGCGATGTTGGCGACGAAAGCTCGGTATTTCACCGGAGAAAGGCGGACGCCGGAGCGTTGTGGAACGGCAGGGCGAGGCGCCGGTGGCCTGCCGGTCAGAGACCGGAGAAGGCCAGCCAGGCGATGATTGCGGCGTAGAGCATCCAGGTGGGATCGGTACGGCGGTCGAGCAGGGCTTTCATTTCTTCGCCTCCGCGCTCCAGAAGCCCTGGGCGTTGCGGAAGGGCTGGCGGGCCAGTTGTTCCAGGCGGGTGATGCCGTCGGCGCGCATGGCATTGATCAGGGCCGAGAAGGATTTGGCGGAGTAGCTCATGGTGTCGTCTCCAGTTCCGTTCTGGTTATTCGGGGATCTGGCGACTATGTAAACATCGGCGTTGGCGAATGAAAAATGGATAGTCTCACTAGCCACTATCGATGGAATTGATTGATAGGCGAGAACATCTCCCCGCCGCAGGGCGGGGCGATGCGGATCATTCCGGGTTGAACAGGATCACCGCCGCGCGCAGCTTGCTGCGGCCGAAGCGGCTCATCTTGTCGAACTCGGCGTGGCTTACCGGGATGTGCTGGCAATCCAGCGGCTGGCGGTGCTGGCTGTGGTCGACGTCGGGATCGTGGAGGTAGACGAAGTCCTCGTCGTAGTGGGTGACCAGCACCCAGTGCGGGGCCTTGGAGCGGGTCAGGCGGTAGCTGCTGATCAGCACCAGCGGCTGGCCGCCCCTGGCCAGCTGACGCGGGATGTCGAGCCTGGCCGAGCGCTTCTGCTCGACGCCCGAGGCGTCCAGTTCCTCGCAGAAGTCCTCGTGGACCAGGCGCATCACTGCCTTCTTGTCTTCGTTGCGTACGCCGTCGAGGAACAGCGGGCCGCCGGCGGACAGTACCAGCTTGACCCGGAAGCCGCGCCGCCAGGCGGCCAGCGCCAGGCCCTGGGGGCTACAGCCGCCGTGCCCGGCGGTCATGTAGATGGTGGTCGCCTCGCGCCACAGGCGCAGTTCCTCGCTGCGGGTCAACTGGCGTTCCGGTTGCAGTGCGCCCATGGCCATCAGCAGGCAGGCCGGGCCGCAGGTGAAATCGGTGGTCTGCCGGTAGAAGGGCACGTGGCGGCGCTGGTCGTGGCCGGGGTTGCGGATGCGTTTCTCGAAGCGCAGCGCTTCGCTGTGGTCCTCGTAGTAGTCGCGCACGGTGGCGAAGGGACGGTAGCCGTTGCGCTCGTAGAGGGCGATGGCGCCACGGTTGTCCGGGCGCACTTCCAGGCGCATGTAGGCGCGGTCGTTGTCCCGCGCGGCCTGCTCGGCGGCTTCCAGCAGCTTCTGGCCGAGGCCGATGCCGCGGGCGCGCGGGTCGATGGCGATGGAGTAGAGGCGGGCCAGCGAGGTGCCTTCGTGGAACAGCACCAGGGCGTAGCCGAGCACGCCGCCGTCGCCCTCGGCTACCGTCAGGCTGGCGTGGGCGCGGGTGAGCATCCACTGGAAGTTGCGGCGGGACAGGCGATCGTAGTCGAAGCAGCGGTTTTCCAGCTCGACCAGGGCGGACAGGTCGTCCACACCGGCCGGGCGGAGGGTCAGGTTCATAGCGGTCTCCACGGCCGCGGGCGGGAACTTCCGCGCGGGCGTGCTGTAATGGGTGCTGTACGCTTCGGTTTGCTGGCAGGCGCCATAGAGCGGTTTCGCAAGGGATTCCCGCCGAGTATTGGCCGGGATGCGTGCGCCGGCAAGCCGGTTCCGAATGCGCCGTGGTTTCGCTGTCACCCCGGGAGGTGTCGTGAGCAAGCTGTTCATCATCGTGGAACGCAAGGAAGACTGGACGTCCTATTACCCCAGCGAGGATGTGGTCACCGCCCAGGAATACCTGGAACTGCCCATCGACGACGACACTGGCAAGCGGGTCCAGGTGATCAACCTGTGCCGGCACTACAAGTACCTGCGCCATGGCTACTACTGCTCGCTGCTCGCCGAGGCGCGCGGGCACAAGGTGATCCCCTCGGTGCGGACCATCAGCGAGCTGGCCAGGAAGTCGCTGTACAGCCTGGTCCTGGAAGATCTGGATCGCACCCTGGACAAGGCCCTGGCCGCGCACCCCTACGGCAGCACCGATGGTTTCACCCTGACCCTGTATTTCGGCCGTACCGATATCGAGCCGCTGCAGGACCTGGCGCGACAACTGTTCGAGGCGTTTCCCTGCCCGTTGCTGCTGGTGGAGTTCAAGCGCAACCGCACCTGGCACATCGAGGGCATCAAGCCCGGCGCCATCCACAAGCTGCGCGAGGACCAGGAAGACCTCTTCGCCAACGCCCTGGACAGCTTCAGTCGGCAGATCTGGCGCAAGCCGCGTTCGCGCAAGCCGTTCCGCTACGACCTGGCGATCCTCCACGACCCCGGCGAGGCGTTCCCGCCCTCCGACGCCAAGGCGCTGAAGAACTTCGTGCGGGTCGGCCGCAGCCTCGGCATCGACGTCGACCTGATCGAGCGCAAGGACTATTCGCGGATCGCCGAGTACGACGCGCTGTTCATCCGCGAGACCACCAATGTCGCCGATCACACCTACCGTTTCGCCAAGAAGGCCGAGAGCGAAGGGTTGGTGGTGATGGACGACCCGGTGTCGATCCTGCGCTGCACCAACAAGGTGTACCTGGCCGACCTGCTGCGCAGCCACAAGCTGGGCATGCCGGCCACCGAGATTCTCTACAAGGAGAACCCGCAGGAACTGGAGAAGGTCGGCGAGCGCCTGGGCTTCCCGCTAGTGCTGAAGATTCCCGACGGCAGCTTCTCGCGCGGGGTGATCAAGGTGGAGGACCAGGAGCAGTTGCTGGCGGCCAGCGCCGAGCTGTTCGAGCGCTCGGTGCTGATCCTTGCCCAGGAGTTCTTCTATACCGAGTACGACTGGCGTATCGGCGTGCTCAACCGCAAGCCGATCTTCGCCTGCCAGTACTTCATGTCCAAGGGCCACTGGCAGATCTACGACCACAGCCCGGACGCCGAGGAGGTCAGCGGCGATTTCCGCACCATGCCCGTGCACGAGGCGCCGCGCAAGGTGGTGGAGCTGGCGGTGAAGACCGCCAATCTGATCGGCGACGGCCTCTACGGGGTGGACCTGAAGCAGGCCGGCGACAAGGTGGTGGTGATCGAGGTGAACGACAACCCGAACATCGACTGCGGGGTGGAAGATGTCTACCTCGGCGACGACCTCTACAAGCTGGTCCTGGAGGAGTTCGTCCGGCGCCTGGAAGTCAAGCGTCGCGGCTACGACTGATAAGACGATTTCGGCATTGGCGATATAAACAAAGATTCACTTTCGCGCGTCAAAAAATTGCTAGATTTTCCTTTCAGAGCGCCAACATGCCGTTTTTATGACGGTTCAAAGAATTGGCGCCGCAAAGGAGCACACATGCCAGATGCATCGAACCTCCGCCGTCTGCTGGTGGTGGACCCGTGCGACGATTGCCGGCGCCTGTTGCCGGGACTTCGCGAGGCGGGTTGGGCAGTGGACAGCTGCGCGCTGGAAACGGCGCGCGAACGCGCCTGCGACGTCGGCCTGCTGCGCCTGCGGCCGTTCCACCTGGAGCGGCCGGAGACGGTGAAGGACCTGATCAGCCGCAGCGGCACCGAGTGGATCGCCGTGCTCAGCCCGGACACCCTGCCGGTGAATGGCGTCGGCGATTTCGTCTGCGAATGGTTCTTCGACTTCCATACCTTGCCGTTCGACATGGCGCGGGTGCAGGTGACCCTCGGCCGCGCCTTTGGCATGGCCCGCCTGCGCGGGCGCGGCACGGTGCCCGGCGATGCCGAGGGCGAGCACGAACTGCTCGGCGAGAGCCTGGCCGTACGCGACCTGCGCCGGCTGCTGGCGAAGCTGGCGCCGACCGACTCGCCGGTACTGATCCGGGGCGAGAGCGGCACCGGCAAGGAACTGGTCGCGCGTACCCTGCACCGGCAGTCGCGGCGCGCGGACAGGCCGTTCGTCGCGATCAACTGCGGGGCGATTCCCGAGCACCTGATCCAGTCCGAGCTGTTCGGCCACGAGAAGGGCGCCTTCACCGGCGCGCACCAGCGCAAGGTCGGGCGGATCGAGGCGGCCGACGGCGGCACCCTGTTCCTCGACGAGATCGGCGACCTGCCGCTGGAGTTGCAGGCCAACCTGTTGCGCTTTCTCCAGGAACAGCAGATCGAGCGGGTCGGCGGTAGCCGGCCGGTCGAGGTGGACGTGCGGGTGCTGGCGGCGACCCATGTCGACCTGGAGGCGGCGATCGATGCCGGGACGTTCCGCGAGGATCTCTACTACCGGCTCAACGTCCTGCAGGTCGGCACCGCGCCGTTGCGCGAACGGAGCGAGGACCTGCCGCTGCTGGCCAATCATTTCTCCCGGCTCTACAGCCTGGAGACCGGCCGCCGCCCGCGCCGCTTCAGCGAGGACGCGCTGGCGGCGATGGCGATGCACGCCTGGCCGGGCAACGTCCGCGAACTGGCCAACCGGGTGCGTCGCGGGTTGGTCCTGGCGGAGGGGCGGCAGATCGAGGCCCAGGACCTCGGCCTGGAATGCGCGCGCGGCGACGGCCCGCCGTTGTCCAGCCTGGAGGTCTACAAGCTCTGCGCCGAGCGCCAGGCGATGTGCGACGCGCTGGCCCGTTACGGCGACAACCTCAGCGTGGCCGCGCGGATGCTCGGGGTCTCGCGGCCGACCTTCTACCGCCTGTTGCACAAGCACCGGTTGCGCTGAGTGGGCGGCGGGAGATCTGCCAGCCAGGCAAAATATCCTGCGTTTCCCAGCCGTAGCGAACTAGAATCCAACCGATCCCGACCGGTTCGCGACAGTTGCTCGTGGCGATTGACAGAATCTGTCAGATAGACGCATATTCACCTAGCGCAAACGTTTGCGTCTGGATAATCTCCTGGAAAAGCCTCAATACAACGATAAGAAAAGCTGGAGGATACACCATGAAGCGGGTCGCTTCCCGGCGCCTGTTGGCTGCCGTTGTGCTGACTGCCTGTTCCTCGTTCCTGCCCCTGTCCGCCGTCCACGCGGAAACTCCCGAGAAGCCCAGGATCGCGCTGGTGATGAAGTCGCTGGCGAACGAGTTCTTCCTGACCATGGAGGACGGCGCCAAGGCCTACCAGAAGGAGCATGCCGACCGGTTCGAACTGGTTTCCAACGGCATCAAGGACGAGACCGATACCTCCAGCCAGATCCGCATCGTCGAGCAGATGATCGTTTCCGGGGTCGACGCACTGGTGATCGCGCCGGCCGATTCCAAGGCGCTGGTGCCGGTGGTGAAGAAAGCGCTGGACGCCGGCATCGTGGTGGTCAACATCGACAACCGCTTCGACCCGCAGGTGCTGCAGGCGAAGAAGATCGGCGTGCCCTTCGTCGGGCCCGACAACCGCAAGGGCGCGCGGCTGGTCGGCGAGTACCTGGCGAAGCGACTGAAGGCCGGCGACGAGGTCGGCATCATCGAAGGGGTCTCCACGACCACCAATGCCCAGCAGCGCACCGCCGGCTTCAGGGATGCGATGGACGCGGCGGGGATGAAGATCGTCTCCTTGCAGTCGGGCAACTGGGAAATCGAGAAGGGCAACGCGGTGGCTTCGGCGATGCTCAACGAGCATCCGGACCTCAAGGCGCTGCTCGCCGGCAACGACAGCATGGCCCTCGGCGCGGTATCGGCGGTGCGCGCGGCGGGCCGCGCCGGGCAGGTGAAGGTGGTCGGCTACGACAATATCCAGGCGATCAAGCCGATGCTCAAGGATGGCCGGGTACTGGCCACTGCCGACCAGTTCGCCGCGAAGCAGGCGGTGTTCGGTATCCAGACCGCGCTCAAGCTGCTCGCCGGGCAAACCCCGGAACATGAGAAGGACGGCGTGGTCGAGACGCCTGTCGAGTTGGTGACCGCGCCCTGAGCCGTCCGATGGAGCCTTCCCATGTCTAGCGACGCATTGCCGCTGCTGAGCATCCGCGGGGTCGGCAAGACCTACGCGCAGCCGGTGCTGGCGGAGATCGACCTGCAATTGTTCGGCGGCGAGGTGCTGGCCCTGACCGGCGAGAACGGTGCCGGCAAGAGCACCTTGTCGAAGATCGTCGGCGGCCTGGAACGTCCCGGCGCCGGCAGCCTGGAGCTCCTCGGCCGGCCCTACGCCCCCGCTAGCCGCCGCGAGGCCGAGGCGCTGGGCGTGCGCATGGTGATGCAGGAACTGAACCTGCTGCCGACCCTGTCGGTGGCGGAGAACCTGTTCCTCCACGACCTGCCCCGGCGCGCCGGCTGGATCGACCGTCGGCGCCTGCGCGCGGCGGCCCGCGAGGCGATGGCCCAGGTCGGCCTGGAGGCGATCGATCCCGACACGCTGGTCGGCGACCTCGGCATCGGCCACCAGCAGATGGTCGAGATCGCCCGCAACCTGATCGGCGACTGCCGTTTGCTGATCCTCGACGAACCCACGGCGATGCTTACCGCGCGCGAAGTGGACATGCTCTTCGAGCAGGTCGAGCGGCTGCGCGAACGCGGCGTGGCGATCGTCTACATCTCCCATCGACTGGAGGAACTGGCGCGGATTTCGCAGCGCATCTCGGTGTTGCGCGATGGCCACCTGGTCTGCGTCGAGCCGATCGAGCGCTACGACGCCGACCAACTGGTGACCCTGATGGTCGGCCGCGAGCTGGGCGAGCGCTTCGACCTGGGTACACGGCAGATCGGCGCGCCGTTGCTGCGGGTGGAGCGGTTGAGCCGGCGCGGCAAGGTGCATGAGGTGTCGTTCGAGGTGCGCGCGGGGGAGATCTTCGGCATTTCCGGACTGATCGGCTCCGGGCGCACCGAATTGTTGCGCCTGATCTACGGCGCCGACCGCGCCGACGGTGGGCAGGTCCTGCTCGGCGATCCGCCGCAGCGCCTGAGCCTGCGTTCGCCGGCCGACTCGGTGCGCCAGGGGGTGGCGCTGATCACCGAGGACCGCAAGGGCGAGGGCCTGCTGCTGGACCAGTCGATCAGCGCCAACCTGGCCCTGGGCAACCTGCCGGCGCTGGCGCGCCACGGGGTGATCGACCGGCGCCGCGAGGAAGCCCTGGCGCGGCGTCAGGTGGAGGCGCTGCGGGTGCGCTGCGCGGACACCGCGCAGGCGGTGGGCGAACTGTCCGGCGGCAACCAGCAGAAGGTGGTGATCGGCCGCTGGCTGGAGCGCGACTGCCAGGTGCTGCTGTTCGACGAGCCGACCCGTGGCATCGACGTCGGCGCCAAGTTCGACATCTATGCCTTGCTCGCCGAACTGACCCGCCGGGGCAAGGCGCTGGTGGTGGTGTCCAGCGACCTGCGCGAGCTGATGCTGATCTGCGATCGCATCGGCGTGCTCTCGGCGGGACGTATGGTGAACACCTTCGAGCGCGACGCCTGGACCCAGGACGCGCTGCTGGCGGCGGCCTTCGCCGGTTACAAGAAACGCGACGCGCTGCTGGCGACGTCGTGAACACGCAACGCAAGGAACCAGAAATGAGCGACCCGACGTCTTCCGCTACCGCCGCCGCAGCGCCAACCCTGCGACGCGGCAACTATTTCGGCCTGGGCACCTACCTCGGCCTGGCCGGCGCGCTGCTGGCGATGATCGCGCTGTTCTCGGCGCTGAGCAGCCACTTCCTCAGCTATGGCACCTTCCTCGCCATCGCCAACCAGATCCCCGACCTGGTGGTGCTGGCGGTGGGCATGACCTTCATCCTGATCGTCGGCGGCATCGATCTCTCGGTGGGTTCGGTGCTGGCCCTGGCGGCCTCGGCGGTAAGCCTGGCGACGCTCGGCTGGGGCTGGGGCGTGCTGCCGGCGGCGATGCTCGGGATGGCCTGCGCGACCCTGGCCGGCTGCGTCACCGGTTCGATCACGGTGGCCTGGCGGATTCCCTCGTTCATCGTGTCCCTCGGGGTGCTGGAGATGGCCCGTGGGCTGGCCTACCAGATGACCGACTCGCGCACGGCCTATATCGGCGACGCCTATGCCTGGCTGTCCAATCCGCTGGCGTTCGGCATCTCGCCGGCCTTCGTGATCGCCCTGCTGGTGATGTTCGCCGCCCAGGCGGTGCTCACCCGCACGGTGTTCGGCCGCTACCTGATCGGCATCGGTACCAACGAAGAAGCGGTGCGATTGGCCGGTGTGAACCCGAAACCCTATAAGATTGCAGTATTCGCCCTGATGGGGCTGCTCGCCGGGTTGGCCGCGCTGTTCCAGATCTCGCGTCTGGAAGCGGCCGATCCCAACGCCGGGGTCGGCCTGGAACTCCAGGTCATCGCCGCGGTGGTGATCGGCGGCACCAGCCTGATGGGCGGGCGAGGTTCGGTGGTCAGCACCTTCTTCGGCGTGCTGATCATTTCCGTATTGGCGGCGGGGCTGGCGCAGATCGGTGCGTCGGAGCCGACCAAACGAATCATTACCGGGGCGGTGATCGTGGTAGCGGTGGTGCTGGATACCTACCGCAGCCATCGCGCCCGCAGACAGGGCTGAACGATGGCGACAATGAAGGACGTGGCGGCGATGGCGGGGGTTTCCTTCACCACCGTATCGCATGTGGTGAACAGGACGCGGCCGGTCAGCGACGCGGTGCGCAAGAAGGTCGAGGACGCCATCGCGCAGCTGCACTACGTGCCCAGCGCGGTGGCGCGCTCGCTGAAGGTGCGCACCACCTCGATCATCGGCCTGCTGGTGCCGAACAGTACCAACCCGTATTTCGCCGAGCTGTCGCGCGGCATCGAGGATTGCTGCGAGCGCAACGGTTACTGCGTGATCCTCTGCAACTCCGACGACAACCCGCAGAAGCAGGCCAACTACCTGCGCGTGCTCCAGGAGAAACGTATCGACGGCCTGGTCCTGGCGTCCGCCGGCGGCGACGGCGCGCTGGCCAAGGGACTGGCGAACATGCGCACGCCGACCGTGATCGTCGACCGCGAGGTGGAAGGCGTGGAAGCTGACCGGGTGCAGATCGACCATGAGATGGGCGCCTACCTGGCGACCCGCCACCTGCTCGAACTGGGCCATCGCGACATCGCCTGCATCGGCGGGCCGCTGTCGACCAAGGTTTCGACGCTGCGGGTCGAGGGCTACCGGCGGGCGATGGCCAAGGCCGGCCTGGAGGTGCGCCCGCAGTGGCTGCTGGAAAGCGAGTTCAGCAGCCCCGGCGGCTACCACGCGGCGCTCGGCCTGCTGGGCGGCGAGGGCGAGCGACCGACGGCGATCGTCGCCGGCAACGACATGATCGGCATCGGCGTGCTGCGCGCCGCGGCCGAGCTGAATATCAGGGTGCCGCACGAACTGTCGGTGATCGGCTTCGACGATATCGAGCTGAGCCGCTTCGTGTTTCCCGCCTTGACCACCGTGGGCCAGTCGATCCGCCTGCTTGGCGAGATCGCTGCGCAATTGCTGCTGCAACGCATCGCCGAGCGCGAGGAGCCGATGCAGCGGCGGGTGGTGGCGCCGGCGCTGGTCCTGCGCGAATCCACCGCGCCGCCGCTGGTGCGGGTCTGAACCGGGCGCCGGGGGCGCCCTCGCTAGAGAGAGGCTGGAACAAGGACGCAACGATGCAAGCGAAAGTACTGGTGGTGGGCAGCCTGAACATGGACCTGGTGGTGCGCGCGCCGCGCCTGCCACGGGGCGGCGAGACCCTCGCCGGGCAGTCCTTCATCACCGTTCCCGGCGGCAAGGGAGCCAACCAGGCGGTCGCCGCGGCGCGTCTCGGCGCGGAGGTGGCGATGATCGGCTGCCTTGGCGACGATGCCTACGGCGACCAGTTGTACCGTGCGCTACAGGCCGAGGGCATCGACTGCCAGGGCGTCGAGCGGGTGGCCGGGGAGTCCAGCGGGGTGGCGCTGATCGTGGTCGACGACAGCAGCCAGAACGCCATCGTCATCGTCGCCGGCGGCAACGGCCACCTGTCGCCGGCCGTGCTGGCGCGCCACGAACACTTGCTGGAGCAGGCGCAGGTGGTGGTCTGCCAGCTGGAAAGCCCGCTGGAGACGGTTGGCCATGTGCTGCGCCGGGCCCATGCACTGGGCAAGACGGTGATCCTCAACCCGGCGCCGGCCACCCGCGACGTGCCGGCGGACTGGCTGCCGCTGGTGGACTACCTGGTCCCCAACGAGACCGAAAGCGAACTGCTCTGCCGTCTGCCGGTGGACTCCCTGGAGAGCGCCGGGCGTGCCGCTGAGCGCCTGCGCGAAATGGGCGCCGGCAGGGTGATCGTCACCCTCGGCGCCCAGGGCGCCCTACTGGTGGGCGAGGGGCGGGACGAGCATTTCCCGGTGGCGCGGGTCAAGGCGCTGGATACCACGGCGGCCGGCGACACCTTCGTCGGTGGCTTCGCCGCGGCCCTTGCGCGCGGCCTCGACGAGGCGGCGGCGATCCGCTTCGGCCAGGCCGCCGCGGCGATCTCGGTGACCCGCCTCGGCGCGCAGACCTCGATCCCCTCGCGCGAGGAAGTCGAGCGGGCGCTCGCTGGCGAGGCTTGAGAGGGACGGTGCCGTTGCTACCGGCGGATAACGCCTGCGGCGTTATCCGCCCTGCGCAGCTAGGCGAGGACCGCTCCCAGGCTCACGCATCCCTTCGAGGGGTAAGGCATGCCCAGGCTCGAACGGTGGCCCCTCAGAAGTAGTAGGGGAATTTCACGCCGAAGGTGAAGTCCGGCGCGTCCGGAGTGATGCCGATGGACAGGCTGGGCACGATGCTGAACCTGTTGCTCACCGCATAGGTCATGCCCAGGCCGAAGTAGCCGGCGTTGGCGTCGCTGCCGCTGACGGTCTGCCAGCTTTGGCCGTCCTGCTTGACCTTGCTCTTCTGGCTGATCAGTTCGGAGAAGGAGAACGACAGGCTCATCTTCTCGTTCAGCGCGAAGGCCACGCCGACGCCGAGTTGGAACCAGTTGCCGAGCTTGACCTTGCCGCCGGTCTTCACGCCTTGCTGCGGGTTGATGTCGTCGAACGACTCTTCGAAGTTGTAGGTATACGACAGGCTGCCGAACAGCACCGCCGGGTCCACCGTCTTCACCAGCGAGATGCCCGGGGTGATCGACCAGACGCCGTTGCCGGTGGGCAGGTCGTCGGGCACGTTGAGGTTGTTGTTGCCCGGTACCTGCTTCAGCTTGATGCCGTAAGGATCCTTGCCGGTGGGCGCCTTGACCCGCAGGCTGACCACCGCGTCCGGGGTGCTCTCGCTTTCGTCGAGGAACTTGTAGGCGACGCCGAAGCTGACGTCGCCCAGGCGTGGGTCGCCGGTCACCGATTTCTCGGTGATCTGCGAGGTCGAGCCGCCGGCGCCGGCGGACTGGTAGGTCGATTCGCGATAGACCACCGGGGCGTTGATATCCACCTGCCAGCGCTGGTTCCAGTTGTAGCGGCCGGTCAGGTCGAGGGTCCAGATGTCGGCATCGATCTGGTCCACGCCGATGTTGCCGAGGAAGATCGAGTCCAGCGCCAGGAAGCCGTTGAGGAACAACTGGCGGGTGTCGTAGTGGCTGTAGGTGAGGCCGGTCTCCAGGCTGAAGGTGCCGCCGCCGAAGAAGCCGCTGGCGTCCTGGTAGATGTTTTCCACGCTGGGCGCGGGCGCGCCATCGTCCTTGAGGCTGGCGCCGTAGGTGCCGGCGACCGCGTTGGCGTCGTTGCGCGCCTGCGCCGGCGGCTGGATCGACTTGACCAGGCGTTGCGGCTGCGGCGCCTGGGGTTGCGCCTCGACCTGGCGTACGCGCTGTTCGAGGACCATCAGGGCGTTCTGCTGGGCCTCGTAGCGTTGGCGCAGCTCCAGGAGTTCCTTCTTCAGCGCCTCGACCTCGGACTCCGTCGCGGCCTGCGCCAGGAACGGGGAAACCAGGGTGGTGGCGCAGAGGACAGCTCGCAGCGAGAGTGTCTGGGTCATGTTTGCCGTTCCGTTTTTATGGCCTTCCGATAGCACAGTGATTTCAGACTAGATCAACTTTCAGTAGCCGCTGGGGCGCAGCGCGCGCAATTGCTCCCAGGCGCAATTCAGTGCCGGATCGGCGCCCGGCCGGTCCTTGAGCATCACCTCGAGCGCCGCCAGGTTCTGCACCAGGTTGCGGTTTCCGCTGAGCGCCACGCTCTGCACCAGGCCGCCGGCGCCGAGGCTTTGCAGGCTGGCGCCCTGGCCGCTGGCCTGGATCGCCAGTTGCAGGGCGCCGCCGTTCGGCGTGACCTTCACCGTGCCGGCCTCGCCGCTGAGGGCGAGCGCACCTTCCAGCGGCGTGCCGCCCGGCAGTGGCGGCGGCGCGTCGCCGTGGCGGACCTCGATGCTGACGCCATTGCTGGCGCTGTTGTGGTCGCCGGCGGTGCGGATGCTCTGGCTGACCCCTTGGGTCTGTGCCAGTCCGGCGCCGCCGAGGACCTGGCCGTTGCCGGCGGCGGGTGGTGGGGCGTCGCCTGGCCGATCGACCAGGGTGACGTTGAGGACCGGGCGCGCCAGGTTCTGCCGCACCTGCAGGTCGACGCGCGCGCCGAGGACCTGGCCGCTGGCGTTCTGCCAGGTGCTGCTCATGGTCACTCCGAAGCTGACGATCCGCCCCGGCAGCACATAGCGCCCGCGCAGATGGGAAAGCTCCTGGTCGCTCAGTTCGGCGGGGGCGAACAGGTCGCTGGCGGGGGCGGGCAGCGCAGCGCCGAGGCAGCAGGCGAGGACGAAGCAGTGGTGCGTGTACATGGCGTGCTCCCGGAGCATCCGGCTCCTGCGATCAGAAGAAATCGCTCTGGATGAAGCCGAATTCCATCAGTTCGGCGTCCCTGACCGGTTTGAAGCGGTCCAGGCGATTGCGCGCGGTCAGCGGCTCGGGCGGCGTCAGCAGCGGATTGCCGCGGTCGTATCCCTGGCCGATCACGGCGAAGACGATGCCGTTCCAGCCCTTGGCGAACTCTGTCAGCGCGTAACGTTTGTGCCCCAGCGCCGGGTCACCCACGTACACGTACTCGCCCTGGGTGCGTTGCAGGACGACGAAGTGCTTGTAGCCGCGGATTTCCATCAGCACGATGGCGGGGATCTTCAGTTGTTCCAGTTGCGCCGCCTCGATCCGGTAGCCGCGCGCGCGCATGCCCATGGATTCGACGTAGCGCTTCATGTCGAGCATGGAGAAGCCCTGGGTGCGGACGATCTCCGGGTCGGCGTGGGCGAGCATGCCCTGGATCACCGCCTGCTCGTCGAGCGGGGCGCCGTAGGCCTTCTCCAGGATGGTCGCGAGGGCCGCGGCGCCGCAGCTGAAATCGGTCTTCTGCTCGACCAGGTCGGCGAAGCGCCGCTCGCGGATGCTCTGCACCTGCTTGTAGACCAGGCCGCCGCCGGGCAGGGCGGGAAAGCCGAGGGTCGCCGCCTGGGCGGTGAGGTCGACGAGCAGCAGCAGGGAAAGGATGAGCGTGCGCATGGCCGGTTCCTGTGTCGGATGGAAAAGGGTTCCGGCTGGCGCCGGAACCCCTGGGCCAGGATCAGAAGCCAAGGCTCTCGCCACCGGCCGGGCAGCTGCTGCAACCGGCGGCGATGGACAGGGAGTTGCTCTGCTGGTTGCCGCCACCGGCGGCGATGTTCACCCCGACGTTGCCCGAGACGTTCTGCAACGAGTTGCTCAGGCTGGCGTTGTTGGTGACCGGGGTCTTGAAGCCGACGATCGCCGGGATGAAGCCGGACACCGTGCCTTTCAGGTCGACGTCGCCCTTTTCCTTGAAGGCGAACGCGCCGCCGTCGTGGTTCAGGTCCTTGGCGCCCTGGGCCTGGCTGTCCACGTCGATGTGGCCGGTATTGCTGCCGCCCGGATGGGTCTGGCCTTCCCAGGTGTCGAGGTAGACGTCGCCGATCTGGTCGGAGGTGCCCTTGTAGCTGCCGTCGGCGTTCAGCTTCAGCGACACGTAGGTGCCGCCATAGGCGTAGTTGGCGCTGTTGACGGTGGTGTTGCCGGTGGAGGTCTGCGACGCGGCGCTACCGGCAGTGCTGTACTGGCCGTTGGAGACGGCGGCGGCCAGGTCGTTCTTCTGCTGGTTGAAGTTGCCGGCGGCGACGTTCACGCCCAGGTTGCCCGAGACGTTGTTGGCCGAGTTGCTCAGCGATGCGGTGTTGGGGTTGGAGTAGTTGTTCAGCGTATTGCCGTAGCCGCTCTGCAGCACGCTGGTGCTGGCGGTCGCGGTGCCGAACACGAAGCTGGCGTCGGCGCTGGCCAGCGCGGCGGCGTTGGCCTGCTGGTTGTTGTCGCCGGCGGCGACGTTGACCCCGACGTTGCCCGAGGCATCCTTGATCGAGCCGCTCACCGAGGCATTGTTCAGCGTGCCGAAGTTGCTGACCTTGTTGTTGTAGTTCTGCTGCGTATCCACCACCAGGGCCGTGGCTCCGCCCTTGTTGTTCGACTGCGGGTTGGGTTTCGGCGGGTGCCAGCCACCTTCGTTTCCGGCGTAGGCCGATACCGACAGCACTGCAGCCATTGCCAGGGCCAGCGGGGTCAGGACCATAGTCGCTTTCATGGCGTTTCTCCTTGCATTTCTGTGCTTAGTGTTGGGCTTGTGTTGGCTTGGCAGAGTCATTCCATGACCCTGACGCTGAGGGTGTTCATCGACTGATTGCCCACCCCAGCGCTCTGGTTCACCTGCACCACGCCGCTGCTCCCGGCGAAGGCGCGATCGTCCGTCGAGACGCTGCGTCCCCCCGGGACCGGAGTGGCCGAACCGGAGACTTTGGTCAGCGCCACGCTTTGCGCGAGAACGCTGTCATCCAGGCTTTCCGGGCCGTTGCTGAGACTCAGCCGGAAGGCGTTGATCTGTTGGTTGCCGAGGCCGGCGCCCTGGTTGACGCCGAGGATGCCGCTGCCGCGCAGCGCCGCCCCCGAGATGCTGGCGCTGGCTGCGATCGGCTGGCTGGCGTCGAGTTGCAGATGCTGGCGCTGGTCGCTGCCGACGAGGGCCGCGGAGCCTACCGCGACGACACGAACGTTGCTCTGTTGCTGGGCGTCGCCGGCGGCCTGGTTGAGGGCGAAGTTGCCGCGGTAGGTGCCGCTGTCATCGATGCTGGCGCGATTGCGTGAGGCCAGCGGGTCGGCCTGGAGCGACGCGATACAGGCGAAGGCGAGGAGGAGGGCGGACAGGCGCTTCATTGACCACCCCCGAGCATCTGCAGCGGTGCCAGGCCCTGCTTGAGGCTGCCGTTGATCTGCCCGGCGAGGCCTGCGCCGGCGCCGCCTCCCGCGCCGTGGGTGGTGCCGAGGTTGCCGACGGCCTGGACCGTCGCCGGGTTCGCCGGCTGGCTGGCGAAACCCGGCAGGGCGCTTCCGGTGAGAATCATGCTGCGAATCCCGGAACCGCTGGTCACGATGGCGAAGTCGGCATCGCCCAGTTCGCGGCTCACGGTATTGCCGCTGGCCGCCCCGTTGGCGAGGGCGTTGACCTCGGCGGAGACGTTGGTGTCGACGACGGTGGGATGTGGGTCGGGCACCATGCTCGGACGGTAGGCGACCCGTGGCTGGACCTGGCGCTGGACGACGATCGTACCGTCCGCCGCATGCGCGGGGAGGCTCACCGGCACGGAGCCGACGATGACCAGCAGCGCTGGAACGACGATGCGTAGCGAACTCCCCGACATGATGGCGCTTCCTTCGTTGGCGCTGAGCCCTAATCAGCGTTGGCAGGGAGCGAGCATGGGGCGTGCCGGTTTTGCGTTTTCCTTGTCAATCAAGGGCTTGGAGGTGAGCGCCGGGGGAACCTGGCGGACAGTGTTGCATCCGTGCAACAGCAGGCCCGCCGACCATGGGGTCAAGCCTGCCGGGGACGCGCCCGGAGCTGTTTCAGCGCCGAGACAGCTTTCCGCGGCGCCGTCGCGAAACGCTCTGCGCCAAGGGCCGGACTGTGCTGGCGGTGTATCGCTGGCGTGACAGGGCCGGCCCTTCAGCCGTCCTGGAGCAGTCCTTGCACTGCGGCGAAAGCCTGGCGCCGGCGCTCGGCCCAGTCGCCGGCGATGGCGCGGTAGGGCTGCCGATGCCGCTCCAGCCAGGCTTGGCATTCGCGGTGGAAGGCCTGGCGCTGCGCCAGTTCCGGCTGGCAGCGCTGGCCGTCGGCGCTCCAGGCCACGCCTTCCGGCGAGAGCAGCAGGTGCAGGTCGTAGCGCCGCCGCAGCAGGGCGGGTTCGAGCCAGTCCGGACAGTCGCCGAAGAGAATCCGGCTCCAGAGGATGTTGCTCAGCAGGTGGGTATCGAGGATCAGCAGCGCCGGCCGTTCCGCGCGAGCGGCGTCCTCCCAGGCCAGTTGCCCGCGGGCGATGGCGGGGATGTCGGCGTAGCAGGTGTCGCGGCGCTGTTCGTCGATGAAGTGGCGGACGTACTCGCCGACCACCCGGCCGCCGAAGCGGGCCTGGAGCTGCTCCGCAAGCCAGCTCTTGCCGCTGGATTCGGGCCCGGTGAGTACCAGCACCTTCATGCGGCGACGCCCTCGCGCAATGCCGGGTCGCGGCGCCAGGTCCGCCAGCCGTGGATCGCCAGCAGGGTGAAGAGGGCGTAGAGGGCGGCGGTCAGGTACAGCGCCTTGCTGGCGAAGAGCGCCACGAACAGCACGTCTACGGCGATCCACAGGGCCCAGCATTCCAGGCGCTTCTGCGCCATCCAGCATTGCGCCACCAGGCTGAAGGCGGTCAATCCGGCGTCCCACCAGGGACTGGCGGCATCGGTGTGGTTGGCCATCAGGTAACCGAGCGCGACGCTGCCGACCAGGCCCGCACCGAGCCCGTAGAGGCGCTGCGCGGCGTTCAGGCGGCTCACCGAGCGGCCGTCGTGGTCCTGCCCGCCGCGGGTCCACTGCCACCAGCCATAGAGCTGTAGCGCCGCGTAGACCATTTGCAGGAGCATGTCCGAATAAAGCTTCACCTCGAAGAATATCCAGGCGTAGAGCGCCACCATCACCAGGCCGATAGGCCAGCACCAGGGATTCTGGCGGACGGTCAGGTAGACGGCGATGGCGCCGAGCGAAGCGGCGAAGAGTTCAAGGGGTGACACGGAAGGCCCTCATGCGACGAGGACGCATTGTAGCGAATGTATCCGGCGCTTCGCGAAGACCAGGGCGGAGGGGACGGGCGCGGACAGATTTGTTCAGACGCCGGCTGGCAAGAATTCCAAGATTCCTGGCCGGCCGCTCTGGTAGCATGCCCGCCGGTTTCGACTTCGGCAGTGGGGGAACTGGTCGGGTTCTTCGGAGTCGTAAGGCCTTCATAAAAGACGGCGAGTGTATCGCCGAGAACAACGAAAGCTCGTTCGGGACAGTAGTAGAAGGGGGAGAAACATGGAGTGGTGGACTGCTTTCCAGGCGTTCATCCTGGGCGTCGTGGAGGGGCTGACCGAGTTCCTGCCGATTTCCAGCACCGGGCACCAGATCATCGTCGCCGACCTCATCGGCTTCGGCGGCGAACGCGCCAAGGCGTTCAACATCATCATCCAGCTGGCGGCGATCCTCGCTGTCGTCTGGGAATTTCGGGGAAAGATCTTTCAAGTCGTCCGTGACCTGCCGAGCCAGCGCCAGGCCCAGCGTTTCACCGCCAACCTGCTGATCGCGTTCTTCCCGGCGGTAGTCCTCGGCGTCCTGTTCGCCGACCTGATCCACGAGTGGCTGTTCAATCCGATCACCGTTGCCCTGGCGCTGGTGGTGGGTGGGGTGGTCATGCTCTGGGCCGAGCGCCGGAAGCATGTGATCCGCGCCGAACACGTCGACGACATGACCTGGAAGGACGCCCTGAAGATCGGCTGTGCCCAGTGCCTGGCGATGATCCCCGGCACCTCGCGGTCCGGCGCGACCATCATCGGCGGCCTGCTGTTCGGCCTTTCGCGCAAGGCGGCCACCGAGTTCTCGTTCTTCCTGGCGATGCCGACCATGGTCGGCGCGGCGGTCTATTCCGGATACGTGTACCGCGACCTGTTCCGCCCCGAGGACCTGCCGGTGTTCGCCGTCGGCTTCGTCACCTCGTTCGTCTTCGCCATGCTGGCGGTGCGTGCCTTGCTGAAGTTCATCGGCAACCACAGCTACGCGGCTTTCGCCTGGTATCGGATCGCCTTCGGCCTGCTGATCCTGGCGACCTGGCAATTCCACCTGATCGACTGGAGCACCGCCGGCGAGGTGTGAGGCCCGGGAACAGGCAAGAGGCGCGGCGCGAGCCGCGCCTTTTTTCGTCTGGCCGCCGCGGGTGGCTAGAATGCAGCGCGAAACGGGTAGCGAGCGAGTGGATGTGGATATGGAAAAGCCGGGCATGATCAGCCGCTGGTATGACGACAAGGGCTTCGGCTTCATCCTGCCGAAGACCGGCGGGGAAGAAGTCTTCCTGCATATCTCCGCGTTCCGCGGCGACCGCCGTCCCCGCCAGGGCGACCAGGTGTGGTTTCTCGCCAGCCAGGATGCCCAGGGCCGCCTGCGCGCCGAGAGGGCGCGGCTGGACGCGCTGACCATCGATCCGCCGACTGTCCGCCGTGGCGCCCAGGCGCCGGTGACGCGGGCCCAGGCGCGGCCGGCGCCGACTCCGCCGAGCGCGTTGCAGCGCCCGTTGGCGAAGCTGCTGGTCCTGCTGATCCTCTGCGTGCTGCCGGCCGCTGGCGCCTGGCGGATGTACCTGGACGGACAGGCCCTCTGGCCGCTGCTGGCCTATCCGCTGGCCAGCCTGCTCGCATTCGCCCTCTACTGGCGGGACAAGCGCAGCGCCGCACGCGGCGACTGGCGTACCCCGGAGGTCCGCCTGCACCTGTTCGAGCTGCTCGGCGGCTGGCCTGGCGCGCTGGTCGCGCAGCAGGTATTCCGCCACAAGACCCGCAAGCTCTCGTTCCAACTGGTGTTCTGGGGCATCGTCCTGCTGCACCAGCTGTTCTGGCTCGACAGCCTGCTCGGCGGGCGCCTGTCCGCCGCGCTGTTGCAGCGGATCGGCTGAACGGCGCGGCTCACTCGCGGGCGCGGCGGTAGGCCGGGCCGGTCTCGCCCGAGGGGCGTTGCAGGGCTTCCACGAGAAAGTCGATCAAAGCACGGATCGCCGGAATCTGGCTGCTGCGCGGCAGGTAGGCGGCCTGCATGGTGCTTTTCGGCAAGGTCCACTGCGGCAGGATGCGCACCAGGCTGCCATCGGCCAGTTCCCTGTCGCAGTAGCCTTCGGGCAGCAGGGTGACGCCGAGGCCGGCCACGGCGGCTTTCTTGCGCAGGACGAAGTCGTCGACGCCCAGGCGCGGTTCGCGTTCCAACTGGTAGCGGCTGCCATCCGGCCCGATCAGGGTCGCGTGGACCTTGCGGTCGTTATGAATAGCGCCGAGGAAGGGCAGGTCTTCGAGGTCTTCCGGATGTTCCAGGCGACGCCCGGCGATCAGCGACGGGGCGGCGAGGATCTGCGTGGTCGCCGGAGCCAGGCGCCGGCAGACCAGCGCAGGGTCCTCGTCGCCGAGTTCGCGCACGCGCAGTGCCACGTCCACCCCCTCGTTGAGCAGGTCGACCCGGCGGTTGGTCAGGAGGATTTCCAGCTGGACCTGCGGGTGTCGTTCGAGAAACCGCGGCAACAGGTCGGCCAGGTTGCTCGAAGCCATGGCCACCGGTGCGGAAAGGCGCAGCCGGCCACGCGGCTCGACGCTCAGCTCGGCGATCACCTGTTCGGCCATCTCCGCTTCCAGCAGCAGGTTGCGGCAGTGCTGCAGGTAGCGTTCGCCGACCTCCGTGAGCGCCAGCTTGCGTGTCGTGCGGTGCAGCAGGCGCACCTGAAGGCGCTCCTCCAGCTCGGCGATGCGCCGCGACAGGCGCGACTTGGGAATCCCCGTCTCGCGTCCGGCCGCGGCGAAGCCGCCGCATTCCACCACCTTGGCGAAGTAGTAGAGGTCGTTGAGGTCGTGGGGCATGCAGGCGCTCCGCTGGGGGGAAAAACAGATTGTCCTATGTGTGGGACGAATAGTCATGTTTCTACCGACTAATCGTCGATTGGCCTTGCCGGTAGGATGCAAACCACTCGATCGCCACACTGCGATCCCCCACTTTCAGGAGCGAGACATGAAACTTTTGCATATCGATTCCAGCATCCTCGGCGACGCCTCCGCTTCCCGCCAACTGAGCGCCGAGCTGGTCCAGGCCTGGCGGCAGAACGAAGACGGGCTTGACGTCACCTACCGCGACCTGGCCGCCGACGCGGTGGCGCATTTCTCCGCCCTGACCCTGGCCGCCGGCAGCACCCCGGCGGAGCTGCGCGATGCCGCGCTGAAGCATGAAGTCGCGGTGGGTGAAGAAGTGCTGGAAGAGTTCCTCGCCGCCGACGTCGTGGTAATCGGCGCGCCGATGTACAACTTCACCATCTCCAGCCAGCTCAAGGCCTGGATCGATCGCATCGCGGTCGCCGGCAAGACCTTCCGCTACACCGAGAACGGCCCGGTTGGCCTGGCCGGCGACAAGAAAGTGGTGATCGTCTCCACCGCCGGTGGCGTGCATGCCGGCCAGCCGACCGGCGCGGCCCACGAAGGCTACCTGCGCACCGTGCTGGGTTTCTTCGGCATCACCGATATCGAAGTGGTTCGCGCCGAAGGCCTGGCCTATGGCGAGGAGCCCCGCGCCCAGGCCATCGCCGCCGCCCGCCGGCAGATCGCCGGGCAGTTCGCCGCGGCCTGATCCCCGCGTCATCGGAAAACCCCGCTTCGGCGGGGTTTTCGCGTTGTGCGCAGCGGCGCGCTGCGTGTAGATTGGCCGGACAATTACAAGCACAAGGAACCGGCCTGTGAGCGCGTGTTACTGCCGCAACTGCGGCGCCCGAGCGACCCGTCTCGTCGAGAACGGCATCTGCGAAGCCTGCAAGCGGCGCTCGGACATCAATCCGAAGAACGTCCTGATCGCCGCCGCCCTGATCGTCTACATCGGGGTGAACGTGGCTGCCTACATCAAGGACCACCCGCCCCGCGAGCTGACCGCCGAACAGCGCGAGAAGATCGCCGAGGGCCAGCGCCTGGCGACCCGCGCGGCGATGATGGCCGGCTACGTCGACTGAGTCGCGCTCCCCATAGGCCCTGCGCGTCCATGCCGGAATGAAAAAGCCCCGCGGATGCGGGGCTTTTGCGTTGCGCGACGGGGACTCAGACGATCACGCCCTGGCTGCGCAGGTAGTCGTCATAGCTGCCGCTGAAGTCGGTCACGCCGTTCTCGCCCAGCTCGATGATGCGGGTAGCCAGTGAGGAAACGAATTCGCGGTCGTGGCTGACGAAGATCAGCGTGCCCGGATAGTTGTCCAGCGCCAGGTTCAGCGCCTCGATGGACTCCATGTCCAGGTGGTTGGTCGGCTCGTCCATCACCAGCACGTTGGGGCGCTTGAGGATCAGCCGGCCGAACAGCATGCGGCCCTGCTCGCCGCCGGAGATCACTTTCACCGACTTCTTGATCTCGTCGTTGGAGAACAGCATGCGGCCGAGGGTGCCGCGCACCAGTTGTTCGCCGCCCTGGGTCCACTGGGCCATCCAGTCGAACAGGCTCATGTCGTCGGCGAAGTCGTCGGCATGGTCCTGGGCGAAATAGCCGACGTCGGCGCTGTCGGTCCATTTCACCTCGCCGCCATCCACCGGCAGGTCGCCGACCAGGCAGCGCAACAGGGTGGTCTTGCCGATGCCGTTGGGGCCGATGATGGCGACGCGCTCGCCGGCCTCGACCTGCAGGCTCAGGCCCTTGAACAGCGGCTTGCCGTCATAGCCCTTGCTGATGTTTTCCACGGTCACCGCCTGGCGGTGCAGCTTCTTGTATTGCTCGAAGCGGATGAACGGGCTGACCCGGCTGGACGGCTTGACCTCCTCCAGCTGGATCTTGTCGATCTGCCGGGCGCGGCTGGTGGCCTGCTTGGCCTTGGAAGCGTTGGCCGAGAAGCGGCTGACGAAGGATTGCAGCTCGGCGATCTGCGCCTTCTTCTTGGCGTTGTCCGACAGCAGGCGCTCGCGGGCCTGTTCGGCGGCGGTCATGTACTCGTCGTAGTTGCCCGGGAACAGGCGTAGCTCGCCGTAGTCCAGGTCGGCCATGTGGGTGCAGACGCTGTTCAGGAAGTGGCGATCGTGGGAAATGATGATCATGGTGCTGTTGCGCGCGGTGAGCACGCCTTCCAGCCAGCGGATGGTGTTGATGTCCAGGTGGTTGGTCGGTTCGTCGAGCAGCAGCACGTCCGGGTCCGAGAACAGCGCCTGGGCCAGCAGTACGCGCAGCTTCCAGCCGGGAGCGACGGCGCTCATCGGGCCGAAGTGCTGCTCCAGCGGGATGCCCAGGCCGAGCAGCAGCTCGCCGGCGCGGGACTCGGCGGTGTAGCCGTCGAACTCGGCGAACTGGACTTCCAGCTCGGCCACCGCCATGCCATCTGCCTCGCTCATTTCCGGCAGGGAGTAGATGCGGTCGCGTTCGGCCTTCACCGCCCAGAGTTCCTCGTGGCCCATGATCACCGTATCGATGACGCTGAAGTCCTCGTAGGCGAACTGGTCCTGGCGCAGCTTGCCCAGGCGCACGTTGGGTTCCAGCATGACCTGGCCGGCGCTCGGCTCCAGGTCGTTGCCGAGGATCTTCATGAAGGTCGACTTGCCGCAACCGTTGGCGCCGATCAGGCCGTAGCGGTTGCCGTTGCCGAACTTGACGGAAACGTTCTCGAACAGCGGCTTGGCGCCGAACTGCATGGTGATATTCGCGGTGGAGATCAACTTCTTTACCTATAGAGGACTTACGCACGCCTGGACCATGGCGATACCGGTCTGCTACCGGTCTCGGCTTTCCGCTGCGCTCCATCTGGAGCATGGGGCGATCCTGCGGGCATTCGTGGAGTGCCGCAGCCAGCGTCATGACGTGGCTGTAGCGCGATGAAGGCGGGGTGTGATGCCTGGCATTCGGCGAATTGTCTCACAGGTGCGCCTGCCGTTGCATGACAGCGTACGCCGAAGCGGTTTTTCCCGCTGCCCGGCAGGTGGTAGAGTCCCGTCTTCCGCTCATCCGCAAAGGACTCCCCGATGAAGCCCGCTGTTCTCCCCGCGTTGTTGGTTCTGTCGCTGCTGGGCGGTTGCGGGGATTCATCGTCGGACGGAAAGGCCGCTTCCGGGCCGCTGGCGTTGCACTGCGGAGACTTCGGCAAACTCGAGGTGATCGACGGTTTCGCCAGTCTAAAGCTGCCCGACGGCAGCAGCGTCCAGTCGCTGGGCGGCGATGTCCGCAGCCTCGCCGATGGCCAGGCGCTGAGCGCGATTTCCTATAGCGACGGTTCGGTCCTGTACCGCCAGGCGGGCGACACGCCCGGCTACCTGTACACGCCGGCCAAAGGCCAGCGGCAGGCCTGCGAGACGCGCTGAACGATCCCGCCGGAGGGAATGCCCATGCCCGGTGCCGCCGATATTGTCCGTCATCACGACAGCGACCCGCTGGAAAATCCCTGGGTCGACGGCCAGCCGCCAAGCGCGGCGAGCAACGGGTGGCGGACTACAACCGGTGCAAGGAGCCGCTGATCCGCGCCATCTACGCGCGGGTTTTCGCGGCCGCCGGGTTGATCTGAGCCACGCAGGCGCAGGCCGGCTGTCGCATCGCTCGTCGAGCCGCTAGAATCCCGCTCCCCATTCCCCGCAAGGCCCGCCAGCATGCCGCATCTCGTCATCGAAGCCACTGCCAACCTCCGCCTCGAAACGTCCCCCGGCGAACTGCTGGAGCAGGCCAATGCCGCGCTGTTCGCTTCCGGGCAATTCGGCGAGGCGGACATCAAGTCGCGCTTCGTCACCCTGGAGGCCTACCGGCAGGGAACCGCGGCGGCCGAGCGCGCCTACCTGCATGCCTGCCTGTCGATCCTCGACGGGCGCGACGCGGCGACCCGCCAGGCGCTGGGCGAGTCGCTCTGCGAGGTGCTCGCCGGAGCGGTGGCGGGCGGCGGCGAGGAGGGCGTGCAGGTCAGCGTCGAAGTGCGCGAGATGGAGCGCGCCAGCTACGCCAAGCGCGTCGTCGCCCGGCAGCGCTGAGAGACTGGCGCGCGCCTGGCTCAGATCCAGGCGTTCAGCGTCGCGCGGGCCTGCGTCGGGTCCTCTTGCCGTCCCGGCGCCTGGCCGTTCTGCATGGCGATCATCTCGCGCATGCGTTCGCCGATGCCTTTCTCCACCTGTTCGCGTTTCTCCGGCGGCATCGCGTCCAGTTCCTCCTCGGTCAGGCCGAGGCTCTTCAGGACCTGCTCGCGCATCCGCTCGGCAGGCGATTTCTGCATGTACTCCTTGAACTCGTCATAGGCCGACTTGCCTTCGCTGGCGCCGGCAGGGGCATTCGCCTGGTTCTGCTTCAGTGTCAGGTTCAGCTTCGCAAAACCCTCGTCCATGGCCTGGCGGGCGGACTCCGCGGCGGGATCGACGGCCTCGTTGCGCAATGGCGTGCCAAGGGCGGGGCGCGGTTTCAGCAGATCGCCGTTGCCGATCTCGGTGTTGGCTTGCCGCTGGTTGTTCAGGTAACGCGCAGACCAGCCGGAAAGGCTGGCGGGACCTATGCTGTTCATGACCTGCTTCCATGGAAATGAATGACCGCCGCTCCGTCGCAAGGGCCGTGCCAGGTCGCCGAACCCCGCGCCAGAGGGCTCGGCGCATGGCGCAGGGCGGGGCGGAGGCAAGCGCTTGCCGCGAACGGCAACGGCGTTCCGCGGTTAGAATGTCCGACTTGTGCAGCAGGTTGCGAAGAGAGCCATGACCGACACTCCCGACGATCGAACCGGAGATGCCTCCGGTCTGTCGAAGCGCCAGGCATTCCATCGGCAGCACCGGCAACGGGCGGAGGAAGAGGCGCGGCGCCTGCTCGACGCCCGCGCCGAACAGGGCGGCCGCTGGCTGGACTGGGTCGCGGGCCAGCTCTACCTCCTGCGTCCGCCGGAATACGCGGCCATGGTGCGTCGCGAACTGCAGCGCCTGAGCGGCGACTGAAGCTGGCGAATTTGTCAGCGCGGATTGCAGTTTCGCCAGGAAACCCATGCCACTGGTAAGGTGGCGATCCCAGAAGATCAGAGGAGGCGGTATGCCTTTGAAGCAGTTTTCCAGTGCACTCGTTCTCGCGGCCCTGCTCGCCGGTTGCAGCAGCAACGGCGACGGCCCGTCCACCGAAGGCGCCAGCGTAGCCACCGGCAGCGCCAGCGCGCCCGCGGCCACCCCGGCAGCGGACGGCCGTTGCGACGCCAATGCGGTGCAGGCCTATGTCGGCAAGCAGGCTTCCGCGGCCATCGTCGAGGAGGCCCGCCGCGCCGCCGGAGCGGAAGTCGCCCGGGCGCTGCGCCCGCACGATGCGGTGACCATGGACTACAACCCGCGCCGGCTGAACATCGATGTCGACGACACGCTGGTGATCAAGCGCCTGTCCTGCGGCTGACCGCCCAGCCCCGAATACGAAGAAGCCCCGCATCGCGGGGCTTTCTCTTGGCCGTTCGACGAGGCCTCAGATGGCGGTACTGCGTAGGGCGGCGTTGGACTGGCTGACGGCGGTTTGCGGTTTTTCCTCGAGAATTGCCTGACGCTTGGCCTGGTATTCCTCGAACGACAGGCTGCGCCGGGCCAGGTCCTCCAGCGCCAGTTGCCTGACCTCGTCGCTGCTGTACGGGCGAGAGGGGTTGTAGTCGCTGGCGCAGCCGGCGAGGGCGAGGGAGAACAACAGTACGCTGATGAGTGCCTTGGCCATGACCGGCTCCTGGATTCGCTTTCCTGGGGGAATGGTCGAAAGGCTAACAACCGCGCCGCTGCGCTAGAAATCATCCTGCTCGATAGTGCTTATTCGTTCGGCTGAACGCGGGAAGAAGCGCTGCCGGCGGCGGCAGGCGCCAGCCGGGCCGTGGGGTGTACGACGCGATTGGCGCCGCCCGCCGGCATGTCCCGCGCTCGGCCGGGAGAACAAGCGGCAGGCCGCTGGGGCCTGCTCAGGCGGCGACTTGCGCAGGCTTGCCCAGCAGGCGGTCGACCAGGCTGCAGGCGGCGAGAGTGGCGACCGAGGGGATCAACCAGGCCAGGCCCTGTTCGGCCAGCGGCAGGTGCAGCAGCCATTGCGGGAAGTCCTGGCCCAGGCCCGCCGCCTTCAGGGCATCGAGCACGCCGAACGCCAGGGAAACCAGCATCACCGGGGCGAGGATGCGCGTCGCCGAATGCCAGAGGCCGATGCAGAAGCTCAGCGCCACCAGCACGATGCACGGCGGATAGATCGCGGTGAGCACCGGGATCGAGACCTGGATCAGCTTGGTCAGGCCGAGGTTGGAAACGATGAAGGAGAACCCTGCCAGGATGATCACCAGGCTGCGGTAGGACAGCGGCAGGCGCTGGCAGAAGTACTCGGCGCAGGCGCAGGTCAGGCCGACCGCGGTGACCAGGCAGGCCAGCGCGATAAGTCCCGCCAGGAACGAGCTGCCGAGGCTGCCGAAGGTATGTTGCACGTAGGCATGCAGGACCGCCGCGCCGTTGCTGGCGTCGGCGGCGATGGCATGGCTGCCGGCGCCGAGCCGGAACAGGCTGACGTAGACCAGCACCAGGCCGACGCCGGCGATCAGCCCGGCGACGATGGCATAGCGGGTGATCAGCCGCGGCGACTGCACGCCGCGGGAACGGATGGCGTTGACGATGACGATGCCGAAGACCAGCGCGGCGAGGGTGTCCATGGTCAGGTAGCCGTTGACGAAACCCTGGGAGAACGCGGCCTGGGTGTACTCCGGCTGGGCCGTGCCGATCGGGCCGGCGGGCCAGAGGAAGGCGGCGACGCCGAGAATCGCCAGGGCGAGGATCTTCAGCGGGGCGAGGAAGCGTCCGACGGTGTCCAGCAGGCGACCGGGGTAGAGGGAGATGGCCAGGGCCAGAAGGAAGTACGCCAGGCTGTAGACGAACAGCGCCGTGCCGCTCTCGCCGAGCAGCGGCACCACGCCGACCTCGAAGGACACCGTGGCGGTGCGCGGAATGGCGAACAGCGGGCCGACCGCCAGGTAGCAGACCGCCGCCAGCAGGCCGCCGGCATACCTGCCGATCGGATGGCTGAGGGCGTCGACCGAACCGCCGACCTTGGCCAGGGCGATCACGGTGATCACCGGCAGCCCCACCGCGGTGATCAGGAAGCCCAGCGCCGCCAGCCACACATGGGGGCCGGACTGCAAGCCGACGATGGGCGGGAAGATGATGTTGCCGGCCCCGACGAACAGGGCAAAGGTCATAAAACCAAGCGCCAGGATGTCCCGGCCTTTCAAAGCGTTCATGCTGGAGAGGTACCGCGCTGCTCGAGGAAATTCACAGAAGGGTTTCCCGGGGGGTAGGGGAAACGGCACTCATCTGGATGGGACGAGCAGGGGAGGCGGCCGCCGTCCTTGTGGGAACCGGGCCGTAAGCTTGGCATGCTAACGAAAATGCCGGGGTCGCGGGATAGACATTGGTCTGGCTGTCCTTTTGTTGAAAAACGACGTCGCAATCAGAACAGTCCGTAGGCACTGGCGCCGGAGCGCTCCGCGTTCCTTGCCGCTTGCTGTCTTCCGCCCGCATCGGCGGCGCCATGCGGGGGGATGCCGGCGAACCCGGAGAGCTCCCGGAAAGCTTCCCGCGAACTTTTTGCAATCCGGCTGAAAGCCCCGGAATACAAGGGTTTCGGCGCTTTCGGAGGGTTACGTTTTCTGTAGGTATTCTTCACGAAAGATTGACGGATCGCCGAGCAGACTGCCGCCGTCGTCGAGTGCTGCCAGGGGCAACGCTGCGCACGGCAACCCGGAAGTCAGTGAAGATCCGTGCCCATGTCGAAAGCCCGCGCCGTCCGTCCCGAACTGCTGACCCTGCTGGTCAGCCTCGCCTTCCTGCTGTTCTACAACCTGCCGCTGTGGCAACGCCTGCTGGCGATCACCCCGGGGGGCTGGCAGGGCCTCGGCATGATGCTGGCGGTCGGCCTGATGATCGCCGCGATCTTCAACCTGGCGCTGACCCTGCTGGCGTTCCGCTGGCTGCTCAAGCCGGCGCTGACCCTGCTGATCCTGGCGGCCGCCGGTACCACCTACTTCATGACCCAGTACGGCGTGCTGATGGACGTCGGCATGCTGCGCAACGTCATGCAGACCAACCCGGCCGAGGTCGCCGACCTGCTTTCGCCGAAGCTCGCCGTCTACCTGGCGTTGCTTGGCGCGCTGCCGGTCTGGCTGCTGTGGCGCACGCCGGTGCGCTACCGGCCGTGGCCACGCGAGCTGCTGAGCAAGCTGCTGGTGGCGCTCGCCTGCCTGGCCCTGCTTGCCGGGGTGGCGCTGACCAATTACCAGGGGCTGTCCTCGCTGTTCCGCAACAACAAGGAACTGCGCCTGCAGGTCACCCCGAGCAACCTGGTCGGCGCCGCCATCGGCTACGCCAAGGGCCAGGCCCAGGCCGCCAGCCAGCCGCTGCGGCCGATCGCCGTCGATGCCCGGCGCGCCGACCTGTGGCAGGGCCATGCGCGCAAGTCGCTGACCGTGCTGGTGGTGGGTGAGAGCGCGCGGGCACAGAACTTCGGCCTCAACGGCTACGCTCGCGAGACCAACCCGCGGCTGAAGGCCGAGGAGGGCCTGATCAACTTCTCCAACGTGCACTCCTGCGGTACCGAGACCGCGGTGTCGGTGCCCTGCATGTTCTCCAACCTGGGCCGCGCGGACTACAGCGACGCTCGCGCGCGCACCCAGGAAGGCCTTCTCGATGTGTTGCAGCGCGCAGGCCTGCGGGTCCTGTGGCGGGACAACCAGTCCGGCTGCAAGGGCACCTGCGACCGCGTCGCCTTCCAGGACCTGAGCGAGAGCAAGGATCCGGCCCTGTGCGCCGGCGGCGAGTGCCATGACGAGATCCTCCTGCGCGACTTGCAGGCCTTCATCGACGGGCTGCAACAGGACACCGTGCTGGTCCTGCACCAGATGGGCAGCCACGGCCCGGCCTACTTCAAGCGCTATCCCAGGGAGTACGAGAAGTTCACCCCGGTCTGCGCCAGCAACGACTTCAGCGCCTGCTCGCGGGACAGCATCATCAACGGCTACGACAACACCCTGCTGTACACCGACCACGTGCTGGCCAGCCTGATCGACCTGCTGCGCAAGAACGAAGAGCGCATCGATACCGGCATGCTCTACCTCTCCGACCATGGCGAGTCGCTCGGCGAGTACAACCTCTACCTGCATGGCACGCCTTACCTGCTGGCGCCGGACCAGCAGAAGCACGTCGGCATGCTGGCCTGGTTCTCGCCCGGCTACCAGAGCGCCTTCGGCCTCGACAGTGGCTGCCTGCGCCAGCGCAGCAACGAGGAGCTGTCCCAGGACAACCTGTTCCACTCGATGCTCGGCCTGCTGGAAGTGCGCACCGGCGCCTACGATCCCGGCCTCGACCTGTTCGCCCCGTGCCGTGCGCCGGAGGTCCTGCAGGCGCTCAAGGCCGACGGCGGACGGGCGCTGTACTCCGAGGAAGCGTCTGGCCAGGAGCCGCCGGCTTCCTGATACGACTCGGCGAAAGGACTATTTCCTTCGCCTCGCGGAAGGGTAAGGTTCAGCCTCGGAACCCGCGAGGACGCCCATGGATCGCCACGCCCAACACCACCCCAGGAGCCGCGCCTGCGTGCTGCCCAACGGCCTGCGCCTGCACCTGGCGCATGATCCGGCGGCATCGCGCGCCGCTGCCTGGCTGCGGGTGGCGGCGGGCAGCCACGACGAGCCGAGCGCGCATCCCGGCCTGGCCCACTTCCTCGAGCACCTGTCGTTTCTCGGTGGCGCGGCGTTTCCCGGCGACGAGCGCCTGATGCCGTGGTTGCAGGTGCGCGGCGGCCAGGTCAACGCCAGCACCCGGGGCAGGACCACCGACTATTTCTTCGAGGTGACGGCGGAGCACCTTGGCGCCGGTCTGGCACGGCTGATCGACATGCTCGCCCGCCCCTTGCTGGACATCGATGCGCAACGGCGCGAGCGCGAAGTACTCGAGGCCGAATACCTGGCGCGCTCGGCCGACGAGCAGACCCTGATCGACGCAGCGCTGGCCCTCGGCCTGCCCGCCGGACACCCCCTGCGGCGTTTCGCTGCCGGGCGCCGCGACAGCCTGGCCCTGGAGAACGATGCGTTCCAGCGGGCCCTGCGCGAATTCCATGCCGCCCACTATCACGCCGGCAATTGCCAGCTATGGCTGCAAGGGCCGCAGGCACTGGACGAGCTGGAGAGGCTGGCGCAGCGTGCCTGCGCCGACCTGCCGGGGCGCGCGCCAGGCGCGAGTCCGCCGCCGCCGCCGTTGCTGCCCTTCGCCGGCGAAGCGCTGGCGCTGCGCCTGCCGGGACCGCCGCGGCTGGTGCTGGGCTTTGCCCTCGACGCTTTGCGGGAGGCCGACGAACAGACCCTGCAGGCGTTCGCCGAATTGCTCGGCGATCGCTCGCCGGGCGGGTTGCTGGCGGCACTCGGCGAACAGGGCCTGGGCGAATCGGCGGCGCTGCGGGTGGTTCATCGGGACGCGCGGCAGGCGCTCCTGGCGTTGACCTTCGAACTGTTCGACGGCAGCGCGGCGGCGGCGCTGGAGGCGGCCTTTTTCGACTGGCTGGGCGACCTGCGCGACGATGCCGCCAGCCTGCTGGCGGCGCGCCGGCCGTTGCTGGCGGAGCCCACTGCACCGCTGGAGCGACTACGCCAGCGCGTTCTTGGCCTGCCAGCGGAGATTCGCCCGGCCTGCCTGGACGCGCTGCGCGCCGACCGTTGCCTGCGGCTGCACCTGGACAGCGAACTCGACGGTGCCGAAGCGCGCTGGTCGGCGGGCTTCCGCCTGAGTGTGGCGCCGGTTGCCGCAGCGCCGCCGCTGGCCGCGCAGCGGCATGCCTGGCGCTTCGAACTGCCGTTGCCGCCCAGTGCCGCCGCCGAGGGCGCGCTGTTCCTGCGCTGGCGCTTTCCCGGTGTGCCCGCACGGTCACGCTTCCTGGCGCTGCGCCAGGCGTTGCGTCCGCTGTGCGGCCAGGCGCGCCTGGGGGGAGTGGAGATGGGCCTGGAGGCGCTCGGCGAAGACTGGTCGCTGAGCCTGCTCGGTCCGCGCGATCGCCTCGAGGCCGCCGTGCGCCCGGCCCTGGCCCGGCTCCTCGCGGCGCCGCCCGACTGGCGCGCAAACGGCGAGCGTCTGTCCTCCGCCGAGCGGCGCCGCAGCGCCAGTGGCCTGCCGATCCGGCAGTTGCTGGACGCCTTGCCCGGCCTACTCGGCGAGCCGCTGGCGGAGGTCGACGACTGGCGGCGGACCCGCTGGGACGCCTTGGTCATGCAGGCCGCGATGCCAGATCCCCGATGGATGCCCGGCCAGGCTGCCGGCGAGCGCCTGGAGCCTCTGCCGCCGAGGCCCGGACGGCATCGCCGCGAACTGGCCATGGACGGCGAGTCGGCGTTGCTGCTGTTCTGTCCGCTGCCCACGCAGGAGGTGCCGATGGAGGCGGCCTGGCGCTTGCTGGCGCGCCTGCACGAACCGGCCTTCCAGCGGCGCCTGCGCGACGAGCTGCAACTGGGCTACGCGTTGTTCTGCGGCTTCCGCGAGGTCGGCGCCCGGCGCGGCCTGCTGTTCGCCGCGCAATCTCCGCGTGCCTGCCCGGAACGCCTGCTGGAGCATATGGAGACCTTCCTCCAGCGCTCCGCCGAGGCGCTCGCGCAACTGCCGGCGCGACGCCTGGCCGGCCTGCGCGAAGCCCTCGCCGACGACCTGCGCCGAGCACCGGGTAGCTTCGCCGAGCGAGCACGGCGCGCCTGGGCGGAGCACCTTGGCGGTGGTGCCGGTCGCTCCCGGCTGCTCGCCGAGGCCGCCCTCGGCCTGAGCGGCGACGACCTGCTCGCGGCCCAGGCCCGGTTGCTGGAGGCGCGTGGCGGCTGGTGGGTGCTTTCCAGCCGGCGCTGAAGCGAGCCACGCGGTAACTCGACGACAGCCTTGCCGGCGTCACTGCGGCGTTAGGTCGAAAGCCGCGCTGCTTCGGTGGCGCTCCCGCCGCGACCAAGGTTGCGCTACCGCCGGAGGAGCGCTGCCCGCGCCTTGCGCAGCGGCACCCACGCCCACCATGAAGAAGCGTCGAAGCAGGCCCAAGGAAGCGTATGGCAGGGCTTTCCCGGTTTCGATAATCGGCTCCGCCACGACCGGCCCGGTCGTTTCACCTCGCGGAGTGCGCCATGAACAAGAACAACACCGCCGTTCGCCGAATCCTGCCGCTGACCCTGGCCTCGCTGGGTGCCCTGGGCGGCCTGCAACCGGCCGCCGCCGATATCCTGCTGTACGACAAGGACGAGACCACCTTTTCCACCGACGGCTACTTCAACGCCTTCTACGTCAACAGCGACGTCGACCGCCAGGGCGAGACCTACGATCGCCGCCAGTCGCGGGTGAAGATGGGATTCCTGCCGAACTACATCGGCTTCAACTTCGGCAGGAAGGTCGACGAGATGAGCCTCGGTGGTCGCGCTTCCTTCTGGGTGACCATCAACGACAGCGAGACCGACGGCACCGATACCGCCATCGACGTCCGTCAGTTCTACGGCACGGTCGCCGGCGACTGGGGCGAGGTGCTGATCGGCAAGGACTTCGGCCTGTTCTCGCGCTCGAACATCTTCCTCGACGAACTGCTGGCCGGTTTCGGCAACCCCAGCGACACCCTCGGCCTGGTGGACGGCAAGGGCGTCTCCTTCGGCAACATCGGCACCGGCTATCCGTATCCGTTCCCCACCTCGCAGATCACCTACCGCAACAACAACCTGCTGCCCGGCCTGCGCATCGCCGTGGGCATCCTCGACCCGATCGACTCCAACCAGATCGACAAAGATGCCAGCGACGGCCTCGACGACAAGGCCTACCAGGACAACCCGCGCTACGAGAGCGAGGTCAGCTACCAGTTCGACCTGGCCGGGGCGCAGGTCTACAGCTGGATCAACGGCGGCTACCAGACTTCGAAGAACACCAGCGACAGCGTCGACAGCGTGACTTCCAAGGGGGTCGGCTATGGCTTGCAGGTGAAGATGGGCGGCTTCTCCGTGACCGGTTCGGGGTTCACCGCCAAGGGCATCAATCCCTTCTTCACCAACAACGCCGGCGAAGCCGCGCTGCGCGAGGTGGACAGCCGCGGCGCATTGCTGCAGGGCTCGTATTCATGGGGCAAGAACCGCCTGGCGCTGTCCTACGGCAAGACCGTCGACGACGGCAACGGCCTGGGTTCCGCGGCCGACTACGAGAGTCGCGGCATCGCCTATTTCCGTACGATCAACGACAACCTCAAGCTGGTCGCCGAGCTGAACCGCTACCGGATCGACGGGCGCGACGGTGCCGCGCTCGACGAGGACACCGACACCGTGGCCCTCGGCGCCGTACTGAACTGGTGATACCGCTACTTTCGAAGGACCCCGCCGCGACCCAAGTAGGATAGGGGCCGCGGCGGCGCCCTTCGTAGAATGCTGGCGAGGCGGAACGACGGGGGAGCGGGCATGTACGAAGGGCAGGGGGAAGGGGTCTGCAGGGGCATGTCCAGCGCGCGCGACGTCGAAGTGGTGGCCCAGGACCTGGCGCGCCAGCTTATCCATCCGCACCTGGGCTTCGTGCTGTTCTTCTGTTCCGCGGAATACGACCTGCCGGCCCTTGCCGAGATGCTCGAACGCTACTTCGGCGGCATCGACCTGGTCGGCTGCACCACAGCCGGCGAGATCACTCCGGCGGGCTACGGACGCGGCTGCGTCAGCGCGGTGGGCTTCGACGTGCGCAGCTTCGCCATCAGCAGCGCGCTGATCGACGAAATGGAGCGCTTCAGCCTGCTGGACGCGCAGCAGATGGTCGAGACCCTGGTGGCCGGCTGTCGCCGCGGCGGCCTGGCGCCGATCAAGGACCACAGTTTCGCCCTGACCTTGCTCGACGGCCTGTCCAGCCGCGAAGAGGTGGTGCTCGCCGCGCTTGGCGCGGCGCTCGGCGCGATCCCGCATTTCGGTGGCTCGGCCGGCGACGACCGGCACCTGACCCACACCCATGTCTACCACCAGGGCCAGTTCCATACCGGGGCGGCAGTGGTGGTGCTGGTCAACACCTGGCTGGACTTCGAGGTCTTCACCACCCATCACGTGGTGCCGCGCGCCGAAAAGTTGGTGGTGACCCGCGCCGACAGCGGCAGCCGGCGGGTCCACGAACTCAACGCCGAGCCGGCGGCGCTGGAATACGCCCGGCTGGTCGGGGTGGCGCCGCAGGCGCTGGATTTCGCCCTGTTCTCCGCGCATCCGCTGGCGGTGCGGGTCGACGAACGCTATTACGTGCGCTCGATCCAGCAGGCCAACGAGGACCTGAGCCTGACCTTCTACTGTGCGGTGGAGAACGGCATCGTTCTCACCGCGATGAGCACCGGCCCGCTGTTGCCCAACCTGGAGGCGCAGTTCCGCCGCCTCCACGAGCGCCTCGGACCGCCGTTGCTGACCATCGGTTGCGACTGCTTCCTGCGGCGCCTGGAGCTGGAGGTCGGCGGTGACACGCAAGCTACCGCCGCGTTTCTCCGCAGCCAGCAGGTGATCGGCTTCAACACCTACGGAGAGCAATTCAATGGCATGCATATCAACCAGACCTTCACCGGGGTCGCCATTGGCCGACCCCGCGGAGGTGTCCGTCGCTGAGCTGCAGGCGCGGGTCGTCGCCCTCGAAGAAGAGCGGCACAAGTTGCAGCGGATCAACCAGGCGCTGATCGGACGCATCGAGTCGAGCGCTGCGCAGAGCGACGAGGCCTACGGTGCCTTCCAGTATTCCGTGGTGTTGGCCGAGCAGGTCCGCGAGCGCACCGACGCGCTGAGCCAGACGATGCTCGAACTGAAGGCCAGCAACCAGTTGCTCAGCGACGCTCGCCTGCGTGCCGAGACCGCCCACCAGCATCTGCTCGACGCCATCGAAAGCATCTCCGACGCCTTCGTCCTGTTCGATCCGCAGCAACGCATCGTGTTGTTCAACGAGCGCTTCCGCGCGCTGTGGATCGACAGCCGGGCGCGGATCGGTCCTGGCATGCGTCGCGCCGAACTGCACCGGCTGGCGCGTAGCGGCGGGCTGATCGTCGAGGAGCAGCGCGGCGGCGACCAGCAGACCCTGTACCGCCTGCGCGACGAGCGCTGGCTGCGGATGAGCGAGCGACCGACCCGCGACGGCGGGCTGGCGGTGCTCTACAGCGACGTCACCGAGATCAAGCTCAGCGAGACCGCGCGCCGCGAGCAGGCCCTGGCGCAGAAGTCGCACCTGTTGCAGCGGGCGGTGGACAATCTCTCCCAGGGCGTGGCGATGGTCGGTGCCGACGGCGTGCTGGAGTTGTGGAACCGGCGCTTCCTGGAGCTCTGCGGGCTGGCCCCGATCGCCGGGCACCGGGCCTTCGCCGAAGTCATGGCGGAGAGCGAATTGCCGTTGCTCACGCCGCGTAGCCAGGACTCCCAGGGGAGTCCGCTGAGCGCCCGCGAGCAGCGCCTGTTCGATGGCCGGGTGCTGGAGATCCGTACCCATGCACTGCCCACCGGCGGCTTCGTCAACACCTTCACCGACATCACCGAACGCTATCGCCACGCCGAGGCGTTGCGTGCCAGCGAGCGCTGGATCCGCCTGATCACCGACCAGGTGCCGGCGCTGATCGCCTATCTCAGCGACGAACTGGTCTACGAATTCACCAACAAGGTCTACGAGGAGTGGTACCGCTGGCCCAGCGGCTCGATGCTCGGCCGCTGCCTGCGCGACGTGCATGGCGCCGAGCACTGCCGGCGCCTGGAGCCGTACTTCGAGCGGGCTCTGGCCGGCGAAAGCGTGACCTTCGAGATCGCCGAGACCGCGTTGTCCGGCGAGGAGCGCTACATGCAGCGCTCCTACGTGCCGAACCGCCAGGCCGACGGCCGGGTCGCCGGGCTGTTCGTGCTGATTCGGGATATCACCGAGCGCCGGCGGACCGCCGAGGCGCTGCACCAGGCCTACCAGAACCTCGAACAGCGGGTGCGCGAGCGGACCGCCGAGCTGACCACCCTCAACGACCAGTTCAAGCGCGAGATCCACGAGCGCAGCCAGGTCGAGGCGCGCCTGCGCGAGGCCAAGCGCGAGGCGGAACAGGCCAACCTGTCGAAGACCAAGTTCCTCGCGGCGGTCAGCCACGACCTGCTGCAACCGCTGAACGCCGCGCGGCTGTTCACCAGCGCCTTGCAGGAGCGCGGCAGCGCGACGCGGGACAACGAGGCGCTGGTGAACAACATCAGCCATTCGCTGGAGGACGTGGAGAACCTGCTCGGCACCCTGGTGGACATTTCCAAGCTGGACGCCGGCGTGATCACCCCGGACATCGCCCCGTTCGAGCTTGGCGAACTGCTCGGCAACCTGGCCGCGGAGTACCGCCAGGTAGCCGCCAGCGAAGGGCTACGCCTGGACTTCGTGGCCTGCGGGGCGCTGGTCCGCAGCGACCAGCAACTGCTCGCGCGAATCCTCCGCAATCTGCTTTCCAACGCCATCCGCTATACCCCGCGAGGGCGCGTGCTGCTGGGTTGCCGCCGGCATCGGCAGCGCCTGTCGATCGAGGTCTGGGACACCGGGGTGGGCATCGCCGCCGACAAGCTCGGCGAGATTTTCCAGGAATTCAAGCGCGGCGAGTCACAGCGTTGTCACCAGGACCGCGGGCTCGGCCTGGGATTGGCGATCGTCGACAAGATCGCCCGCATGCTCGGCCACCGGGTCCGGGTCGGCTCGCTGCCGGGCAAGGGCTCATGCTTCGCCATCGAGGTACCGCTGGCCCGCCATGCCCCGCGCAGTCGCGCCGAGCCGCTGGCCAGCGCGGACGACCTGCGCGAGCGCCTGCGTGGTTCGCGGGTGTGGGTGCTGGACAACGATGCGGCGATCTGCGCAGGCATGCGCACGTTGCTCGAAGCCTGGGGCTGCCGGGTAGTGACGGCGCTGTCGGAGGAAGACCTGGCGCGGCAGGTCGACAACTACCATGCCGAGGCCGACCTGCTGATCGTCGACTATCACCTCGACGACCAGCGCAACGGCGTCGACGCGGTCGCCGCGATCAACGCCCGGCGCGGCTCGCCGCTGCCGGCGCTGATGATCACCGCCAACTACAGCAACGAGCTCAAGCAGCAGGTCCGCGAGCTTGGCCATACCCTGATGCACAAGCCGGTGCGGCCGATGAAGCTGAAGACCGCGCTCTGCCACTTGCTGGAGCGCGAAGCCTCGGTCTGATTCAGGCGCCTTCGCGCGCCGCGCGGCCCAGGCGCGGGGCGAGGATCAGGGCGATCCCGCCGAGCACCGCCAGGGTCGCCGGCGGCAATCGCGGGCGAGCGGCTCGCCGAGCAGCAGGGCGCCGCAGAGGGCGGCGAGCACCGGCACGCTGAGCTGCACCGAGGCGCCCTGGATCGCCGTCAGCCCCGGCAGTGCGCTGTACCAGACGGCGTAGCCGAGGCCGGAGGCGAGGGCGCCGGAAAGCAGGGCATAGGCCAGCCCGGCGCCGTCCAGCCGCAACTGCCCGTGGAATGCCAGGAGCAGCAGGGCGGCGAAGGCAAGGGCACGCAGGAAGTTGCCCGCGCTGACCGCCAGCGGATCGCCGCCGCCGCGGCCGAGCAGGGTATAGAGGCCCCAGGCGAGGCCGGACAGGAGCATCAGCAGGGCACCGCCCAGCGGCGGCGCGCTGGCTCCGGGGAGCAACAGGAACAGCAGGCCGCCCAGGGCCAGCAGGAAACCGAGCAGCGCCTGTCCGCCCAGCCGTTCGCCGCGCAGCAGGCCGGCCAGCAGCAGGGTGACCTGTACCGCGCCGAATAGCAGCAGCGCGCCGGTGCCGGCGTCCAGCTGCACGTAGGCGTAGGAGAACGCGGCCGCGTAGACGAACAGCGCCGCCGCCCCGCGCCAGCCGCCGCGCGCGGGCGTGGCCGGGCGCCGGCGCAGATGCAGCAGGACGGCGAGCATGAGGGCGCCGGAGAAGAGACGCAGGGCGGTGAAACTGACCGCGTCGATGGCGGTGTCCTTCAGCGCCGCGCGGCAGAGCAGCGAATTGCCGGCGAAGGCCAGCATCGCCAGGACAGTGAGCAGCAGGGTACGGCGGTCGGGCATCGGCGGGTCTCAGCGGCGCAGGTAGGCGGCGAAGTCGATGTCGCCGGCGCTGAGGATCGCCTGGACCCGGTTGTGTACCTTGAGCTTGCGCAGGATCGCCGAGACGTGCGCCTTCACCGTGGTCTCGGCGATGTCCAGGTTGTAGGCGATCTGCTTGTTCGACTCGCCCTTGGTCATCCGCTCCAGCACCAGCAGCTGCTTGCGGGTCAGGGCCTGGAGCAGTTCCGGGGAGATGCCGTGTTCTTCGTGGCCGCTGCGTCGCGGCGAACTCTTCTGGGTGCGGATCACGTCCGAGGGCAGGTAGACGTTGCCGTTGAGGATCTGCTCGATGGCTTCGGTCATCTGCGCGCGTGGCGAGGACTTGGTGATGAAGCCCACCGCGCCGTAGGTGATGGCCTGTAGCACCACCTGCTTGTCCTGCTCGGCGGAGACGATAACCACGGGAATGGTCGGGGCCTCGTTGCGCAGGTTCATCAGGCCGTTGAGGCCGTGCATGCCGGGCATGTTCAGGTCGAGCAGGATCAGGTCGAGGTCGTCGTGTTCCTGGGTCAGGCCCAGGGCGCTGTCGAGGTCGGCGGTTTCCATCACTTCGCTGCCGGGGAATCCGTCGGCGATGACATTGTGGATGGCCTCGCGGAACAGCGGGTGGTCGTCGGCGATCAGGATCTTGTACATGGCCTGCACCTCGTTATTGTCGTTATGGGCGGCTGGTGGCGGCTCGGGGCACGCGGGCGGATGCGAATGCGCTCACGGTAGCAGTCGTGGGCGCGATAGCCCAGCGGGCGGGCGTTCCGCCGCGCGCTGCCGGGGACGCGTCGCGGAGCGTCGGCGGCCGGGTAGGCGGAGAAGGCAAACTCGGTACTGCGGCGGGACCGCCGCAGGGTAGTCGGGCGCTACGCGGGGCAAGGCAAGGCGGGGCATGGCGGCTTCTCGTCGTTTCTTCTTGTATGCGTCATTACAGGGCAGGCGCGCTGCTTTGGAAATTCGACGTCCGGAGGGGTGAACCAGTACCAAAGTAGCAGGACCAGGCGCTTGCGCAGCGCTCCTGCTGCATCGGCGGCGCCCGCAAGGGCGGCTGGAGGCGGGTGGCCGCGCAAAAGTAGCGGCCCGGCAGTACCAAGGTAGTAGCACGCCGTGGCTCCGCGCGTCCTAGCATGTCTCGACAACGACAATGGACAGGAGTCGCCGCCATGCGCATCGCCGTCACCCTGGTGTTGCCCATCCTGCTGATCCTCAGCCTGCTCGGGTTCGATTTCCTCTATTCCCGCCACCTCGGCCAGGAAAGACCTGCCGCCTGCGCCGTCGGACAGGCCTGTCGGATCGCCCCCTGAGCCACGCCATGGATGACCTGCGACCCGCCGGCCCGGCGGAGTACCGCTGGCTGCTCGCCGTGCAGGAGCGCGAGCGGCGCTTGCTGGCCCAGGCGGTGCATGACGATATCGGCCAGTACCTGACGGGCATCCGCACCCAACTGTTGTTGCTGCGCTGCACGGCAGGCGACGGGCAGCCGGCGCTGGCACGCCTGGAGCGCTACTGCCAGGGGCTGGACGACAGCTTCCGCGCGCTGCTGCGCGGTCTACCGCCGCCGGCCCTGCAACGCCAGTCGCTGGACGAGGCGCTGCGCGCCTGCGTGGCGGACTGGCAGGAAGGTCAGGGCATCGCCTGCGAGCTGCGCCTGGGCGGTCCGCTGCCGCCCCTGGATGCGGCGGCCGGGACCCATCTCTACCGCCTGTTGCAGGAGGCGCTGAACAACGTCGCCCGGCATGCCGGCGCCAGCCGCGTGCGGATCCGCCTGCAATGCCGTGGCGGCTTTCTCTACCTGAGCGTACGCGACGACGGTCGCGGCTGCGCGGCGGACCCGGCACCCGGCTTCGGCCTGGACTCGATGCGCCAGCGCGCGCGCTGCCTGGGCGCTGAACTGAGCCTGCGCAGCCGTCCCGGACAGGGCCTGGCGTTGCGCCTGCGGATGCCGCTGGAACGCGACGACTGAGAGGAGAGGACGATGAAGATCCTGCTGGTGGACGATCATTTCGTGGTCCGCGAAGGGCTGGCCGCGCTGTTGCGCGGGCTGCTCCCCGACGTGGAGGTGAACGAGGCCGGCGACGGCGAAGAAGCCTTGCAGGCGGTGCAGCGGGAAATTCCTTCGCTGGTCATCGTCGATCTCGGCCTGCCGGGCATCAGCGGCCTGGAACTGACTCGCCGGCTGCGCCAGCGCCTGCCGCAGTTGCGTGTGCTGTTCTTCAGCCTCCACGACGAACTGGCCCTGGTGCGCCAGGCGCTGGATGCCGGTGCCCGCGGCTACGTGACCAAGCGAGCGGCGCCGACGGTGCTGCTGGAGGCGATACGGCGAGTGCTCGCCGGCCAGCTCTATCTGGAGCAGCCCCTGGCCACGCGCCTGGCCTGCCAGTCGTGGGAAGAGCAGGGCGGGGCAGCGTTGCGCGGGCTGACCCGTCGCGAGTTCGAGATCTTCCGCCTGCTCGCGCGTGGCCTGGCCCTGCGCGAGGTGGCCGAGCACCTGGGGGTAAGCGCCAAGACCGTGTCCAACCATGTCAGCCTGCTCAAGCAGAAGTTGCAGGTGAGTACCCAGGCGGAACTGGTGCACCGGGCCATCGACAGCGGCGTGCTGCGGCTGGGCCTGCCGCTGCCGCTCGCCGAGGAGGCTCGCGGCAGCCTCGGCTAGGGGGGCCGTCGCTGCTGTCCGGCGCTTCACTGCCAGCCCGCGGGGCAATCCTTGCAACCCTGCATGTTGCTGCCCTGGAAGTTGCCGAAGCGCACCTTGCTGCCGCGCAGGTCGGCATCTTCCAGGTTGGCCTCGGCCAGCTTGACTTCCTGCAGGTTGGCGTCGCGCAGGTCGGCGCCCTTGAGATCGGCGCGGGACAGCCAGGTCATCTCCAGGTCGGCGGCGCGCAACGTGGCCTGGTGCAGGCGGCCGCCGCTGAGACGGGCGAACTCCAGGTAGGCGGCGGTGAGGTCGGCGCCTTGCCACTGGGCGCCCTGGGCGAACAGGCCCCAGGCCTGGATCGCCACCGCCCTGGCGCCGGAGAGGTCGGCGCCGCGCAGGTTGGCTTGCTGCAGGCTGGCGCGGGTGAGGTCGGCACCACGCAGGTTGGCTTTTTCCAGGTTGGCCAGGTCGAGCCTGGCGTGACGCAGGTCGGCGCCGGAGAGATCGGCGCCGGCCAGGTCGATGCGGCCGAGGTCGAGGTTGCGCAGGTCGGCGCCGCGCAAGTCGGCCTTGGCGCAGCGCGCGCCGGGCTCCAGGCGGCAGCCGGCGATGACGCGGACGTCGTCGATGTCGTCGGCGGCCTGGGCCAGGCCGGCGCCGAGCAGGGCGGCGCAGAGGAGGAAGGTCTTCATCGGGATACTCCGCAGGCGGGGAAAGCCGCGCCTCGCAGGGCGCGGCGCGGGGATCAGCGGCTGGCGGTGCGGTTGTCCCAGCTGGGCAGCTTGAATACCCAGAAGGAACCGCCCTGGGCCACCGGCCGGGTCAGGTCGGCCATGTCGCCGCCCCACAGCGGTACGGCGCCGCCGTAGCCGACGGTCACGCCGAGGTACTGCTCGCCGTCCTGTTCCCAGGTGATCGGTGGCGAGACGATGCCGCTGCCGGTCTGGAATTTCCACAGCTCCTTGCCGCTCTTCGCGTCGAAGGCCTTGAAGTAGCCGTCGCCGGTGCCGGTGAACACCAGGTTGCCGGCGGTGGCCAGCACCCCGGCCCAGAGCGGCAGGTGTTCCTTGTGTTCCCAGACCACCTTGCCGCTGACCGGGTCCATGGCGCGCAGGCTGCCGACGTGGTCGTCGTACATGCGCTTGATCCGGAAGCCCATGCCAAGGTAGGCGCTGCCCTTCGTATAGCTGACCTCCTCGGTCCAGTAGTCTTCCTTCCAGTGGTTGGCCGGCACGTAGAACAGGCCGGTGTCCTGGCTGTAGGCCATCGGGTTCCAGTTCTTGCCGCCGAGGAACGGCGGCGATACTTCCACCGCCTTGCCATGCTTCTGCCCCGGTTCCGGCAGCGGCGGGCGCTGGCCCTCGCGCTCCACCGGGCGGCCGGTCTTCAGGTCGATGTGGCTGGCCCAGGTGATGTTGTCGACGAAGGGGAAGGCGTTCTGCAACTTGCCGTTGCTGCGGTCGACCACATAGAAGAAGCCGTTGCGGTCGGCGTGGGCGGTGGCCTTGACGATCTTGCCGTCCTTGGCCTTGTAGTCGAATAGCACCAGTTCGTTGTTGCCGGAGAAGTCCCAGGCGTCGTTGGGGGTGTGCTGGTAGAACCACTTCACCTCGCCGCTGCTCGGGTCCACCCCGACCTGGCCGGAGGTGTAGAGGCTGTCGTAGTCGTGCGGGTTGCCGCCCTTGGCGGTGCGCGCCCAGGTGTTCCACGGGCCGGGGTTGCCGGCGCCGACGATGATGGTGTTGGTCTCGGCGTCGAAGCTGGCGCTCTGCCAGGGAGCGCCGCCGCCGTGGCTCCACGATTCGACCTTGCCGGTCGGCGAGTTGCGATCGTCCGGCCAGGAGGGCGCCTTGACGTCGCCGGTCACCGTGCTGTCCTTGCCGTTCAGGCGGCCCATGTGGCCTTCGACGAAGGGACGCATCCAGATTTCCTCGCCGGTATCCGGATCGCGGGCGAACAGGCGGCCGACCACGCCGAACTCGTCGCCCGAACTGCCGTGGATCAGCAGGACCTTGCCGGTCTTGCCGTCCTTCACGATGGTCGGCGCGCCAGTCATGGTGTAGCCGGCGCCGTGGTCGGCGAACTTCTTCTTCCACACCACCTTGCCGGTGTTCTTGTTCAGCGCCACCACCGAGGCGTCGAGGGTGCCGAAGAACACCTTGTCGCCATAGATCGCGGCGCCGCGGTTGACCACGTCGCAGCACGGGCGGATGTCGTCGGGCAGGCGGTGGTTGTAGGTCCACAGGCGCTTGCCGGTCTTCGCGTCGAGGGCGAACAGCCGCGAGTAGGAGGCGGTCACGTAGATCACGCCGTCGCTGACGATGGCCTGGGACTCCTGGCCGCGCTGTTTCTCGTCGCCGAAGGAGTACGACCAGGCCGGGGTCAGCTTGAACACGTTGTCGGCGTTGACCTGCTTGAGCGGGCTCCAGCGCTGGGCGTGGGTGCCCATGCCGTACTGCAGCACGTCGCCGGTGGTCTTGTCGTCGTTGGCGATGTCCTCCCAGGTCACATCCTTGGCCAGCGCGGCGCCAGCGCTGCCCAGGGCGACGGCGAAGGCGAGGCAGTGCAGGCTCGGGCGCAGGAGGCCGGCAGGGGCGGGTGAGGTTCTTGTTGTCATGATCGGGTTCCCGTTTGGAGTGAGGGTCGAGAAACGGCAGGCCGCTGCTCGGGCCGCGGCGGCTTCATGGTGGAAGCGGGGCGCGCCGACGGGAACGGAAGATCGCCCGATTCGTCCGGGAAGACTTCCCGGACGGGGCATGACTTGGACTTGCTGCCAAAGCCCCGCGTAAGGCCTTCCGAGGCTCTACTCCGAAGGGAGTAGGCGAGGACGCCCAAAGCAGGATTCGGGCGCGCGGCGGAGCTTCCTAGGATGGCGATGAGCGCCGTTTGGCGCCCGTGCCTTGTCCTGTCTCCCCGGAGGAATGAAGTGATGAACAAGAACAACGCCTTGCGCGGCCTGCTGGTGCTGGCCGGTCTCAGCCTCTCGAGCCTGGCGCTGGCCCACGGCGATGTGACCCCCCAGGCAGTGGACACCAAGGGACTCGAGCCGCTGGGCAAGGAATGGCGCGACACCAACCCCTACCGCAAGCCCTACGCCAAGCACGACCTCGCCGTCGAGATCGGCGCCTCCGCCTACAACCAGAACTGCGCGCGCTGCCACGGCCTGGAAGCCAAGTCCGGCGGCATCGCCCCGGACCTGCGCCTGCTGGAGACCGGCGCCGAGGGCGACGAATGGTTCAAGGAGCGGGTCATCAACGGCGCGGTGCGCGATGGCGCGGTGTACATGCCGAAGATGGCCGACTTCATCAGCCAGGAAGGCCTCTGGGCGATCCGCAGCTATCTGGAAAGCGTGCACGTCGACGAGTGACGCGCCCGACCCTTCGCCGCCGACCGCGGCGCCCTTGCACGAGTCCGCCGCGCCACGGCGGAACGACCACACAGGAGAGCTTCGCCATGATCTACGCAGCGCCCGGAACCCCCGGTGCCGTCGTCACCTTCAAGCCTCGCTACGGCAACTACATCGGCGGCGAGTTCGTGCCTCCGGTCAAGGGCCAGTACTTCACCAACACCTCGCCGGTGAACGGCCAGCCGATCGCCGAGTTCCCCCGTTCCACCGCCGAGGACATCGACAAGGCCCTCGACGCCGCCCACGCCGCCGCCGACGCCTGGGGCCGCACCTCGGTGCAGGAGCGCTCGAACATCCTGCTGAAGATCGCCGACCGCATCGAGCAGAACCTGGAACTGCTCGCCGTCACCGAGACCTGGGACAACGGCAAGGCCGTGCGCGAGACCCTCAACGCCGACATCCCCCTGGCCGCCGACCACTTCCGCTACTTCGCCGGCTGCATCCGCGCCCAGGAAGGCTCCGCTGCCGAGATCAACGACAGCACCGTGGCCTACCACATCCATGAGCCGCTGGGCGTGGTCGGGCAGATCATCCCGTGGAACTTCCCGCTGCTGATGGCCGCCTGGAAGCTGGCCCCGGCGCTGGCCGCCGGCAACTGCGTGGTGCTCAAGCCGGCCGAGCAGACCCCGCTGGGCATCTGCGTGCTGCTGGAACTCATCGGCGACCTGCTGCCGCCGGGCGTGCTCAACGTCGTCCAGGGCTTCGGCAGGGAGGCCGGCGAGGCCCTGGCCACCAGCAAGCGCATCGCCAAGATCGCCTTCACCGGTTCCACCCCGGTCGGCTCGCACATCCTCAAGTGCGCGGCGGAGAACATCATTCCCTCCACCGTCGAGCTGGGCGGCAAGAGCCCGAACATCTATTTCGAAGACATCATGCAGGCCGAGCCGGCGTTCATCGAGAAGGCCGCCGAGGGCCTGGTGCTGGCCTTCTTCAACCAGGGCGAGGTGTGCACCTGCCCGTCCCGCGCACTGGTCCAGGAGTCGATCTACCCGGCGTTCATGGAAGAGGTGCTGAAAAAGGTCAGGGCGATCAAGCGCGGCGACCCGCTGGACACCGAGACCATGGTCGGCGCCCAGGCTTCCCAGCAGCAGTACGAGAAGATCCTCTCCTACCTCGACATCGCCCAGCAGGAAGGCGCCGAGCTGCTCGCCGGCGGCAGCGTCGAGAAGCTCGAAGGCAACCTGGCCAGCGGCTACTACATCCAGCCGACCCTGCTCAAGGGGCACAACGGCATGCGCGTGTTCCAGGAGGAAATATTCGGCCCGGTGGTCGGCGTCACCACCTTCAAGGACGAAGCCGAGGCCCTGGCCATCGCCAACGACACCGAGTACGGCCTCGGCGCCGGCCTCTGGACCCGCGACATCAACCGCGCCTACCGCATGGGCCGCGGGATCAAGGCCGGTCGCGTGTGGACCAACTGCTACCACCTGTACCCGGCCCACGCCGCGTTCGGCGGCTACAAGAAGTCCGGCGTCGGTCGCGAGACGCACAAGATGATGCTCGACCACTACCAGCAGACCAAGAACCTGCTGGTGAGCTACGACATCAACCCGCTGGGCTTCTTCTGAGCGGTCCTCAGCCGCCGCGGATCGCTCCGACCCGCGGCCTTTCCGCCAAGGCACCTGCGGGTGCGCTCGTCCCGCGTCCCGACGCGGCTTTCCCCATGGCGGGTTCTGGCGCGACGCGGCCCTGGCCGCGTCTTTTTTTCCGCCTCGCCGCCGCCCCTGCATGGACTAGGCTTCTGCCCTGCACCAGGGCGAACCAGGGGGGCGCAACGGCGTTCTCCCGGCGAACCTTGGGCGGGACAGGCAGTCCCTACCAAATCAGGGGGAAAACTCCTTCGAAAGTCTCATTCGGAGCGAGCCCCGCTGATGTTTAACTCGACCTGCCGGAATCGCCCGGCCCCACCAGAGAGGATCGACCCCATGTGGACCAAGCCCAGCTTCACCGACCTGCGTCTCGGTTTCGAAGTGACCCTCTACTTCGCCAACCGCTGATCCGTTCGGCCCCGGTCTTCCGGGGCCTCCCTCCAGCCCGCGGGGCAGACCCATGCACATCCGTATTCTCGGTTCGGCCGCCGGCGGCGGCTTCCCCCAGTGGAACTGCAACTGCCGCAACTGTCGCGGGGTCCGCGACGGCAGCGTAGCGGCCCAGCCACGCACGCAATCCTCCATCGCCCTGTCCGACGACGGCGAGCGCTGGATCCTCTGCAACGCCTCGCCCGACATCCGTGCCCAGATCGCCGCCTTCCCGGCCCTCCAGCCGGCGCGTCGGCCGCGCGATACGGCGATCGGCGCGATCGTCCTGCTCGACAGCCAGATCGACCACACCACCGGCCTGCTCAGCCTGCGCGAAGGCTGCCCGCACGAAGTCTGGTGCACGCAGATGGTCCACCAGGACCTCAGCGAAGGCTTCCCGCTGTTCCCTATGCTTTCCCACTGGAACGGCGGCCTGCGCCATCGGCCGATCGCCCTCGATGGCGAGCCTTTCGCCATTCCGGCCTGTCCGCGCCTGCGCTTCACCGCGATCCCTCTGCGCAGCAGCGCGCCGCCGTATTCCCCGCATCGCGGCGACCCCCATCCGGGCGACAACATCGGCCTGTTCGTCGAGGACCTCGATAGCGCCGGTACGCTGTTCTATGCGCCGGGCCTCGGCGAGGTGGACGAGGCGCTGCTCGAATGGATGCGCCGCGCCGACTGCCTGCTGGTGGACGGTACGCTCTGGCGCGATGACGAGATGCTGGTCTGCGAGGTCGGCGACAAGCTCGGCCGGCAGATGGGGCACCTGGCGCAGAGCGGGCCGGGCGGCATGCTCGAGGTGCTGGCGAAGGTGCCGGCCGCGCGCAAGGTGCTCATCCACATCAACAACACCAATCCCATCCTCGACACCGCTTCGGCCGAACGCGCCGAACTGGATGCCAGTGGCATCGAAGTGGCCTGGGATGGCATGCACATCCAGCTGTAGGGGGCCAACATGAGCCGTGCCGCCATGGATCGCGCCGAATTCGAACGGGCGCTGCGCGACAAGGGACGCTACTACCATATCCACCATCCGTTCCATGTCGCGATGTACGAGGGCCGTGCCAGTCGCGAACAGATCCAGGGCTGGGTGGCGAACCGTTTCTACTACCAGGTCAACATCCCGCTGAAGGACGCGGCGATCCTGGCCAACTGTCCCGACCGCGAGGTCCGCCGCGAGTGGATCCAGCGCATCCTCGACCACGACGGCGCCCCCGGCGAGGCGGGCGGCATCGAGGCCTGGCTGCGCCTGGCGGAAGCGGTGGGCCTGGAGCGCGAGCAGGTGCTCTCCGAAGAGCGGGTGCTGCCCGGCGTGCGCTTCGCCGTCGACGCCTACGTCAACTTCGCCCGTCGCGCCAGTTGGCAGGAGGCGGCGAGCAGTTCGCTGACCGAACTCTTCGCCCCGCAGATCCACCAGTCGCGGCTGGACAGCTGGCCGCGCCACTATCCGTGGATCGAGGCGGCCGGCTACGAGTATTTCCGCAGTCGCCTGGCCCAGGCCCGGCGCGACGTCGAGCACGGCCTGCGGATCACCCTGGAGCACTATCGGACCCGCGAGGCACAGGAACGCATGCTGGATATCCTGCAATTCAAGCTGGACGTGTTGTGGAGCATGCTCGACGCGATGAGCATGGCCTACGAACTCGAACGCCCGCCGTACCACACGGTGACCCGCGAGCGGGTCTGGCATCGGGGGCTGGCATCATGAGCCTGCCGTCGCTCGACAGCGTGCCGATGCTGCGCCGGGGCTTCCGCTTCCAGTTCGAACCGGCCCAGGACTGCCATGTGCTGCTCTACCCCGAAGGCATGGTCAAGCTCAACGACAGCGCCGGGGAAATCCTCAAGCTGGTCGATGGCCGCCGCGACGTGGCGGCCATCGTCGCGGCGCTGCGCGAGCGTTTCCCCGAAGTCCCCGGCATAGACGAAGACATCCTGGCGTTCCTCGAGGTGGCCCATGCGCAATTCTGGATCGAGCTGCAGTGAAAGCGTGGGGCCGCCGCTCTGGCTGCTGGCCGAGCTGACCTATCGCTGTCCGTTGCAGTGCCCGTACTGCTCGAACCCGCTGGAATTCGCCCGCGAGGGCGCCGAGCTGAGTACCGCGGAATGGATCGAGGTGTTCCGCCAGGCCCGCGAGCTGGGCGCCGCACAGCTCGGTTTCTCCGGCGGCGAGCCGCTGCTGCGCCAGGACCTCGCCGAACTGATCGAGGCAGGGCGCGGCCTGGGCTTCTACACCAACCTGATCACCTCCGGCATCGGCCTCGACGAGGCACGCCTGGCGCGCTTCGCCGAGGCCGGGCTGGACCACGTGCAGATCAGCTTCCAGGCCGCCGACGAAGAAGTGAACAACCTGCTCGCCGGCTCACGCAAGGCCTTCGCCCAGAAACTGGCGATGGCCCGCGCGGTGAAGGCGCACGGCTATCCGATGGTGCTCAACTTCGTCACCCACCGGCACAACATCGACAACATCGAGCGGATCATCCAGCTGTGCATCGAGCTGGAAGCCGATTACGTCGAACTCGCCACTTGCCAGTTCTACGGCTGGGCCGCGCTGAACCGTGCCGGGCTGCTGCCGACCCGCGCCCAACTGGAGCGCGCCGAGCGGATCACCGCCGAATACCGCCAGCGGCTGGCCGCCGAAGGCAATCCGTGCAAGCTGATCTTCGTCACCCCCGACTACTACGAGGAACGGCCGAAGGCCTGCATGGGCGGCTGGGCCAGCGTATTCCTCGACATCACCCCCGACGGCACCGCGCTGCCGTGTCACAGCGCGCGGCAATTGCCGGTGCAGTTTCCCAACGTGCGCGAGCACAGCCTGCGCCACATCTGGTACGAATCGTTCGGCTTCAACCGTTACCGCGGCGACGCCTGGATGCCCGAACCCTGCCGTTCCTGCGAGGAGAAGGAGAGGGACCACGGCGGCTGCCGCTGCCAGGCGTTCCTCCTCACCGGCGATGCCGACGCCACCGACCCGGTCTGCGCCAAGTCGGCACGGCACGACCTGATCCTCGCGGCCCGTCGCCAGGCCGAGGAGGCGCCGCTTGGCCTGGACGCGCTGACCTGGCGCAACCAGCGCGCGTCACGCCTGATCTGCAAGGCCTGAGGCAATGGTCGACTACGGCGACTGGCCGAGCGACTGGAGCGCCGAGCGCGCGGTGGCCGCCGGGCGCGATTTCAGCGAGCTGAAGGCGGCCCATGGCGGGCTGGCCTGGGTGGAATTCGATCCGGCCAGCGCGCGCTCGCGCCTGTACCTGTGGCGCGACGGCGTGCTGGAGGAGCCCACCGCGCCGGACGGCTCGGTGCGCAGCCGGGTCTACGAGTACGGCGGCGGCGCCTGCTGCGTGACGCTCGACGGGCTGGCCTGGGTCGACGAAACCGACCAGCAGGTACGCCGCTGGCGAGCGGGCCGCGCAGCCCAAGTGCTGGGCGGCGGGGCGCAGTGTCGCTACGGCGACCTGGCCTACGTCGATGCCTGGGATGCCCTGCTGGCGGTGGAAGAGAGCCATGGGCCGACCGGGGTCGTGCATCGCATCGTGCGCCTGGACGCCGATGGCGCGCGCCGGGTGCTGGTCGAGGGTGCCGATTTCTACGCCGCGCCGCGTGCCGCCGGCCAGGGGCGGCGGCTGGCCTGGATCGAATGGGACCGTCCGCACCAGCCCTGGACCGAGACCCGCCTGGGCCTGGCGGAGAATGGGCGTACGCGCTGCCTGGCCGGAGCCGGAGGCGGCGAGTCGATCCAGCAACCACGCTTCGATCCCGCCGGCCGCCTTCACTGGCTGAGCGACCGCGACGGCTGGTGGCGTCCCTGCGCCGAGGTAGCGTTGGCCGGCCGCTTCGCCGATGCCGACCACGCTGGCGCGCCCTGGCAATTGGGCGCTTGCAGCTACCTGCCGCTGGGAGAGGGAAGGCTGCTGCTCAGTCGCGTCGAGGCCGGCGGCGGGCAACTGTTCCTGCGCGAAGCGGACGGCAGCGAGCGGCGCCTGGCCGCGGACTGGAACCGGTTCGCCGGACTGGCCGCGGATGCCCGGGCGTTCTACTGCATCGCGGCGGCGGCCGGGCGCCTGCCGGCGCTGCTGGCGATCCATCGCGACGAGCTGCGTGTCGAGGTGCTGCGTGGCGGCGAGCGACCGCTGGCGGAGGACGACCTGTCGCATCCGCAGGCCTTCGTCTATGGGCTGGGCAACGGCGAAAACGGCCACGGTTTCTTCTATCCGCCGCGCAATGCCCGCCGCCGCGTCGATCCCCGACGACCACCGCCGCTGCTGGTGTGGCTGCATGGCGGACCGACCTCGATGCATTCGCCGGCGTTCGATGCCGGCCTGCAGTTCTGGACCCAGCGCGGTTTCGCCGTGGCCGCGCTGAACTACCGGGGCAGCAGCGGCTACGGCCGCGCCTATCGGCAGCGCTTGCGCGGCCAGTGGGGGCGCCTGGAGTTGCGCGATATCGAGGCCGCGCTGGCGCAGCTGGACGCGGAGGGACGGATCGACCGCGCCCGGGTCTTCGTCCGTGGCGCCAGCGCCGGAGGCTACAGCGCGTTGCGCGCCCTGGCTTGCCTCGATGGCCTGCGCGGCGGCGCCAGTCTCTATGGGGTCAGCGATCCGTTGGCACTGGCGCGTTGCACCCACAAGTTCGAGGGTGACTACCTCGACTGGCTGATTGGCGACCCGCTGCGCCAGCGCCGTCGCTACCTGGTGCGCAGCCCGGTGCTTCAGGTCGGGCGTATCCGCGCGCCGGTAGTGTTCTTCCAGGGCGGGCTCGACGCGGTGGTGGTGCCGGAGCAGACCGAGGCGATGGTCGCCGGCCTGCGGCGCAGCGGCGTGCGCGTGGAGTGCCACCGCTATCCGCAGGAGCGCCACGGTTTCCGCCAGCCGGCCAATCGCGCCCATGCGCTGCTGGCGGAATGGCGCTTCTACCTGGGCCTGCTGGAGGATTGAAAGGGCCGCCAAGGTCGCATTGCAATAACCGACGAATGCAGTAGGCTGCCGGCAATGTCCGATAACAATAAGAATGGTCTGTCAGATGAGCCACGACCTCAGCCAACTGCGTAAATTCGTCTCGCCCGAGATCATCTTCGGCGCCGGCTGCCGGCACAGCGTCGCCAACTACGTGAAGACCTTCGGTGCGCGCAAGGTCCTGCTGGTCTCCGACCCCGGCGTGCTCGCCGCCGGCTGGGTCGCCGACATCCAGGCAAGCCTGGAGGGGCAGGGCATCGACTACTGCCTGTATACCGGCGTTTCGCCCAACCCCCGGGTCGACGAGGTGATGCTCGGCGCCGAGTTCTATCGCAGCGAGGGCTGCAACGTGATCGTCGCGGTGGGCGGCGGCAGCCCGATGGATTGCGCCAAGGGCATCGGCATCGTCGCCGCCCATGGCCGCAGCATCCTCGAGTTCGAAGGCGTCGACCGGCTGCGGGTGCCGAGTCCGCCGCTGATCCTGATCCCGACCACCGCCGGGACTTCGGCGGACGTCTCGCAGTTCGTGATCATTTCCAACCAGGACGAGCGCATGAAGTTCTCCGTGGTGAGCAAGGCGGTTGTGCCTGACGTCTCGCTGATCGACCCGGAAACCACGTTGACCATGGATCCCTTCCTTTCGGCCTGTACCGGCATCGATGCACTGGTACACGCCATCGAGGCGTTCGTCTCCACCGGCCACGGGCCGCTGACCGATCCCCACGCGCTGGAAGCGATGCGCCTGATCGATGGCAATCTGGTACAGATGATCGCCAACCCCGGCGACATCGCCCTGCGCGAGAAGATCATGCTCGGGAGCATGCAGGCCGGGCTGGCCTTCTCCAACGCCATCCTCGGCGCGGTGCATGCCATGTCGCACAGCCTCGGCGGCTATCTCGACCTGCCCCACGGCCTGTGCAACGCGGCGCTGGTCGAACACGTGGTGGCGTTCAACTACAGCGCCGCGCCGGAACGCTTCAAGGTGATCGCCGAGACCTTCGGCATCGATTGCCGCGGTCTGACCCAGGGGCAGGTCCGCCAGCGCCTGGTGGACCACCTGATCGCCTTCAAGCACGCCGTGGGTTTCCACGAGAGCCTCGCCCTGCACGGGGTCGGCAGCTCCGACATTCCTTTCCTCTCGCGCCACGCGATGCAGGACCCGTGCATCCTTACCAACCCGCGCGAGTCGAGCCAGCGCGATGTCGAGGTGGTCTATGGCGAGGCCCTCTGAGCAGCAGGAGGCCCTGGCCGGGTTACTCGGCCTGGGCAGCCACTCCGCGCGCAAGAGCCACTACCCGGAGCTGCTGGCGCGCCTGGAGGAGCTGGAGGCCGAGCGCAACCGCTACAAATGGCTGTTCGAGCACGCGGTGCACGGCATCTTCCAGGCCAGCCTCGGCCAGGGGCTGCGCGCCGCCAATCCGGCGCTGGCGCAGATGCTCGGCTACGACGATCCGCAACAGGTGCTCTGGTCGCTGGAGGACATGGCCGGGCAACTGTTCGTCGGCGGCGAGGCCGAGATGCGACGGATCCGCGCGCTGCTGCGCGAGCGCGGCGGCCTGTTCGGCTACGAGACGCGCCTCTGGCGCAGGGACGGCAGTCACATCGAGGTATTGATGAACCTGCTGCTCAGGCACGACGAGGAAGAATTGGTCGAAGGTTTCGTCGCCGATATCACCGAGCGGGTCCAGGCCCAGCAGCGCCTGCAGACCATGAACGAGGAGCTGGAGCGGCGGGTAGCCGAGCGCACCCACGAGCTGGAAGAGCTCAACCGCCAGTTGCGCCAGGCGCGCGACGCCGCCGAAGCCGCCAACCACAGCAAGGACAAGTACCTCGCCGCCGCCAGCCACGACCTGCTGCAACCGCTCAACGCGGCGCGGCTGCTGGTCGACACCCTGCGCGAACGGGGCCTGCCGGCCGCCGAACTGCAACTGGTGGAGCGCACCCACCTGGCCCTGGAAGGTGCCGAGACCTTGCTCACCGACCTGCTGGAAATCGCCCGGCTCGACCAGAGCGCGATCCGTCCGGACCTGGGCGACTATTCCCTCGACGAACTGCTCGCTCCGCTGGCCTCGGAGTTCGAGGAAGTCGCGCGTGCCGCCGGCCTGGCCCTGCGTGCGCGGATCCCGCGACTGGCAGTGCGCACCGACGCGCGCCTGCTGTCGCGGATCCTGCGCAACTTGCTCAGCAACGCCTGCCGCTACACCGAGCGCGGCAGCGTGCTGCTGGGGGCGCGCCGGCGTGGCGGCAAGGTACGCCTGGAGGTGTGGGACACTGGCCGGGGCATCCCCGCCGACCAGTTGCAGGCGATCTTCCTCGAGTTCAACCAACTGGACGCCGGGCGCGCTTCCGAGCGCCGTGGCGTCGGACTCGGGCTGGCCATCGTCGACCGTATCGCCGGCATCCTCGGCTACCGCATCGAGGTGCATTCGACTCCAGGCCGAGGCTCGCTGTTCGCCATCGAGGTGCCGCTGGTCCGCAAGCCGGCGCGGCCAGCACCCGGCGAGGCGATTGCGCGGGTTTCGGCTGGTGATCCGCTGCCGGGACGGCTGCTGCTGGTGGTGGACAACGAGACCGAGATTCTCTTCAGCATGTCCGCGCTGCTCTGCCAGTGGGGCTGCGAGGTGCTTACCGCCACCGACCTGGAAGGCGCGCGCAAGGCGCTCGATGGCCGCGCGCCGGATGCGATCCTGGTCGACTACCACCTGGACCACGGCGCTACCGGTTGCCAGTTGCTGGGCGCCTTGCGCGAGGACTACGGCGCGGAGATCGCCGCGGTGATGATCACCGCCGACCGCAGCGACGATTGCCGCCGCGCGCTGGCCCGCCTGGGCGTGCCGCTGCTCAACAAGCCGCTGAAGCCCGGCAAGTTGCGCGCGGCCCTGAGCGCCTTGCTCGGCGAGCTCTAGAACGCGTACCGCCGCCTGGGACGGTGCACGCCCTAGACGGGCCGGCGGCTGCGCCGGTGCAGTGCGACGGCCAGGGCCAGCCCGCCGAGCGAGGCCAGGCAGGCGAAGAGGAACATCGAGCGGAAGCCGAACAGGTTGGCGACGAAGCCCACCAGCGGCCCGGTGATGCCCAGCGACAGGTCGACGAACAGCGAGTAGGCGCCCAGCGCCGCGCCACGGTTGGAAGCCGGTACCAGGTTCACCGCTTCCACGCCGAACGCCGGGAACACCAGGGAGAAGCCGAAGCCGGTGAGCGCCGCGCCGGCCAGGCCGACCCAGGGATTCGGCGCGCTCCACAGCAACAGCAGGCCGAGGCTTTCGACGCCGAGGCAGATGATCGCCACGCGGAAGCCGCCGAGCCGGTTGATGCTATTGGCGAACAACAGCCGGGCGCCGATGAAGCAACCGCCGAAGGCACTCAGGCAGAGCACTGCGTTGGCCCAGCCACGGCTGGCGTAATAAAGGGTGATGAAGGTGGCGATGGTGCCGAAGCCGATCGCCCCCAGCGCCAGGCCCATACCGTGCGGGGTGACCCGGCCGAGCACATGCTGGAACGGCAGTCGCTCGCCGTGCACCAGCGGCGCCGGCAACTTCGGCCAGGCCAGGGCGAAGCCGAGCGCCCCGAGCAGGACGATGGACGCGCCCATGCTCCACAGCCCCAGCCACTGCACCAGCAGCACCCCTAGCGGCGCCCCGAGGGCGATGGCGCCGTAGCTGGCGATGCCGTTCCAGGAAATCACCTTGGCGGTGTGCGGCGCGCCGACCCGGCCGATGCCCCAGCCGATCGCCGCCGAGCCGACCAGGCTTTCCGCCGCGCCGAGTACCAGGCGGCCGACCAGCAGGCTGGCCAGGCTCAGCGCCGGCCAGCCCTGGATCGCCACCGAGAGCAGCATGAACAGCCCGCTCGCGGCGCTGCCGGCCATGCCGTAGAGCACCGCGCGCTTCGGCCCGAGGCCGTCGATGACGCGCCCGGCGTAGGGCCGGGCGAGCAGGGTGGCGAGGTACTGCAGGCTGATCACCAGGCCGGCCAGCACCGAGCCGTAGCCGAGGTCGTCGTGCACGTAGCCGGGCAGCACCGCCAGCGGGATGCCGATGGTCAGGTAGCCGATGAAGGTGAACATCACCACCGAGACGATCTGCAGGGTGACGTTCTGCCGGGCGCTGTCCTGCGCCGGCGGGGTGGGGCGGATATCGACGGACATGTGGGAAACGCGGTCGCAGTGGGTTGTCGCGGTCCGCCATGATGACCGTTGCAGATGACGAATGAAAGCAGGCTAACGGATTCGCCGGGCTATCGGCGACGCGCGGTGCCCGGCGCTAGCGCGTTCAGAGACGCTGGAAGAGACCCGGGTAATCGATCACCAGGCCCTGTTCGTCCACCAGCAGTACCGCTTTGAACGCGCTGCCTTCGAGGTTCTCGTAGAGGTAGTGGCTGGCGTCCAGACGGGTGTATGCCTGGCGCATGCTACGCGGCTCCAGGGCCGGGGCCTCGATGTAGAGCGCGCGGATTTCCGCGCGCTGGCCATCGGCCAGGCCCAGGCGGCGGATCGGGAAGGTGTTGGTGAAGGGGCTTGGCCAAATATCGATGTCCAGGCAACCGTCGAATGCCGGTAGCGCTTCGCCGTCGCCGTCCTGCCAGTGGCCGCGGCCATCGGCGAGCAGGTGCAGCTTGCGCACCCCGGTTTCGCTTTCGACGTGGAACACCGCCTCACGCAGATGCCAGTCGGCGTCCCAGCGCAGCCGGTAGTCCAATTGGTAGGGCAGGCCGCTGCGTTCGTCCGGCGCGCGCAACTGGCTTTCCGCCTGGTCGTCCTCCAGGCGCAGGGCCTCCCAGCTGGACGACGGCGAGCGCCACAGGCCGGCCCAGGTGTACAGACGGTCGCGACTCATGCGTCGAGTACCAGGCCGAGGCGCTGGCGCTTGGGCAGGCGCGCCACCACCAGTTGATGGGAACGGACCAGGGCCTCGCGCAACTCCGCCGCCTTCATCGGGTAGGGGCGGGCCATGACGATCCAGTGCGCGCGCGCCAGGTAGGGCGCCGGACGGATGCCGGGGCGGTCGACATAGCCGAGGAACAGCTCGCTGCCGACCTTGAAGGCCAGGCCGCCGTCCTTGTCGACGAAGTCGAGGATGGCGAACATCTTGTTGCCGGCCACCGAGAACACCCGGTTCGAACCCCACTTGAGGTCTTCCCGGGCGCCGGGCAGTTGCAGGCAGAAGGCGGCGATCTGGTCGGCGGTCATGGACGCTCCGGTGGCGGTTCAGTCGCGGAAATACACTTCCAGGAGATGGTAGCCGAACTGGCTCTTCAGCGGACCCTGGAGCACGCCAACGGGTTTCCTGAAGATGGCATTGTCGATGGACCTGACCATCTGCCCCGGGCGCACCTCGCCGAGGTCGCCGCCGCGCTTGCCGGACGGGCAGGTCGAATGCTTCTTCGCCAGCGTGGCGAAGTCCTCGCCCTTGGCCAGGCGCTGCTTCAGTTGGGCGGCCTCGGCTTCGGTCTTGACCAGGATGTGGCGGGCCATGGCGACGGGCATGGGATTACCTTTTGCGGTAGCACGGAACGCGCATTCTAGCCCAGGCTCGCCGTGGCTTCAGTCGCGCAGTTCGGCGAGGTCGCGATAAAGCTCCAGCGCCTGCGGGTTGGCCAGGGCGTCGGTGTTCTTCACCGGGCGGCCGTGGATCACGTTGCGCACCGCAAGCTCGACGATCTTGCCGCTCAGGGTGCGCGGGATATCGGCGACCTGGATGATCTTCGCCGGTACGTGGCGCGGCGTGGCGTTGGCGCGGATGGTCTGGCGGATGCGTTCGCGCAGCGGCTCGTTGAGTCGCACGCCGTCGCGCAGGCGGACGAACAGCAGCACACGCACATCGCCCTGCCAGTCCTGGCCGATGGCGATGGACTCGAGGACTTCCTCGACCTTTTCCACCTGGCGGTAGATTTCCGCGGTGCCGATGCGCACGCCGCCGGGATTGAGCACCGCGTCGGAGCGGCCGTGGATGACCAGCCCGCCGTGGACGGTTTCCTCGGCGTAGTCGCCATGGGCCCAGACGCCGGGAAAGCTGGCGAAGTAGGCGTCGTGGAACCTGGTGCCATCCGGGTCGTTCCAGAAGCCCAGCGGGATCGACGGGAAATGCCGGGTGCAGACCAGCTCGCCCTTGCCGCTGGCGAGGCGGCGGCCGTCGTCGTCCCAGATTTCCACGGCCATGCCCAGCGCCTTGCATTGCAGTTCGCCGCGCCACACCGGCAGCACCGGGTTGCCGATGGCGAAGCAGGAAACGATGTCGGTGCCGCCGGAGATCGACGACAGGCAGAGGTCGCTCTTCAGCTCGCGGTAGACGTAGTCGAAGCTTTCGTGGGCCAGCGGCGAACCGGTGGAGAGCAGTGTCCTCAGGCTGTCCAGGCGGTGGCTGTGGCGCGGGCGCACGCCGGCCTTCTCGAGCGCCGCCAGGTACTTGGCGCTGGCGCCGAACACGGCGATGTCCTCGGCGTCGATGAGGTCCAGCAGGCGCTCGGGGCCGGGGTGGAACGGCGAGCCGTCGTAGAGCACCAGGCTGGCGCCCACCGCCAGACCGGAGGCCAGCCAGTTCCACATCATCCAGCCGCAGGTGGTGTAGTAGAACAGCCGGTCGCCGTCGCCCAGGTCGGTGTGCAGGCCGTGCTCCTTGAGATGTTGCAGGAGCACGCCGCCGGTGGCATGGACGATGCACTTGGGGACTCCGGTGGTGCCCGACGAATAGAGGATGTACAGCGGCTGCTCGAAGGGCACCGGGGTGAAGACCGGCTCGCCCTCGGCCTGGTAGAACCCGTCCCACAGCGCGACCTGCGCCTGGCAGCGGTAGTCCTGCGGCTGCGCCTGCGGACGGTCGTAGGGCACCACCAGCAGTTGCTCCAGGCCGGGCAGGCCGGCGAGCACCTCGTTGAGCTTGGCGGTCAGGTCCAGCGACTTGCCGGCGTAGCGGTAGCCGGCGCAGGCGATCAGCACGCGCGGTTCGATCTGGCCGAAGCGGTCGATCACACCCTGGGTACCGAAGTCCGGCGAGCAGCTCGACCAGGTCGCGCCGAGGCTGGCGGTGGCGAGCATGCCGACCACGGTCTGCCAGGTGTTCGGCATCAGCGCGGCGACCCGGTCGCCGGGGCCTATGCCCAGGGCGGCGAGGCGCTTCTGCAGGCCCGCCACGTGACGGGCCAGTTCGGCGTGGCTGAGCACCTCGCGGCGACCGTCTTCGCTCACCGCGATCAGCGCCGGGGCATCATCGCGGCGGCGCAGCAGGTGTTCGGCGAAATTCAGCGTGGCGCCGGGGAACCAGCGCGCCGAGGGCATCTGCGCGCCTTCCTCGAGGACCGCACGCGGCGGTTGCTGGAAGCGCACCTCGAAGAAGTCGACGATGGCCTGCCAGAACGCCTCGCGCCGCTGCACGCTCCAGGCATGCAGCGCCGGGTAGTCGACCAGGCCGAGGGCGTGCCGCTGGTTGACGAAGCGTCGGAAGGCCTCCATGCGACTGGCGGCGATGCGTTCGGCGGAAGGGCTCCAGAGCGGTGCGGGCATGGCGTGTCCGTCCTTGTTGTTGTTCCGGGACATGCAGGAAGCATAACCGGACCCGCCGCTGCCTGCCTCACTCCGTGGACTGGTCCTGCGGCAGCGCCAGCGAGCGCCAGTCGGTGCCATGCAGCAGCACGTCGCTGAGGGCCTGGGCGGCGGTGGACAGCTTGTGCTCGCTCAGCCGCAGCAGGCCGACCCGTCGCTGCACCTGCGGCGCGTAGAGCGGCAGGCAGCGCGCGCCGAGTTCCTGCATCTGCTGGATGCACAGGGTCGGCACGGCGCTGACACCGAGTCCCTGGGCGACCATCCGCCCGACCGTGACCAGTTGGTGGCTCTCGAACGCCACCGGCAAGCGACCGTGCTCGGCGGCCACGCTTTCTTCCAGGAGCAGGCGCACCGCCGAGGGGCGTTGCAGGGTGATGAAGGGCTCGCCGAGCAGTTCGCGCCAACTGATCCGCTCCTGCCCGGACAGCGGCGAGCCGGTCGGCACCACGGCGACGAAGCGGTCGCTGTAGAACGGGGTGAACTCGAGGTTTTCCAGGGACTCCGGCTCGAAGGCGATGCCCAGCTCGACGCGTCGGTTGCGGACCATCTCCAGCACCTGCTCGTTGATCACGTCGTGCACCGCCACGTTGACCCGCGGGTGGCGTTCGCGAAAGGTCTTCAAGACCAGCGGCAGCAGGTTGCCGGCGAAGGAGGGCATGGCGGCGATGGAGACCTTGCCCAGTTGCAGGGTGAAGTGCTGGCGCAGCAATTCCTCGGTATTGTCCCAGTCGGCCAGCAGGCGCAGCGCCAGCGGCAGCAGGGTCTCGCCCTCGGGGGTGAGGCTGACGCTGCGGGTGGTACGTTCCAGCAGCGGACCGCCGAGGCTTTCCTCCAGGCTCTTGATCGCCAGGCTCAGGGCCGGCTGGGAGAGGTGCAGGCGTTCGCCGGCCTGGGCGAAGCTGAGGCTCTGCGCCACGGCGAGGAAGGCGCGCAACTGCTTGACGGTCATTTATTTGTTTTTCTCATCAATGGATTGGAAAAACAAACTTAACAAATCAGTCCGCAGCGGAGAAGCTCTGTGCGACCCGGCAGTCAGACTGCCGCACGCACAATCACAAGAGCCGGAAGAGGCACAGCAGCATGAGCGGACTCGACAAGCGAGTAGGCAGTTACGAAGAGGCCCTCGAAGGCCTGACCGACGGCATGACCGTCCTCGCCGGGGGCTTCGGCCTCTGCGGGATTCCCGAGAACCTGATCGCGGAAATCCGCCGGCGCGGGGTCAGGGACCTCACGGTGGTCTCGAACAACTGCGGCGTCGACGGTTTCGGCCTCGGCGTGCTGCTGGAAGACCGGCAGATCCGCAAGATGATCGCCTCCTACGTCGGCGAGAACGCCCTGTTCGAGCAACAACTGCTCAGTGGCGAGCTGGAAGTCGAACTGACCCCGCAAGGCTCGCTGGCCGAGAAGATCCGCGCCGGCGGCGCCGGCATCCCGGCCTTCTTCACCGCCACCGGCTACGGCACCCCGGTCGCCGAGGGCAAGGAGGCGCGCGAGTTCAATGGCCGCCACTACATCCTCGAACCGGCCATCACCGGCGACTTCGCCATCGTCAAGGGCTGGAAGGCCGATCATTTCGGCAACGTCGTCTATCGCCACACCGCGCAGAACTTCAACCCGCTGGTCGCCACCGCCGGGCGCATCACGGTGGTCGAGGTGGAGGAGATCGTCGAGCCCGGCGAACTGGACCCGACGCAGATCCACACCCCCGGCATCTACGTCGACCGGATCATCCAGGGTCGCTTCGAGAAACGCATCGAGAAACGCACGCTGCGCGCCTGACGGCGGCCGCTACAACGACAAGAGGTTTCCCCAGATGGCACTTACCCGCGAACAGATGGCGCAGCGCGTGGCGCGCGAATTGAAGGACGGCTACTACGTCAACCTCGGCATCGGCATCCCGACCCTGGTGGCCAACTACGTGCCGGAAGGCATCGACGTCATGCTCCAGTCGGAGAACGGCCTGCTCGGCATGGGCGCGTTCCCCAGCGAGGCGGAAGTCGACGCCGACATGATCAACGCCGGCAAGCAGACCGTGACCGCCCGCGTCGGCGCGTCGATCTTCGACTCGGCGCAGTCCTTCGCCATGATCCGTGGCGGCCACGTCGACCTCACCGTGCTCGGTGCCTTCGAGGTGGACGTGCGCGGCAACATCGCCTCCTGGATGATCCCCGGCAAGCTGGTCAAGGGCATGGGCGGCGCCATGGATCTGGTGGCCGGCGCCGAGAACATCATCGTCACCATGACCCACGCCTCCAAGGACGGCGAGTCCAAGCTGCTGCCGTACTGCACCCTGCCGCTGACCGGTTGCGGCTGCATTCGCAAGGTGCTCACCGACCTGGCCTACCTGGAGATCGAGGACGGCGCCTTCATCCTCCGCGAGCGCGCCCCCGGGGTCAGCGTCGAGGAGATCGTGGCGAAGACCGCCGGCAAGCTGATCGTCCCCGAGCACGTGCCGGAAATGAGTTTCTGAATCGCGGCCCGCGCGGCCGGCGCCTCCACGCAAGGCGCCGGCCGCGCGGACCGTTCTTTCCAGAGGGCGTAGGATAGGAGGCTGTCGCACCGTCTACGTCCACCCGCAGCGATTCGGCCCGGCCACGGGCGAATCCAGGAGAACCATCCATGCAAGACGTCGTCATCGTCGCCGCTACCCGTACCGCCGTCGGCAGCTTCCAGGGCTCGCTGGCCGGCATTCCCGCCCCCGAGCTGGGCGCCGCGGTGATCCGCCGCCTGCTCGAACAGACCGGTCTCGATGCCGGCCAGGTCGACGAAGTGATCCTCGGCCAGGTGCTCACCGCCGGGTCCGGGCAGAACCCGGCGCGCCAGGCGGCGATCAAGGCCGGCCTGCCGGTCGGCGTGCCGGCCATGACCCTGAACAAGGTCTGCGGCTCCGGCCTCAAGGCCCTGCACCTGGGCGCCCAGGCGATCCGCTGCGGCGACGCCGAGGTGATCGTCGCCGGCGGCCAGGAGAACATGAGCCTGGCGCCCTACGTCATGCCCGGCGCCCGCACCGGCCTGCGCATGGGCCATGCGAAGCTGGTCGACAGCATGATCGAGGACGGCCTGTGGGACGCCTTCAACGACTACCACATGGGCATCACCGCCGAGAACCTGGCGGAGAAGTACGGCCTGACCCGCGAGGAGCAGGACGCCTTCGCCGCCGCTTCGCAGCAGAAGGCCATCGCCGCCATCGAGGGCGGGCGCTTCCGCGACGAGATCACGCCGATCCAGGTCCCGCAGCGCAAGGGCGAGCCGCTGAGCTTCGATACCGACGAGCAGCCGCGCGCCGGCACCACCGTCGAGGCCCTGGCCAAGCTCAAGCCGGCCTTCAGGAAGGACGGCAGCGTCACCGCCGGCAACGCCTCCAGCCTCAACGACGGCGCCGCCGCGGTATTGCTGATGAGCGCGGCCAAGGCCAAGGCCCTGGGCCTGCCGGTGCTGGCGCGGATCGCCAGCTACGCCAGCGCCGGGGTCGACCCGGCGATCATGGGCATCGGCCCGGTCTCCGCCACCCGTCGCGCGCTCGACAAGGCCGGCTGGAGCCTGGAGCAACTGGACCTGATCGAGGCCAACGAGGCCTTCGCCGCGCAGTCCCTGGCGGTGGGTCGGGAACTGGGCTGGGATGCCGCCAGGGTCAACGTCAACGGCGGCGCCATCGCCCTTGGCCACCCGATCGGCGCGTCCGGCTGCCGGGTGCTGGTGACCCTGCTGCACGAGATGATCCGTCGCGACGCGAAGAAGGGCCTTGCCACCCTGTGCATCGGCGGCGGGCAGGGCGTCGCCCTGACCCTGGCCCGCGACTGATCCATCGACCTGCCGCTCGCGGCGTGATCGCGCCATGTCCTTTCGCGGGGGCATGGCGCGCTCGTGTCCAGGGAACGAGCGGCGGACGGCCTTGACCGTCCGACCGGCCCCGTACCGTTCCGCCCCTCGGGACGGCCGGGTGCCCAGGGAGCCGTAGCACACACAGGCGGCCCCGTAGTCGCCGAATAACAATAAAACCGAGAGAATCCGCGATGACCGCTATCCTTCCCATCCAAGAAAGCCGCTCCGCGCGCTTCGCCATGCGGTGCTCGAACTGGGCCGAGCGCTGGTTTCCCGACTCCTGGGTGTTCGCCGCCCTGGCCATCCTCATCGTCAGCCTGGCCGCGCTGGCCATGGGCGCCGGACCGACCGCCACGGCGAAAGCCTTCGGCGACGGTTTCTGGAGCCTGATCCCGTTCACCATGCAGATGGCCTTCGTGGTCATCGGCGGCTATGTGGTGGCCAGTTCAGGCCCCGCCTCGCGTCTCATCGACCTGCTCGCGCGGGTGCCGAAGAATGGCCGCTCGGCGGTCTGCTGGGTGGCGCTGGTGTCGATGCTCGCCTCGCTGCTCAACTGGGGCCTCAGCCTGGTCTTCGGCGGCCTGCTGGTACGCGCCCTGGCGCGCCGCAGCGACCTGCGCATGGACTATCGCGCCGCCGGCGCCGCGGCCTACCTCGGGCTGGGCGCGGTGTGGGCGCTGGGCCTGTCGTCGTCGGCCGCGCAGTTGCAGGCCAACCCGGCCAGCCTGCCACCGTCGATCCTGGCGATCACCGGGGTGATCCCGTTCACCGAGACCATCTTCCTCTGGCAGTCCGGGGTCATGCTGCTGGCGCTGATCCTGGTCTCGCTGGTGATCGCCTACATGACCGCGCCGAGCGCCGCCAGCGCCCGCGACGCCAAGGATTGCGGGGTCGACGTGAGCTTCACCGCTCCGGCCAGGCTGGCGCCGACCCGGCCCGGCGAGTGGCTGGAGCACAGCCCGTTGCTGATCATCCTGCTGGTACTGCTGGCCGGCGGCTGGCTGGTCCACGAGTTCTCGACCAAGCCGGCGATCCTGGCGATCTCCGGGTTGAACACCTATAACCTGCTGTTCCTGATGCTCGGCGCGTTGCTGCACTGGCGCCCGCGCAGCTTCCTCGACGCGGTGGCGCGCGCGGTGCCGACCACCACCGGGGTGCTGATCCAGTTCCCGCTGTACGGCTCGATCGCGGCGATCATGACCACGGTCAACGGCAGCGACGGCGAGACCCTGGCCCACCATATCTCGACCTTCTTCGTACAGATCGCCTCCCACGACACCTACGCGCTGCTGATGGGCGTGTACTCGGCGGTGCTGGGCTTCTTCATTCCCTCCGGCGGCGGCAAGTGGATCATCGAGGCGCCGTACGTGATGCAGGTGGCCAACGAGCTGCAATACCACCTCGGCTGGGCGGTGCAGATCTACAACGCCGCCGAGGCGCTGCCGAACCTGATCAACCCGTTCTACATGCTGCCGTTACTCGGCGTGCTGGGGCTGAAGGCGCGCGACCTGATCGGCTTCTCGTTCGTCCAGTTGCTGGTGCACATCCCGCTGGTGCTGGTGCTGCTCTGGGCCCTGGGCAGCACCCTGGCGTACATCCCGCCGGTGATGCCGTAGCGCGTCGGCGGACCGACCTGGCCCCGATAACTTCCTCTCCCTGAAGGGCGAAGGTTGGGGAGAGGGTAGCCGCGCCGGGAAACGAGGTAACGGCGGATAACGCCTGTGGCGTTATCCGCCCTACGCAATGGGGCGGGCGAACTCCGGATGGTTCCCTCTCCCTTCAGGGAGAGGGTCTGGGGAGAGGCTGGCCGCCCCGGCTACTGCGCCACCCAGCCGCCATCCATGTTCCAGGCCGCGCCGCGCACCTGGTCGGCGGCTTCGCTGCAAAGGAACAGCGTCAGTCCGCCGAGTTGCTCGGGGGTGACGAAGGCCAGCGAGGGTTGCTTTTCCGCCAGCAGGTCATGTTCCGCCTGTTCGGGCGAGACGCCCTCGGCGATGCGCGCGTCGATCTGCTTCTGCACCAGCGGGGTCAGCACCCAGCCGGGGCAGATGGCGTTGCAGGTCACCGGCGTGCGCGCCGTTTCCAGCGCCACACTCTTGGTCAGGCCGAGCACGCCATGCTTGGCGGCGACGTAGGCGCTCTTCCCGGCCGAGGCGACCAGGCCGTGGGTCGAGGCGATGTTGACGATCCGCCCCCAGCCGCGCGCGAGCATGCCCGGCAGGGCCAGGCGGGTGGTATGGAACACTGAGGACAGGTTGATCGCGATGATCGCGTCCCAGCGTTCCGTGGGGAATTCCTGCACCGGCGCCACGTACTGGATGCCGGCGTTGTTGACGAGGATGTCGACGCCGCCGAAGGTCCGCTCGGCGAAGGCCATCAGTTCGGCGATCTGCTCCGGGCTGGAGAGGTCGGCCGGGTGGTGCTCTGCGCGCACGCCGCGGGCGCGGACCTGCGCCAGTGCCGCGTCGACCTCGCCGAAGCCGTTGAGGAGCAGGTCGGCGCCGGCCTCGGCCAGGCTCAGGGCGATGCCCAGGCCGATGCCGCTGGTGGAACCGGTGACCAGGGCGGTCTTGCCTTTCAGGGTCATGCTGTTTCTCCCGCTGGATGAAAAAAGGGCGGATCAGACCAGGCCGGTGGCGTAGAACAGCCCGATGACGAAGAACACCGCCAGGGTCTTGATCAGGGTAATACCGAAAATGTCCTTGTACGCCTCCCGATGGGTCAGGCCGGTGACCGCCAGGAGGGTGATCACCGCGCCGTTGTGCGGCAGGGTATCCATCCCTCCGCTGGCCATGGCGGCGACCCGGTGGAGGACTTCCAGGGGGATCTGCGCGGCGTTGGCGGCGGCGATGAAGGTATCGGACATCGCCGCCAGGGCGATGCTCATGCCGCCCGACGCGGAACCGGTGATGCCGGCCAGCAGGGTGACGGTGATCGCTTCGTTGACCAGCGGATTGGGAATGCTCTTGAGCGCGTCGGCCAGCACCAGGAAACCCGGCAGCGAGGCGATCACCGCGCCGAAGCCGTATTCCGAGGCGGTGTTCATCGCCGCCAGCAGCGAGCCGGCCACCGCGCTGCGGGTGCCTTCGGCGAGGCGGCTGCGGATCGCCGCGAAACCGCTCGCCAGCACCAGCAGGATGCCCAGCAGCAGGGCCGCCTGCACTGCCCAGATCGCGGTGAGCTTGCCGACCTCGGTCTGCAACGGCGTGGCCATGCCGGCCAGTTGCAGGGTATGGACCTGGCCGTACCATTGCGGGATCCAGTGGGTGAACAGCAGGTTGGCGACCCCGACCAGCACCAGCGGCGAGAGCGCCAGCCAGGGATTCGGCAGGCGCAGGTCATCGGCGGTCTCCGGCTCGTTGCGCAGGTCGCTGCCGTAGCCTTCGCCGTTGCGCCGCGCCTTGTTCGCCTGGCGTCGCAGGTAGAGCATGCCCACGGCGAAGACGAACAGCGCGCCGAGGGTGCCGAGCCAGGGCGCGGCCCAGGCGTGGGTGCCGAAGAAGGTCGAGGGGATGATGTTCTGGATCTGCGGGGTGCCGGGCAGCGCGTCCATGGTGAAGGAAAACGCGCCGAGGGCGATGGTCGCCGGAATCAATCGCTTGGGGATGTCGCTCTGGCGGAACATCTCCGCGGCGAACGGGTAGACCGCGAACACCACCACGAACAGCGAGACGCCGCCGTAGGTGAGCAGCGCGCAGACCAGTACGATCGCCAGCATCGCCTGGCGGGTGCCGAGCAGGCGGATCGCCGCCGCGACGATGGAGCGGGAGAAGCCGGCCAGCTCGATCAGCTTGCCGAACACCGCGCCAAGCAGGAAAACCGGGAAGTAGAGCTTGATGAAACCGACCATCTTCTCCATGAACACCCCGGTGAAGGTCGGCGCGACCGCGCTGGGATCGGTGAGCAGGACGGCGCCGAGGGCGGCGAGGGGGGCGAACAGGATGACGCTGTAGCCGCGGTAGGCGGCCAGCATCAGCAGGCCCAGGGCGGCAAGGGCGATGATCACGCTCATCGGGCATATCTCCACGGCGCTGCGGGGCGCGCTCCGCATGGGGAAGGGCGCTCCGGGCCTGTTTCTTGTTGTCGAACGGTGCGGGCACCGGCGTGACGGCCTGGAACGGGGCAGGGCCGTCGGAAAGGCACATTGCGATAACCGTGCCAGGCCCCAGAATCGCGGTTTTCGCGGGCTGCGGCGAGACGAAGGGGAGCGTGGGGAATAGCGTTGTCTCAAAATGGAGACGTAATCGAGCGAAAGTTCCGTGGCTATGCAGATCTCAGTTCGTCTCTATTTAGAGATGGGTCCCGTTATCGAGACGCATGCCCAGCGCCATGATCTTCTTGTACAGGGTCGAGCGACCCAGGCCCAGGCGTTTCGCCGCTTCCACCACATTGCCGGCACTCTGCGCCAGGGCCCGTCCGATCAGGTCGCGCTCGAAGGCTTCGCGGGCCTGTTGGAAATCCCCGACCGGCCTGTCGTCCGCCGCTCGAGGCAGCTCCGGCAGCGGTTGCAGGGGGCCCAGCGCCGCGCCGAGGGCGGCGGCGTCCAGCAACGGTTGGTCGGCCAGCAGCAGCGCGCGTTCCAGCACGTTGCGCAGTTCGCGGACGTTGCCCGGCCAGGCATGCCGGGCGAGCAGCGCCAGGGCGTCGCCGCCGAGTTCGTGGAGACGGCCGTGGTCGAGGCTGTCGAGGATCGACTCGCAGAGCGCCGGGAGGTCGTCCAGGCGCTGGCGCAACGGCGGGATCTCGATCGGCAGGACGTTCAGTCGGTAGTAGAGGTCAGCGCGGAAACGGCCTTCGCGCATCGCCTGCTGCAGGTCGATGGAAGTGGCGGCGACCAGGCGGATGTCGCTGCGGATCACTTCGTTGGAACCCACCGCTTCGAACTCTTTCTCCTGTAGCACGCGCAACAGCTTGCCTTGCAAGGCCAGCGGCATGTCGCCGATCTCGTCGAGGAACAACGTGCCGCCCTGGGCCACCTGCAACTTGCCTGGCCGGCCCTTGCGCTCGGCACCGGTGAAGGCCCCCGGGGCGGTACCGAAGAATTCGGCCTCCAGCAGGCTTTCCGGGATCGCCGCGGCGTTCACGCTGACGAAGGCCTTGTGCGCCCGCGGCGAAGCGCTGTGGATGGCGTGGGCGAGCAGTTCCTTGCCGGTGCCGGTCTCGCCGAGCAACAGCACCGGCGCTTCGCTGGCCGCGCCACGACGGGCGCGGCGCTTGACTTCCAGGCTGGCCGGACTGGTACCGACGAAGTGGCTGAAGCTGTACTTGGCCTGGCGCGCCTGCAATTGCGAGCGGGTCGAGGCCAGTTCGCGCTGCATGCTCAGGTAGCGGGTCACCAGCGGCGACAGCGAACGCAGTTCGTCGAGCAGGGCGAAGCCGATGGCGCCGATCACTTCGCCGGCGTCGTCGTGGATCGGCAGGCGCATCACCACCAGCGGGTCCTTCGCGCTATCCATCATGTCCAGCAGGATCGGCTTGCCGCTGCCTACCACCTCGCGCAGCAGGCTACCGGGGATCACGCTTTCGCAGGGCCGGCCGATAGCCTGCGCCGGGTCGGCGAGGCCGAAACGCTGGGCGTAGCGCTGGTTGATCCAGACGATGCGGGCCTCGCGGTCGACGATCACCGTGCCTTCGCTGGAGCCTTCGACGATCTCGAACAGCGAACGGATCGCCTGCTGGCGTACGCGTTGGTAATCCTGGAGGCTGTCGGCGTCGTTCATCGGCGGCTCCTGCGGCGGACGGCGAAACGGGCCGCCACTGTAGCCGGGAAGCCGCTCGCGGTGAAGGCTCAGGATTCCTCGACGGCCAGCGCGGCGGCGCTTTCCCGCTGCGCCTGGGCGGCGGGCGAGCGGACCTGGAGGATCAGTAGCGCGGCGAGCCCGGCGGGAATCGCCGCAAGCATGAAGATGTTCTCCACGGATATGTGCATGCCCAGCAGCAGGCTGCCGAACAGTGGGCCGAGGATCGAACCGAAGCGGCCCACGCCCAGCGCCCAGCCGGTGCCGGTGGCGCGTACCTGGGCCGGGTAGAAGTTGCTGGCGAAGGCGTTCAGGGTCAACTGCCCGCCGATGATGCAGAAGCCGGCGGCGAAGACGAACGCCAGCAGCCAGCGCGGCTGGTCGTGGTTGAGGCCGAGGAGCAGGGTGAACAGCGCGGCGCCGGCGAGAATCGCCGCCAGCAGGCGGACCTTGCTGCGCAGGCGGTCGGCGAGCCAGGCCAGGAGCATCGCGCCGAGGGTGCCGGCGAAGAGGAACATCGAGGTCGCCAGGTTCGCCGCATTGCGTGTCAGGCCGCTTTCCTGGAGCAGCGAGGGCAGCCAGCTGACCATGAAGTAGAGCAGGATCAGGCTGACGAAGAAGGTCGCCCAGAGCAGCAGGGTCGGCCGCGCGTAACCGTGGCGGAACAGCTCCAGCACGGTCAGGCTCGCCGCCGGCTCGGCGTCGGCTTGTGCCGGCGGCGGCTGCCAGCCCGGCGCCATGCGCTCGCTGAGCTGGCGTAGGCGGGCATAGGGCGGTGCGTCGCGGAGCAGGCGCGGCAGCGACTCCGGCAGGAACAGGAGGAGGAAGGGGAACAGCAGCAACGGGGTGACGCCGCCGGCGAGGAACACCGCCTGCCAGCCGAAGCCGTCCATGAAGGCGGCGGCGACGAAACCGCCGGCGGCGCCGCCGAAGGAGAAACCGCAGGCCGCCAGGGTGACCATCAGGGTACGCAGGCGCGGTGGCGAATACTCGGCCATCAGCGCCATGGCGCTGGGCATCGCCCCGCCCATTCCGATGCCGCAGACGAAGCGCGCCAGCATCAGGCTTTCCAGGGAACCGGCGAAGACCATCAGGACGGTCAGGCTGGCGTAGATCAGCACGCAGCAGAGCAGCACCCGGCGGATGCCGAAGCGGTCCGCCAGCGGCGTCACCAGCAGCGAACCGACGGTCAGGCCGAACAGGTTGGCGCTGAACACCGGGCCGAACGCGGCCTTGTCCAGGCCCCATTCCTGGGCCAGGGTCGGCACCACGTAGCCGAGCACCTGGGCATCGTAGCCATCGGTGACCAGCAACAGGGCGAGGAGCAGCAGCAACAGCCACTGGTAGCGGGACACGGGGCGCGCGTCGAGCGCCGCGCGAAAGCTGGCGATCTGGTTGTGCATCGCAAGGTACCTGAGGTTCTTATTGGTGATGGGGCGTCCGGCGGACGCCCCCCTTTATCTTCAGGAGCGGGACTCTGCGGTCCCTCAGGCGGCCGGGGTGTCCGGCTGGTTGGCCGGATGGGCCTGGCGGAACGCCGGATGGGCGGCGGCCAGGTCGGCGACCCGGCGGATCCGTGGCCAGGCGTCCAGCGCCACGCCGAAGCGCTCGGCGGCGTAGAGCTGCGGGACCAGGTAGACGTCGGCCAGGCCTGGCCGGTCGCCGAAGCACCAACCCTGGTCGCCGATCAGTTGCTCGACGGCGGCGAGACCCTGGCCGACCCAGTGGCCGATCCACTGCCGGACCTGCTCTTCGTCGTGTCCCCACTGGCGCAGCAGGTTGAGCACGCTGGCGTTGTGCAACGGGTGGATGTCGCAGCCGACCAGCGCCGCGACTCCGCGCTCGCGGGCGCGGCGCAGCGGATCGCTGGAGAGCAGGGCGGGGTGCGGGTAGCGCTCCTCGAGGTACTCGATGATCGCCGGCGACTGGATCAGCAGCTCGCCCTCGTCGACCTGCAGGGCCGGTACGCGGCCCTGCGGGTTGAGCGCCAGGTAGGCGGGTTGGCGGTGTTCGCCGCCGTCGCGGATCAGGTTGACCGGCAGCGACTGGTAGTCCAGCCCCTTCAGCGCCAGGGCGATGCGCACCCGGTAGGAGGAGGTGGAACGGTAGTAGGTATAGAGCTTCATCCGCGCGCCCCCGGAAGGGCCGCGAGCACCTTGCCGCGACATTCGCCGAAACCGATCGAGACATGTCCCTCGCGCTTGCAGCGGGCGCGGAGGATGACCTCGTCGCCGTCCTCGAGGAAGCGCCGGGTCTCGCCGGAGGCCAGTTGCACCGGCTGCTTGCCGCCAGCGGTGATCTCCAGCAGCGAGCCGAACTGGCCGGGCTCGGCGCCGGACAGGGTGCCGGAGCCGAACAGGTCGCCGGGCTGCAACTGGCAGCCATTGACGCTGTGGTGGGCGACCATCTGCGCCACCGTCCAGTACATGCTCAGGCTGTTGCTCAGGGTCAGGCGCTGCGGCGGCAGGCCTTTCTCGCGCAGGCCCTCGGTGAGCAGCAGGACCTCCAGCTCGATGTCGAAGGCGCCGTGGGCCTGGTCGTTGTCGTCGTAGAGATACGGCAGCGGCCGCGGGTCGCCTTCGGGGCGCGCTGGCTGGGCACGGCGGAACGGCTCCAGGGCTTCGGCGGTGACCACCCAGGGCGAGACGCTGGTGATGAAGCTCTTCGACAGGAACGGGCCGAGCGGTTGGTATTCCCAGGCCTGGATGTCGCGCGCCGACCAGTCGTTGAGCAGGCAGAAGCCGGCGATGTGCTCGGCGGCGCGGGAAACCGGGATGGCTTCGCCGAGGGCGTTGCCCTGGCCGATCCAGATGCCCAGCTCCAGTTCGTAGTCCAGGCGCGCGCAGGGGCCGAACACCGGCTCGCTGGCGCCGGCCGGCAGGGTCTGGCCGTTGGGCCGGCGCACTTCGCTGCCGGAGACGCGCACGGTCGAGGCGCGGCCGTGGTAGCCGATGGGCACGTGCTTGTAGTTGGGCAGCAGTGGGTTGTCCGGGCGGAACAGCTTGCCGACGTTCTCGGCATGGCGGATGCCGACGTAGAAGTCGGTGTAGTCGCCGATCCTGGCCGGTAGGTGCATTTGGCACTCGGCGGCCGGATGGAGCAGTTCCGGGCGCTCCGCGGCGCCTTCGCCGAGCAGCTCCAGCAGGCGCTGGCGCAGCACCACGCGGGCCGGCTTGCCGAGGGCGAAGAAGGCGTTCAGCGCGCCGCCGCGGGTGGCTTCGGCGGCTTCGCCGGCGGCACCCTCGAACAGCCCGGCGGCCAGCGCCGCGTCCAGGTCGAGGATCGAGTCGCCGATGGCCACGCCGCAACGCGGGCTCAGGCCGGCACGGCTGAAGATGCCCAGCGGCAGGTTTTGCAGGGGAAAGTCGGCATGCCCATTGGCGGAGGCGACCCAGCTACGAGTGGGGGTTGGCTGGTTCATGGGGTTATCTCCGTTGCGGGTTGAAGGTGGATACGAGCGACGCCCAGCAGGCATCGTAGTCATTCTGCAGGGCCGGCGTCTCGAGGGCGGCACGGCTCGGCCGGAGGACCTGGCTGGTCTCGAACATGAAGGCCATGGTCTGGTCGATCCTGTGCGGCTTGAGGTCGGCGGCGATGGCCTTGTCGCAGCTTTCCGCGTCCGGGCCGTGGGCGCTCATGCAACTGTGCAGCGAGGCGCCGCCGGGCACGAAGCCGCCGGCCTTGGCGTCATAGGCGCCCTGGATCAGGCCCATGAATTCGTTCATCAGGTTGCGGTGGAACCATGGCGGACGGAAGGTGTTCTCGGCCACCATCCAGCGCGGCGGGAAGATCACGAAGTCGATGTTGGCCAGGCCGGGGACGCTGGTGGGGGAGGTCAGCACGGTGAAGATCGACGGGTCCGGGTGGTCGAAGCTGACCGTGCCGATGGTGTTGAAGCGGCGCAGGTCGTACTTGTAGGGCACGTTGTTGCCGTGCCAGGCGACCACGTCCAGCGGCGAGTGGTCAAGCTCGCAGGCCCACAGCTCGCCGAGGTATTTCTGCACCAGTTGCAGCGGCTGGCGGCTGTCCTCGTAGCGCGCCACCGGGGTCAGGAAGTCGCGCGGATTGGCCAGGCCATTGCTGCCGATCGGGCCGAGGTCGGGCAGGCGCAGCGGCGCGCCGTGGTTCTCGGCGATATAGCCGCGTGCCTCGCCGTCGAGCAGCTCGACGCGGAACTTCATCCCGCGCGGGATCACCGCGATCTCCAGCGGTTCGACTTGCAGCGCGCCGAGTTCGGTGCACAGGCGCAGACGGCCCAATTGCGGGACCAGCAGCAGTTCGCCATCGGCGTCGTAGAAGCAACGCTCCATCGAGCGGTTGGCCAGGTACTGGTAGATGCTCACGCCGGCGGGCTTGTCGCCGGGCGCGTTGGCGGCCATGCGCAGCAGGCCGTCGAGGAAGTCGGTGGGCTGCTCGGGCAGTGCCAGCGGGTCCCAGCGCAGGCGGTTGGGAGTCGGCGCATCCAGTTCGGCACCGGCGATCTGTCGTTCCAGGCGGCGGAACGGCGGATGCTTGGCCGACGGCGTGATGCGGTACAGCCAGGTGCGCCGGGCCTCGCTGCGAGCCATGGTGAAGGCGGTGCCGGAGAGCAGTTCGGCGTACAGGCCGTAGGGCGCTTTCTGCGGGGAGTTCTGGCCGACCGGCAGGGCGCCGGGGAGCGCTTCGCTGCTGAATTCGTTGCCGAAGCCCGATTGATAGGCGAGGGCAGTGGAGTCGAGGTTCATCTGAGGCCTCCGGGGAGTGGGGGCAGCTTGCCGCCGATCCGCCGGGGACCTGGCACGCTGGCTGCGTTATTTTTATCGTAATTCAATTACGCATAACGTAATTTGAGTGGAAGGCAGCGTCAAGCTATAACGTCGGCCCCGCCCGCAGGAACCCGCGTCCATGGAAAAGAACAGCAGTCCCGCCGAAACCTCCGGCAAGCAGAAGGTCCGCTCCGCCGAAGTCGGTACCGATATCCTCAAGGCCCTCGCCGAACTCTCCCCGGCGACCTCGCTGTCGCGCCTGGCGGAGCATGTGGGGATGCCGGCGAGCAAGGTCCATCGCTACCTGCAGGCATTGATCGCCAGCGGCTTCGCGGTCCAGGACGCCTCCACCAATCATTACTCGCTGGGGCGCGAGGCCCTGCGCGTGGGCCTGGCGGCGCTGGACAGCATGGACGTGCTGAAGAGCGCCGCCGCGCCGCTGGCCGAGCTGCGCGACGTGCTCAACGAGACCTGCTTCCTCGCCGTCTGGGGCAACCGTGGCGCCACCGTGGTACAGGTGGAACAGGCGGTGCGCGCGGTGACGGTGGTCACCCAGGTCGGCTCGGTGCTGCCGCTGCTCGGTTCGTCCACCGGCCTGGTGTTCGCCGCGTTCCTGCCGGAACGCGAGGTGGCCGAGCTGCGCGAGGAAGAGTTGGCCGGGCGCGCCGACCATCCGCTGGCCGACCCGGCGGCCTACGCGGTGCTCCTGGAGGGCATCCGCGCGCGCGGCCTGCATGCGATCCATGGGCTGCTGATGCCTGGGGTGGAGGCGCTCTCGGCACCGGTGTTCGACGCCCGCGGGCGGGTGGCGGCGGTGCTCACGGTGGTCGGCCCGGCGAGCATCTTCCAGGCCGAGGAGCAGGGGCCGGCGGCGGAACGGCTGCTTGCGACGACTCGGGCTATCAGTTGGCGGATGGGGTATGACGGCACCCAGGGTGGATGATGCAGTCTCCGAGCCTGAGGGTGATGTCAGGTAGGGCGGATAACCGCCCGCGGTTATCCGCCGCTTCTCAGGCCTTGGCCAGCAACGCCTTCGCCGCTCGCGATCCGTTGCTCTTGCCGAGCACCGCGCAGATGCGCTGGCCGGCGTCGACCAGGGCGTGCATGTCGACCCCGGTATGGATCTCCAGGCCGTTCAGCAGGTAGAGGACGTCTTCGCTGGCGACGTTGCCGGTGGCGCCCTTGGCGTAGGGACAACCGCCGAGGCCGGCCACCGAGCTGTCGAATACCGCGACGCCTTCCAGCAGGCTGGCGTAGATGTTCGCCAGGGCCTGCCCGTAGGTGTCGTGGAAGTGCCCGGCGAGGCGCTCGCGGGGAACCTCGCTGGCCACCGCCTCGATCAGCCGGCGGGTGGCACCGGCGGTGCCGACGCCGATGGTGTCGCCCAGGGACACTTCGTAGCAGCCCATCTGCTGGAGTTCGCGGGCGACCCAGGCGACCTGGCGCGGATCGACATCGCCGTCGTAGGGACAGCCGAGCACGCAGGAAATGTAGCCGCGCACCCGCACCTGGTGCTGGCGCGCCGCCTCCAGCACCGGTACGAAGCGCTCCAGGCTGTCCTTGATCGAGCAGTTGATGTTGCGCTGGGAGAAGGCTTCCGACGCGGCGGCGAACACCGCCACTTCCTTCACTCCCGACTCCAGCGCCGCCTCGAAGCCTTTCAGGTTCGGCGCCAGCGCCGCGTAGGTCACGCCGGGACGCTGGCGGATGCCGGCGAATACCTCGGCCGAGCCGGCCATCTGCGGCACCCACTTGGGCGAGACGAAGCTGCCCACTTCGATGTAGTCCAGGCCGGCGGCGCTCAGGTCATCGACCAGGCGGATCTTGTCGGCCACCTCGATCGGCTGTTTCTCGTTCTGCAGTCCGTCGCGCGGACCGACCTCCACCAGGCGGACCTTCTTCGGCAGGTTCATGCTGTTCCTCGTCTTGGCTGTCAGGCCTGGTTCTCGTCCAGCTCCACCAGCGGCGTGCCTTCCTCGACCAGTTCGCCCTCGCTGCAATACAGCGCCTTCACTACCCCGGCGTGGGGCGCGCGGATGCTGTGCTCCATCTTCATCGCCTCCAGCACCACCAGGGTGGCGCCGGCTTCGACCGTCTGGCCGGGCTCGACCAGGACCCGCACGATACTGCCGTTCATCGGCGCGCTCAAACCGCCCTGGTGGGCATGGGCGGCCTCGGCCTCGGCGATCGGGTCGACGGCTTCGATGGCCAGCAGTTCGCCCTCCCATTCGAGGAACAACTGGCGTCCGCGGCGCAACGCCGCCGAGCGACGGGTGACACCGTCCACCCGGCTGACCAGGTCGTCGCCGTCCAGGCGATACTGGCTGGGGCTGGCGTGGCGCAGGCGGACGCAGCGGCGTTCGTCGCGGCAGCGCAGCATCAGGTCGGCCTCCCGCGCCAGGGCGCTGCGCCAGCCGTCGTTGCGGCTCCACGGCGAATGCGGGTCGTCGTCGCGACGGTGGCCCGGTTCGCTCTGCAGCCAGGCTTCGGCGGCGGCTTGCCAGAAATGCTCCGGCAGCGCTTGCGGCGCCGGCAGCAGGTCGTCTTGGTGGCGCGCGATGAACCCGGTGTCCAGTTCGGCGGCGGCGAACGCCGGATGGCCGAGGATGCGGCGGAGGAACGCCAGGTTGGTGCGCAGGCCGCCGACCGAGGTTTCCGCCAGCATCGCCAGCAGGCGCTGGCGGGCTTCCTCGCGGGTTTCGCCCCAGGCGATCAGCTTGGCCAGCATCGGGTCGTAGAACGGCGAGACCTCGTCGCCTTCGCGTACCCCGCTGTCGACCCGCCGGCCGGGGCCGGCGGGCGCTTCGCGGTACAGCGCCAGGCGGCCGCTGGCGGGGAGGAAGCCGCCCTCGGGGTCTTCCGCGTAGAGCCGCACTTCGATGGCGTGGCCGTTCAGCGGCACCTGTTCCTGTGTCAGCGGCAGCGCCTCGCCGCGAGCGACGCGGATCTGCCAGGCGACCAGGTCGAGGCCGGTGATGGCCTCGGTGACCGGGTGTTCCACCTGCAGGCGGGTGTTCATTTCCATGAAGAAGAACTGGCCGCGTTCGTCGAGGAGGAATTCGACGGTACCGGCGCCGAGGTAGCCGATCGCCTGCGCCGCGCGTACCGCGGCCTCGCCCATGGCCCGGCGCAGTTCCACACCGAGACCGGGGGCGGGGCTTCCTCGACGACCTTCTGGTGGCGGCGCTGGATCGAACAGTCGCGTTCGTTGAGGTACAGGCAGTGGCCATGGCGGTCGGCGAATACCTGGATCTCCACGTGGCGCGGCTTCAGCAGGTATTTCTCCACCAGCATCCGCGCGTCGCCGAAGGCGGCCTTGGCCTCGCGCTGGGCGGAGGAAAGGGCCTCGGCCAGCTCGGCCTCGCGCTCCACCACCTTCATGCCCTTGCCGCCGCCGCCAGCGGCGGCCTTGAGCAGCACCGGGTAGCCGATGCGCCCGGCTTCCCGGCGGAAAGTCTCGAGGTCCTGGGCTTCGCCGTGATAGCCGGGCACCAGCGGCACGCCGGCTTCTTCCATCAGCGCCTTGGCGGCCGACTTGCTGCCCATGGCGTCGATGGCCGCCGCCGGCGGTCCGAGGAAGAGCAGGCCGGCTTCCTCGCAGGCGCGGGCGAAGTCGGCGTTCTCCGAGAGGAAGCCGTAGCCGGGGTGGATCGCCTGGGCGCCGCTGGCGAGGGCGGCGGCGATGATCCTGTCGCCGCGCAGGTAGCTGTCGACGGGCTTGGCGCCGCCCAGGTCGACGGCGATGTCGGCTTCGGCGACGTGGCGGGCGTGGCGGTCGATGTCGCTGTGCACGGCGACGCTGCCGATGCCGAGGGCGCGCGCGCTGCGCATCACCCGGCAGGCGATCTCGCCGCGGTTGGCGACCAGGAGGCGCTGGATGCTGCGGTAGTCCGGGTTCATGCGTCGTTTCTCCAGGCGGGCGTGCGTTTCTCCAGGAAGGCGCGCAGGCCTTCCTGGCCTTCCGGGCTGATGCGGATGCGGGCGATGGCCGCCTCGGTGTAGCGGCGCAGCGCCGGGCTCAGCTCGGCGGCCTCGACCTCATGGTAGAGCGCCTTGCAGGCGACCAGGGCGCGCGGGCTGTTTTGCAGCAGGTTGGCGATCCAGGCCTCGGCCTGGCTTTCCAGTTCGGCGGCGGGACAGCTTTCGCTGAGCAGGCCCAGTTCGCTGGCGCGGCGTCCGTCGAAGCGCTCGGCGGTCAGCGAATAGCGCCGCGCGGCGCGCTGGCCGATGGCCTTGACCACGAACGGGGCGATGGTCGCCGGGATCAGGCCGATGCGTACCTCGGACAGGCAGAAGGTCGCGTCGTCGCTGCCGATGGCCATATCGCAGCAACTGACCAGGCCGACCCCGCCGCCGAACACCGCGCCCTGGACCACCGCCAGGGTCGGCTTGGGCAGGTTGTAGAGATGGGTCATGAGTTCGGCGATGCGCTGGGCGTCGGCCAGGTTGCCCTGGTAGTCGAGGTCCACCGACTGCTGCATCCAGGCCAGGTCGGCACCGCCGCAGAAGTGCCGGCCACGGCCGCGCAGCACCAGCAGGCGGACCTGCGGGTCGCTGCCGACGCGATCGATGGCCTGCAACAGTTCGCCGATCACGACGGCATTGAAGGCGTTGTTCTTTTCCGCCCGGTCCAGCCACAGGGTGGCTACGCCGCGCGGGTCGATCTCAAGCTGGATGGTCTGGAATTCGCTCATGCTGGTCTGCTCGTCACATGCGGAACACGCCGAAGGCGGTCGGCTCGATGGGGGCGTTGAGGGCGGCGGAAAGCGCCAGGGCGAGCACCTCGCGGGTCTGCGCCGGATCGATCACGCCGTCGTCCCACAGTCGCGCGCTGGAGTAGTAGGGATGGCCCTGGTGCTCGTACTGCTCGAGGATCGGTGCCTTGATCTTCGCCTCCTCTTCGACGCCGAGCTGCTGGCCGGCGCGCTCGGCCTGCTCGCGCTTGACCTGGGCGAGCACCCCGGCGGCCTGTTCGCCGCCCATCACGCCGATCCTCGCGTTCGGCCACATCCACAGGAAGCGCGGGTCGTAGGCGCGTCCGCACATGCCGTAGTTGCCGGCGCCGAAGCTGCCGCCGATCAGCACGGTGAACTTCGGCACCCGCGCGCAGGCCACCGCGGTCACCAGCTTGGCGCCGTGCTTGGCGATGCCGCCAGCCTCGTACTTCTGGCCGACCATGAAACCGGTGATGTTCTGCAGGAACAGCAGCGGGATGCCACGCTGGCAGGCCAACTCGATGAAGTGCGCGCCTTTCTGCGCGGCCTCGGCGAAGAGGATCCCGTTGTTGGCCAGGATGGCGATCGGATAGCCGTGCAGGTGGGCGAAGCCGCAGACCAGGGTGGTGCCGAACAGCGCCTTGAATTCGTCGAACTCGGAGCCGTCCACCAGCCGTGCGATCACTTCGCGCACGTCGTAGGGCTGCTTGCTGTCGGCGGGAATCACCCCGTACAGCTCCTCGGCGGGGTACAGCGGCGCGCGCGGTGCACGGCATTGCAGCTGGCCCTGCTTGCGCCAGTTGAGGTTGGCGACGCAGCGGCGGGCGATGGCCAGGGCATGGTCATCGTCCTCGGCATAGTGGTCGGCGACCCCTGAGACCTTGCAGTGCACGTCGGCGCCGCCAAGTTCCTCGGCGCTGACCACCTCGCCGGTAGCGGCCTTCACCAGCGGCGGCCCGGCGAGGAAGATGGTGGCCTGTTCGCGCACCATCACGGTTTCGTCGGACATCGCCGGCACGTAGGCCCCGCCGGCGGTGCAGGAGCCCATGACCACGGCGATCTGCGGGATGCCGCGGGCACTCATGTTGGCCTGGTTGAAGAAGATCCGGCCGAAGTGCTCGCGGTCGGGGAACACCTCGTCCTGGCGCGGCAGGTTGGCGCCGCCAGAGTCCACCAGGTAGATGCATGGCAGGCGGTTCTCCAGGGCGATGGCCTGGGCCCGCAGGTGCTTCTTCACGGTCAGCGGATAGTAGGTGCCGCCCTTCACCGTGGCATCGTTGCCGACGATCATGCATTCCACCCCTTCGACCCGGCCGATCCCGGCGACGATGCCGGCGGCGGCGACCTCTTCGCCGTAGACTTCGTGGGCGGCGAGGGCGGAAAGCTCGAGGAACGGCGAGCCGGGGTCGAGCAGGCGGTTGATGCGTTCGCGCACCAGCAGCTTGCCGCGCGCGCTGTGCCGGGCCTGGGCGGCGCTACCTCCGCCTTCGTGGATGCGGCCGAGGAGGGTGCGCAGGGCGTTGACCTGTTCCAGCATGGTCGCGGCGTTGGCCGCGAACTCGGCGGAGCGTGGATTGATCTGGGTGTGCAGGATGGCCATGGCGGTGGCTCCGTGTCGAGGTGGGCGGAAGCGGTTGGCGCCCGCTCCCGACCTGGCGATGCGCCTGTCGATGCAATGGAATGCCCTCTCCCTGGCGGCAAAGGGCCGGGAAGAGCGAGGCTTCAGCGGGTTTCGTTGAACAGCTCGCGGCCGATCAGCATGCGGCGGATCTCGCTGGTGCCGGCGCCGATCTCGTAGAGCTTGGCGTCGCGCAACAGGCGGCCGGTGGGAAACTCGTTGATGTAGCCGTTGCCGCCGAGGATCTGGATCGCGTCCAGGGCCATCTGGGTGGCGCGCTCGGCGCTGTAGAGGATCACCCCGGCGGCGTCCTTGCGGGTCGTCTCGCCGCGGTCGCAGGCGGCGGCCACGGCGTACAGGTAGGCGCGGCTGGCGTTGAGGGCGGTGTACATGTCGGCCACCTTGCCCTGGACCAGCTGGAATTCGCCGATGCTCTGGCCGAACTGGCGGCGGTCATGGATGTACGGCACCACCACGTCCATGCACGCCTGCATGATTCCCACCGGGCCGCCGGAAAGCACCACGCGCTCGTAGTCGAGGCCGCTCATCAGTACCTTGACCCCGCCGTTGACCGCGCCGAGGACGTTCTCCTCGGGTACCTCGACGTCCTGGAAGATCAGTTCGCAGGTGTTCGAGCCGCGCATGCCCAGCTTGTCCAGCTTCGGCCCGCGACTGAAGCCTTTCCAGTCGCGCTCGACGATGAACGCGGTGATCCCGTGCGCGCCCTTGTCCGCGTCGGTCTTGGCGTAGATCACATAGGTATGGGCATCGGGACCGTTGGTGATCCACATCTTGCTGCCGTTGAGAACGAAGCGGTCGCCGACCCGGTCCGCGCGCAGCTTCATCGAGACCACGTCGGAGCCGGCGTTGGGTTCGCTCATCGCCAGCGCACCGATGTTTTCGCCGGATACCAGGGCCGGCAGGTAGCGGGCCTTCTGTTCGGCGTTGCCGTTGCGCTTGATCTGGTTGACGCAGAGGTTGGAATGCGCGCCATAGGAGAGCGCCACCGAAGCCGAGGCCCGGCTGATCTCTTCCATGACCACGGCGTGGGCCAGGTAGCCCAGCGCCGAACCGCCGTACTCCTCGTCGACGGTGATGCCGAGCAGGCCCATCTCGCCGAACTTGCGCCACATGTCCATGGGGAACTGATTGTCCTGGTCGATCTGCGCGGCGCGCGGCTGCAGTTCGGCGGCGACGAAGCCGCGCACCTGGTCGCGGAGCATGTCGATGGTTTCGCCGAGGGCGAAGTTGAGGCTGGGATAGGTCATGCTTTCACCTGTAATTGTGCTTGTCCGGTTTAAAGCTTTGAATGAGGTTTATGTTTCAACTGTATGTTTGTTATAGCTTTTGATAAGCGCCGCTCGACAGCGCTCCTCGGCAGTATCCAGTTCCAGCTGCATCTGTTCGATGTCCAGCAACTGTTGTTCCAGCTGGGCGCGGCGCTCGGCGATCTTCTCCAGCATGGTGTTCAACTGCTTCTGGTTGCCGCTGCTCGGGTCCGGGTCGTAGAGCTCGATCAGTTCGCGGCATTCGGCGAGGGAAAAACCGATGCGCTTGCCGCGCAGGATCAGCTTCAGGCTGACCTTGTCGCGCGGCGAATAGATGCGTTCCTGGCCGCGTCGCTCGGGGGAGAGCAGGCCTTGCTCCTCGTAGAAGCGGATGGCGCGGGTGGTGATGTCCAGTTCGCGGGCGAGATCGGAGATGGTGTAGGTGATGGACATGCGCTGGCACCTGCTTGTTTACCTTTACGTTAACGTAAAGCTGCGCCGAAATCCTGTCAACGCCTGGAACGGGGGAAAAATGACAGCCGTGAAAGATGCTTGTCAGAAAGATTTAATCGGCGCCTCATGAAAGGGCGCGGATGGCTCTGTTCTGCTTCGCCGAACACTGTGTTTCTCGGAGGAGTCGTAACGATGAGTCGGCTGATGACCTACAGGACGCTGCTGGCTTGCCTGCTCGCCGCGTTGCTTGCGCTGCTGGTGGCGGGCCAGCAGCAGCGCGCGTTCGAGCGAATCTGGTTCAAGCTGGAGCAGCGCTACGGCGGCGATGTTGCGCGCGAGAACGCCCTGCGCCTGGCCGACTATCGGGTCGATATCGAAGCCCGCGTGCTGGGCGCGGAGTCCAACGTGTCGGCGCTGTCCTTCGACCCCAGCCGGCGCAGCCTGGTCAGCGTGACCAACCAGGACCCGCATTTCCTCGAGCTGTCGCTGGACGGCGAATTGCTGCGACGCATCCCCCTGCGCGGTTTCCAGGATCCGGAGGCTATCGAGTACATCCGGCCCGGCGTCTACGTGGTCGCCGAGGAGCGTCGCCAACGCCTGGTGGAGATCCATGTCGACGCCGACACCCGGGTGATCGACATCGACGATCCGCGCAACGCCCGGAAGTTCTCCCTGGGCAGTGCAAACAAGCGCAACAAGGGCTTCGAGGGGTTGGCCTACGACCCGCTGCGCGAGCGCCTGTTCGTGGCCCGGGAAAAGGCGCCGGTGGGCATCATCGAGGTAAACGGCTTCTTCAACGACCGCGGCGAGGCGCTCGACCTGAGCGTCGGCGGCGACCCGCAGCGCGATCGCGGGTTGTTCCTCACCGATCTGTCGAGCCTCTACTACGACAAGGCCAGCGATCACCTGCTGGTGCTTTCCGACGAGTCGCGGGTGGTCATCGAACTGGATCGCGCCGGGGATCCGCTCGGCAGCCTGACCCTGCGTGGCGGCAACCATGGCCTGACGGACGACGTGCCGCAGGCCGAAGGGTTGGCGATGGACGACCGGGGCAGCCTGTACGTGGTCAGCGAGCCGAACCTGTTCTACCGCTTCAGCCGAGCGCTGCCAGCGGCCGACTAGGGTGGGAAAAGGACGGCGGAATTCAGGCTTGCGCGCCGGATAGCGCCGGCGCGTAGCCGATCATCTGTCGCAGCAGCGGGTCGGTGAACTGCTGTTGCCAGTCGTCCAGCTTGCCCCGAAGGTCGGGGCCGTTGGCCGGAACGATGGGGGCCGCGCGCGGCTGGCGAGGCGTCGGCGAGCAGGCGCCGAGCAGCCCGACGCACAGTGCCAGGGTGGGGAGCGAGAGTTTCGCTAGGGGCATCAGGCTTGCTCCGTGGGGATCTGGGGCGAGTTGCCGGTGCGCGGCGCCTTGCGCAACCGGAACAGGCGCCCGACCACCAGGAAGAACAGCGGTACCAGGAACACCGCGAGTACCGTGGCGGTGACGATCCCGCCGAGCACCCCGGTGCCGATGGCGACCTGGGCGCCGGAACCGGCGCCGCTGGAGAGCGCCAGCGGGACCACGCCGAAACCGAACGCCAGCGAGGTCATGACGATCGGTCGCAGGCGCAGGCGCGCGGCCTCCAGGGTCGCCTGCAGCAGGCTCATGCCTTCCTGGTAATGGTCCTTGGCCACCTCGATGATGAGGATGGCGTTCTTCGCCGAGAGGCCGATGATGGTGATCAGGCCGACCTTGAAGTAGATGTCGTTGGGCAGACCGCGCAGGCTCACCCCGAGCAGTGCGCCGAGTACGCCCAGCGGCACCACCAGGATCACCGCCAGCGGGATCGACCAGCTTTCGTAGAGGGCGGCCAGGGCGAGGAACACGATCAACACCGAGAGGGCGAACAGCGCCGGCGCCTGGGCGCCGGACAGGCGTTCTTCGAAGGACTGGCCGGACCACTCGTGGGCGATGCCCTCGGGCAGTCCCTGCATCAATTGCTCCATCGCCTGCATGGCTTCGCCGCTGCTGTAGCCCGGCGCGGCCTGGCCCTCGAGGTTGAACGAGGGATAGCCGTTGTAGCGGGTCAGTTGCGGCGGGCCGAGGGTCCAGGCGGCCTTGGCGAACGTCGCCAGCGGCACCATCTCGCCCTGCTCGTTGCGCACGTGAAGCCGGCCGATGTCGTCGATGCCCAGGCGCTTGGCGCCGTCGGCCTGGACCACCACCTTGCGCACCTGGCTACCGTGCATGAAGTCGCCGATGTAGTCCGAGCCGAACATCACCGCCAGGGTGGTGTTGATCTCGTCCATGCTCACGCCGAGGGTCTCCGCCTTGCGCCGGTCGATGTCCAGGCGGATCTGCGGCGCCTCGCCCTGGCCGGCGAACATCACGTTGGCCAGGCGCGGGTCTTCGGCGGCGCGCGCCAGCAACTGGTCGCGGGCCTTGACCAGGGCCTCGTAGCCAACCCCGCCACGGTCCTGCAGGCGGAAGTCGAAGCCGCTGGTGGAACCCAGGTCCGGCAGCGGCGGCGAGTTCATCGCATACACCGTACGGTTGGGCAGGCCGGCGAAGCGCTGGTTGATGCGCTCGACGATGGCGCCGACGTGCTGGCTGGCCTCCCGGCGTTCCGACCAGTCCTTCAGGGTGGCGAAGATCATCGCCGAGCTGGTGCCGTCGCCGTACAGGCTGAAGCCGCCGACCGCATAGGCGTAGGCCACCGGTTCGTGCTCCGCCAGGTAGCGCTCGACGTCGCCGACGTTGGCCATGGTCTCCGCCATCGGCGTGCCTTCGGGCTGCATCACCATGATCATGAAGTCGCCCTGGTCCTCTTCCGGCAGGAACGCCTGCGGCAGGCGCACGAAGAGCAGGGCGACCACGCCGATGACCAGGGCGTAGACCAGCATCCAGCGGATCGGCCGGGCGAGGATGCCGGCCACCGCGTTGCGGTAGCGTCCGGTCAGGCGCAGGAAGGCGCGGTTGAACCAGCCGAAGAAGCCGCGCTTCTCATGGTGGTCGGCGTCGATCGGGCGCAGCAGGGTGGCGCACAGGGCCGGGGTCAGCGACAGCGCGAGGAACGCCGAGAAGCCGATGGAGACCGCCAGGGTCACCGCGAACTGGCGGTAGATGTTGCCCACCGCGCCGCTGAAGAACGCCATCGGCACGAACACCGAGACCAGCACCACGGTGATGCCGACGATGGCCCCGCTGATCTGGCGCATCGCCTTGACCGTGGCGTCGTGCGGCGACAGGCCTTCCTCGGCCATCAGCCGCTCGACGTTCTCCACCACGATGATCGCGTCGTCCACCAGGATGCCGATCGCCAGGACCATGCCGAACATGGTCAGCACGTTGATCGAGAAGCCCAGGCCGAGCATCACCGTGAAGGTGCCCAGCAGGGCCACCGGCACCACCAGTGTCGGGATCAGGGTGGCGCGGAAGTTCTGCATGAACAGGTACATCACGGCGAACACCAGCAGCATCGCCTCGAGCAGGGTGCTGACCACCTTCCTGATCGAGATCTCGACGAACGCCGAGGTGTCATAGGGGATGTTGTAGCTCACGCCCTCCGGGAAGTAGCGCGACAGCTCGTCGAGGGTGGCGCGGATGCGCTTGGCGGTGGCCACCGCGTTGGAGCCGGGCGCCATCTTCACCGCCAGGCCGGTGGCGGTCATCTGGTTGACCCGCGAGACGAAGCCGTACTCGCTCTGGCCGAACTCGACGCGGGCCACGTCGCGCAGGCGGATCGCGCCGCCGTCGGCGCGGATGCGCAGCGGAATTTCGCCGAACTGCTCGGGCGTCACCAGGGTGTCGTCGACCTTCACCGTGGCGCTGATCGGCGCCGAGTCGGGGACCCCGAGGTTGCCGATGTCGCCCACGGTGAGGCGGGCGTTGTGCCGGCGCACGGCGTTGACCAGGTCGCTGGCGCTGAGGTTCATCGAGGTCAGCTTGGCCGGGTCGGGCCAGATGCGCATGGCGTACTCGGCGCCCCAGGTCTCGACCTTGCCCACGCCCTCCACCCGGCGCAGCGCCTGCAACACGTTGGACGAGGCGATCTCGCCCAGCTCCATGGCGTCGTAGCGGCCGCTGGAGGAGGTAAGGGTAACGATCAGCTGGATGCTGTCCGCCGCCTTCTCCACGTAGATGCCGTCGCGCCGCACCGATTCGGGCAGGCGCGACTCGACGATCTTCAGGCGGTTCTGCACTTCCACCGCGGCGAGGTCGGCGTTCACGCCCTGGCGGAAGGTCAGGGTCAGCGAGGCCTGGCCGGTGCTGCTGGTGGCCTTGGTGTAGAGCAGGCCGGGCGCGCCGTTCATCTCGCGCTCGATGATCGCGGTCACCGCTTCCTCGACCACCTTGGCCGAGGCGCCGGGATAGCTGGCGCTGACGTTGACCACCGGCGGCGCGATGTCCGGGTACTGGGCGACCGGCAGGAAGCGGATCGCCAGGACCCCGGCGAGCACGATCAGCAGGGAGATCACCCAGGCGAAGACCGGCCGGTCAATGAAGAAACGAGCCATTCGTAGCGTTCTCCGTCACTGGCCCGCCGGCGAGGCGGCCAGCGGTGAGGGGGCGTCGGCGCTGGCCGGCTGGCGGACCACCGCCTGGACGCTGGAGCCGGCGGCATGCTGGGCGGCGTTCTCGACGATCACACGCTCGCCGCCCTTGAGCCCGCGGCTGATGATCCAGTCGCGGCCCTGCAGGGTGTCGGCGCGGACCTCCACGTCTTCCACCACGCCCTGTGGGTTGACCACCTTGACCACGGCGGACTGGGCGGTACGGATCAGCGCGTCGCGCGGGACGGTGATCGCCTGCGGGTTCACCGCGCGCTGCAGGCGCACCTGCACGTAGCCGCCGGGCAGCAATTCGCGATGCGGATTGCGGAACAGGGCACGCATGGCGATGGTGTCGGTGCCGGGGTCGACCGCCAGGTCGGAGAACAGCAGCTCGCCGGCCAGCGGGTACTCGCTGCCGTCGGCCAGGACCAGGCGCACGGCGATGTCCTTGTCGGCGACACCCTTCACCTGGCCTTCGCGGATCGCCCGCTGCATGGCGGCGACTTCGCCGGCCGGCTGGGAGAAGTTCACGTAGATCGGATCGATCTGCTCGACGCGGGTCAGCGGTGTCGGCGAGTCCTCGCCGACCAGCGCGCCTTCGGTGACCAGCGCACGCCGCGCGCGGCCGTCGATCGGCGCGGTGACCGTGGCGTAGCCCAGGCGCAGGCGGGCCTGCTCCAGTTCGGCCTTGGCCGAGGCGATCTGCGCCAGGGCCTGGCGCGCGTCGGTCTGCGCTTCGGTGTACTCGCGTTCGCTGATGGCGCGGTCCTTGATCAGGTCGGCGTAGCGCTTGAGCTTGTCGGCCGCCGCCGCGTGGCTGGCCTCGGCCCGGGCCAGGGCGCCGCGGCTGATGTCCAGGGCCGCCTTCAAGGGCGCAGGGTCGATCTGGAACAGCACGGTGCCGGCGCGGACGTCCTGGCCTTCCTCGTACAGGCGACGGGTGACGATGCCGGCGACGCGCGCCCGCACTTCAGCCTGGCGGTACGCTTCCAGGCGTCCGGGCAGCTCGCTGGTGATGCCGATAGGCGCCGGCCTGGCGACGATCACGCCGACCTCGGCGGGGGCCTCCGCAGTCTTCCCGGCGTCCGCTGCTTCTTCGCAGCCCAGCAGGAATAGGGCGACCAGGGCCGCCAGCAGCCCGCGCAGCGAGCCGGTCCATTGGATGTGCATGGGTGTCCCTCGATTCGTGAACTCGCGAGCTTGCCCGGGAAAGGGCACCGCAACTCACGAGCGGCGCGACAGTAGCATATAATCAATCATGAGTGATTAATTAATTGGCGTTTCTGTAACATATCCTTATGATCTGCGGCGCCTTTCCCTTGTGAGGACGTTCAGTGGCCAGGAAAACCAAAGAGGAATCCCAGAAAACCCGCGACGGCATACTCGATGCCGCCGAGCGGGTTTTCCTGGAAAAGGGCGTGGGCACCACTGCCATGGCCGACCTGGCGGACGCCGCCGGGGTTTCTCGCGGTGCGGTCTACGGCCACTACAAGAACAAGATCGAGGTCTGCCTGGCGATGTGCGACCGCGCCTTCGGCCAGATCGAGGTACCCGACGAAAACGCCAGGGTGCCGGCGCTGGATATCCTCCTGCGCGCCGGCATGGGCTTTCTCCGCCAGTGCTGCGAGCCCGGTTCGGTGCAGCGGGTGCTGGAGATCCTCTACCTCAAGTGCGAACGCAGCGACGAGAACGAGCCGCTGTTGCGCCGCCGCGAGCTGCTCGAGAAGCAGGGGCAACGCTTCGGCCTCCGGCAGATCCGCCGGGCGGTGGAGCGCGGCGAACTGCCGGCGCGGCTGGACGTCGAGCTGGCCAGCATCTATCTGCAATCGCTCTGGGACGGCATCTGCGGCACCCTGGCCTGGACCGAGCGCCTGCGCGACGATCCCTGGAACCGCGCCGAACGCATGTTTCGCGCCGGACTCGACAGCCTGCGCAGTTCTCCCTACCTGTTGCTGGCGGACGCCTGAGGGCGTCAATCGTCCGCCATCAGGTGCCTGCGCTGGTCCTCGGCGCCGGCGACCACCAGCCGCTGGGCGTCTTCCTCGCTGATGTGCAGGCGCTTGCCGTCGATGTAGAGCACCGACAGGCGCGCCTCGGCGTCGGTACCGATGCGCAGGCTGTCGACCGGCGCGCGATGCCGGCTGCCTTCGATCTCCACGCTGCAGACGCCTTGTTCCGAATCGATTTCGATGGACATGGGAGCCTCCTGTTTTTTCCGCCTACCTTGGGTGGACCCCAGGCATCCGCGCGGGTTCTGTCACGGTAGCTTCACGCCAGCGTCACGCGCCTGCCACCGCGCTTGGCTGCAATCGTCCGCAGAGAGAGGGCGAGGCCAGCGGAGGACGACGCCATGCGGCTATGCGTGATTGGTGCGGGCTATGTGGGACTGGTGACGGCGGCCTGTTTCGCCGAGATGGGCAACCAGGTGCGTTGCGTGGAGCGTGACCGCGAGCGGGTCGCGCGGCTGAGACGCGGCGAGATGCCGATCTACGAACCGGGCCTGGAAAGCATCCTGCGCGATCAGCTGGACGCCGCCCGCCTGACCTTCACCGCCAGCCTGGCGGAAGGCCTGGCCGACGCCGAAGTGGTGTTCATCGCCGTCGGCACGCCGTGCGGCGAGGACGGCTCGGCCGACCTCAGCCACGTGCTGGCGGTCGCCGAGCAACTTGGCGCGCAACTGCGCCAGGCCTGCATCGTGGTCAACAAGTCGACCGTGCCGGTGGGCACCGCCGAACGGGTCGAAGAGATCATCCGCCTGGGCCTGGCGCGCCGGCGCAAGCGCTTCCGGGTGGCGGTGGCGAGCAATCCGGAGTTCCTCAAGGAAGGCTCGGCGGTGGACGACTTCAGGCGCCCGGACCGGGTCATCATCGGCAGCGCCGAGACGCAGGCCGGGGAAACCCTGCGCCAGCTCTACGCGCCGTTCCTGCGCAATCACGAGCGGGTCCTGCTGATGGGGCGTCGCGAGGCCGAGTTCAGCAAGTACGCGGCCAATGCCTTCCTCGCCACCAAGATTTCCTTCATGAACGAGATGGCCGGGCTGTGCGCCCTCACCGGCGTCGACATCGAGGACGTGCGCCGCGGCATGGGTAGCGACAAGCGCATCGGTACCCATTTCATCTACGCCGGCTGCGGCTACGGCGGCTCGTGCTTTCCCAAGGACGTCCGCGCGCTGATCCGCAGCGCCGAGCAACAGGGCTTCGACAGCCAGATACTGCGTGCGGTGGAAGCGCGCAACGCGCGGCAGAAGGAGCTGCTCTTCGAGACCCTCGGCGAGCTGTTCCAGGGACGCTGGCAAGGGCGCACGGTGGCGCTCTGGGGGCTGGCCTTCAAGCCGGGTACCGACGACCTGCGCGAGGCGCCGAGCCTGGTCCTGCTGGAGGCGCTGCTGCGCCACGGGGTGCGGGTCAGGGCCCATGATCCGGTGGCCAACGCCGGGGTCGCGGCACGCTATCCGGAAGCTGTGGCCTGCGCCCGATTGACGCTCCACGACTCGCCCTACGCCGCCGTCGAGGGCGCCGATGCCCTGGTGCTGGTGACCGAGTGGAAACAGTTCCGCCAGCCGGACTTCCAGAAAATCCGTGGATCCATGCGAACTCCCCTGTTGGTCGACGGTCGGAATCTCTACGCACCGGCGCGGATGGCGGAACTGGGCTTCATCTACCAGGGCATAGGACGTCCAAGGGCCGGGCATTGTAAGGCGAGCGCAGCCTGATTAGACTGCGCGCCATCCGCATACTTCGTCCATGTCGAAGGATTCTCATGATCAAGAAATGTCTTTTCCCGGCCGCCGGTTACGGCACTCGTTTCCTCCCGGCCACCAAGGCCATGCCCAAGGAAATGCTGCCGGTGGTGAACAAGCCGCTGATCCAGTACGCGGTGGAGGAGGCGCTGGAAGCCGGCCTTTCCGAGATCGGCATCGTCACCGGCCGCGGCAAGCGTTCGCTGGAAGACCACTTCGACATCAGCTACGAGCTGGAACACCAGATCCGCAACACCGACAAGGAAAAGTACCTGGTCGGCATCCGTCGGCTGATCGACGAGTGCACCTTCGCCTACACCCGCCAGGTGGAGATGAAGGGCCTCGGCCACGCCATCCTCACCGGTCGTCCGCTGATCGGCGACGAGCCGTTCGCCGTGGTCCTGGCCGACGACCTGTGCCTGAACCTCGAAGGCGACAGCGTGCTGAAGCAGATGGTCAAGCTGTACAACCAGTTCCGCTGCTCCATCGTGGCGATCCAGGAAGTGCCGCCGGAAGAGACCAACAAGTACGGCGTGATCGCCGGCGAGATGATCCGCGACGATATCTTCCGGGTGAACACCATGGTCGAGAAGCCGAAGCCGGAAGAGGCGCCGTCGAACCTGGCGATCATCGGCCGCTACATCCTGACCCCGGACATCTTCGACCTGATCGAGCAGACTGAACCGGGCAAGGGCGGCGAGATCCAGATCACCGATGCCCTGATGAAGCAGGCTCAGGACGGCTGCGTGCTGGCCTACAAGTTCAAGGGCAAGCGTTTCGACTGCGGCAGCGCCGAGGGCTACATCGAGGCGACCAACTTCTGCTACGAAAACCTCTACAAGACCGGCAAGGCTCACTGAGCCTCGCCGTTCCCGATGAAGAACGCCGCGTCCCCGATGGGGGCGCGGCGTTTTTCGTATGGGGCGAACGGCCATGGGGTTATCCGCTCTACCCGAGCTGTCGGCGGGCGTGGCGTTGTTGGCGTCGGGCGAATAACCCCGCCAGCCTGGCCTGGGCCACGCGGCGCCTCCGCGCCCGGTCAGAGAATCGGTAGTGCCTCGGAACCCGGCCCCAGCGGCTGGCCGTAGCTGAACTCCACATAGTTGCCCGCGGGATCGCGCAGGCCGCAGTAGTAGCCGACCGGATAGGGCTCGTCGCGCGGCGCCCAGACCAGGCAGCCGGCGGCCTCGGCGCGGCGCGCCAGATCGTCTACCGCGGCGCGGCTGGAGAGGGCGAAGCCGAAATGACTGTAATCGTCGCTGGCCAGGTTGCGCGGCTGGCCGCCGGGCATGATGACGAAGATGAAGCGTTGTTCCTGGCCGGGTTCGGCCATCCAGACGATCTGCGAGCCTTTGCCGGGGCGCCGGTGGATCACCCGCATGCCGCAGAAGGTTTCGTAGAAGGCGATGCAGGCGTCGAGGTCGGGGACGTGCAGCGCCAGGTGGGTGAGGGTGGGGGACATCGCGCTTACCTCCACGGACAAGCATAGCCCATCGCCTGCCAGGCCCTGCGCTGAGCCGTTTCGACAGGTTTCTGCGTCGATCCGGCGGGAGCCGACGCTGGTGAATGGGTTATGCTGGAACGCATCTGATCCAGGAGTAGGAACATGTCTTTCGATTTCGATCTGTTCGTCATCGGCGCCGGCTCAGGGGGCGTACGCGCCGCCCGCTTCGCCGCCGGCTTCGGTGCCCGTGTCGCGGTGGCGGAGAGTCGCTACCTGGGTGGCACCTGCGTCAACGTCGGCTGCGTGCCGAAGAAGCTGCTGGTCTATGGCGCGCATTTCAGCGAGGACTTCGAGCAGGCCCGGGCCTATGGCTGGAGCGCCGGCGAGGCGCAGTTCGACTGGGCGACCCTGATCGGCAACAAGAACCGCGAGATCCAGCGGCTCAACGGGATCTACCGCAACCTGCTGGTGAACAGCGGGGTGACCTTGCTCGAAGGTCACGCCCGTCTGCTCGATGCGCACAGCGTCGAGGTGGACGGCCAGCGCTTCAGCGCCAAGCACATTCTCGTTGCCACCGGTGGCTGGCCGCAGGTGCCGGACATTCCCGGCAAGGAACACGCGATCACCTCCAACGAAGCGTTCTTCCTCGAGCGCCTGCCGCGCCGCGTGCTGGTGGTCGGCGGCGGCTACATCGCCGTCGAGTTCGCCTCGATCTTCAACGGGCTCGGCGCCGAGACCACCTTGCTCTACCGTCGCGACCTGTTCCTGCGCGGCTTCGACCGCAGCGTCCGCGAGCATCTGCGCGACGAATTGGGCAAGAAGGGCCTGGACCTGCAGTTCAACAGCGACATCGCCCGTATCGACAAACAGGCCGATGGCAGCCTGGCCGCGACCCTCAAGGACGGCCGGGTGCTGGAGGCGGACTGCGTGTTCTATGCCACCGGGCGGCGGCCGATGCTGGATGACCTTGGCCTGGAAAACACCGGAGTGAAGCTGACCGACAAGGGCTTCATCGCGGTCGACGAGCATTACCAGACCAGCGAGCCGTCGATCCTCGCCCTCGGTGACGTGATCGGTCGCGTCCAGTTGACCCCCGTGGCGCTGGCCGAGGGCATGGCGGTGGCACGGCGATTGTTCAAGCCGGAGGAGTATCGCCCGGTGGACTACAAGTTGATTCCCACCGCGGTGTTCAGCCTGCCCAACATCGGCACCGTCGGCCTGACCGAGGAGGAGGCGCTGAGCGCCGGGCACAAGGTGAAGATCTTCGAGAGCCGCTTCCGGCCGATGAAGCTGACCCTTACCGACGACCAGGAAAAGACCCTGATGAAGCTGGTCGTGGATGCCCACGACGACAGGGTGCTGGGTTGCCACATGGTCGGCGCCGAGGCCGGCGAGATCCTCCAGGGTATTGCGGTGGCGATGAAGGCCGGGGCGACCAAGCAGGCGTTCGACGAGACCATCGGCATCCACCCGACCGCGGCGGAAGAGTTCGTCACCCTGCGCACGCCGACGCGCTGAGCCGCGTCTGAACGAAGAAGCCGGCCCCTGGGCCGGCTTCTTTCATTTTCGCGCTCAGCGCGAGGGGGCCTCGGCCAGCGCCGCCGCTGCGTCGTCGCGGCGCCTGGCGTAGCGTTGCGCGAGTACCGCGCAGACCATCAGCTGGATCTGGTGGAACAGCATCAGCGGCAACACCATCGGTCCCACCACACTGGTGGCGAACAGCACCTTGGCCATGGGCACGCCGGTGGCCAGGCTCTTCTTCGAACCGCAGAAGACGATGGTGATCTCGTCTTCCTTGCTGAAGCCCAGGCGTCGCGCCAGCACCGTGGTCAGCACCAGGGCCAGGGCGAGGATCACGCAGCAGGCGACGGTCAGGCCGAGCAGCGCCAGCCAGGGTACTTCGTGCCACAGGCCCTGGATCACCGCGGCGCTGAAGGCGGTGTAGACCACCAGCAGGATCGAGCCCTGGTCGACATAGCGCAGCACCGGCTTGTTGCGCTCCACCCAGGTGCCGATCCAGCGCCGCAGGACCTGGCCAGCGATGAAGGGTACCAGCAGTTGCAGGGTGATCTTGCCGATGGCGTCCAGCGCGTTGCCGGTCTCGCCTTCGGCGCCGAGCAGCAGCTTGACCAGCAGCGGGGTAAGGAATACGCCGAGCAGGCTCGACACGGAAGCGCTGCATACCGCTGCCGGCACGTTGCCGCGCGCCAGCGAGGTGAAGGCGATGGAGGATTGCACCGTGGCCGGCAGGGCGCAGAGGAACAGGATGCCGAGGTACAGCTCCGGGGTGACCATCGGCGACAGTGCCGGTTTCAGCGCCAGGCCGAGCAGCGGGAACATCACGAAGGTGCAGGCGAACACCAGCAGGTGCAGGCGCCAGTGGGTCATGCCGGCGATGATCGCCTGGCGCGACAGCTTGGCGCCGTGGAGGAAGAACAGCAGGCCGATGCCGATGTTGGTCACCCATTCGAAGACCACGGCGGTCTGGCCGCTGCAGGGCAGGAAAGTGGCGAGAAGGACGGTGGCGATCAGCGCCAGGGTGAAGTTATCCGGAAGGAAACGCGGTCGGGACATGGGCACGCTCTGCAGGATCGGGGGAACACATGGCAGTCTTCTGGCTGCCTGGCGAACCTGCACTGTAGCCATGGGCTGGGCGACCGGCTAACGCCAGAAGGCCAGCCGATGACGCCGAATGGACAGGGCGGCCGCCGCGCCGCCCCGAGGGGCTCAGACGACGCTGGCCAGCAGCGGCTCGCTGACGCTGGGACGGACCTTGCCGGCATGGGGAGAGAACTCCAGGCGGACGGCGAGCACGGTGACCAGCGAGCGCAGCTTCTCCGCGATCACGCTGGCGCGGTGCTGGCTGAGGCCGGGGAAGGTCAGCAGCAGGCGGATCTTGTGGTCCTCGCGGTCGGCGCGAACCCGCTCCGGGGTGAAGGATTGCACGGCGAACAGGTTGAGCACCCGGCACAGCAGGTCCGGATCGGCCATGCCCTCGATATGGAAGATCGACAGGGTCTCGGTATCTGCGCAGGAGGTTTCCCAGACGTTCGGGCGGATCACCTGGCGTTCTTCGCCGTCAGGGTGTTTGGCCAGGAAAAGGGGGGCGAGGGTTGACATGTGACGCTCCAGGCAGTGTTTCGACGAGAGAAATTCTCCCAGAGGCGTGCCGGATTTTTTCTCCTGTTTTTGCGTGATTTTGCGCTATATGTGCATACTTGATTCCTATATTTTTCTTTGTAGAGAATATTTATGTCCATTCCATTGGATATCTACGATCAGCGTATTCTTGCGTTGCTGCAGGAGGAATCCTCGCTTTCCACCGCCGACATCGCCGAGCGCATCGGACTTTCCCAGTCGCCCTGCTGGCGGCGCATCCAGCGCCTGAAGGAGGAGGGGGTGATCCGCAAGCAGGTGACCCTGCTCGACCGCAAGAAGATCGGCCTGAATACCCAGGTATTCGCCCAGATTAAGCTCAACGCCCATGGGCGCAAGAACCTCACCGATTTCGCCGAGGCGATGCACCAGTTTCCCGAGGTGCTGGAGTGCCACGTACTGATGGGCGCGGTGGACTTCATGCTGCGTATCGTCACCCGCGATATCGAATCCTACGAACGCTTTTTCTTCGAGAAACTGTCGGCGGTGCCGGGCATCCAGGAAGTGAACTCCATCGTCGCCTTGTCGGAAATCAAATCCACCACTACCTTGCCCCTGCTCGCTCCCTGAGCCTTCCCGGAGAACGCCTGCCCATGACCATCAGCAAGACCAAGTCCAGCTTCTACCGCCGCCTCTACGTCGCCTACCTGATCGACAGCGGCACCGCCAGCGTGCCGGAGATCATGGCCGCCACCGGCATGCCCCGGCGTACCGCACAGGACACCATCGCCGCGCTGGAGGAACTGGACATCGTCTGCGAGTTCGAGCAGCGGGAGGGTGCGCGCAACCACCAGGGCGGCTATGTCATCCGCGACTGGGGGGCGGTACGGCGGGAGTGGGTGGTCGAGCAGCATCGGCGAATCGCGGCGGCGCTGGAGTATCCGGCGCAATGAGCCACGCGCTGGCGGCCACAGGCATATAAAAGAAGGAGGGGCTCAAACTGCCTCCCCTCCCGAGCATGCGTTCTTCAGATGCCGCGCTGTTCCAGGGTGGCCTGGCGGGCGCGCTGGGCCAGCTCCTCGGCGGGCTGGACGCTGCTGCCGGCGGTAGGCGGCGGTGCCGGCATATGCGGCTTGAGGTAGGCCGCCAGGCTGACGCCGCAGTAGACCAGCAGGGCCATGGCGATCAGCGCCTTGTATGGGTCGATGTCGGATCGGCGCTTGCAGACCATACAGATATGCCCTTCGCTGGCTGGGCGTTCGCCACAGTTGCGACAGCGGATCATGCCTTCCTCCCGCCGGATTTTCCTGCCTGCCAGAACGCCAGCGAGGCTTCCTCGCGGGCCTGCTCGGCGCTCAGGCCGATATCCTTCAGTTCCGCCGCTTCCAGGTCCAGCAGCGCGCGCCGGGTCAGCTGGCGTTGCCGGGCCAGGCGATAGCCGCGACGCAGGGCCTGCGCCAGGTTGTCCATCGCGGCGAGTGGGAAGGGGCCATCGAGGCGTTGGCGGCGCTCGGATTTCGCACTGAGTCGCGTCATGCTGCGTACTCCATATTGATCGGCTGGACGACGAAGATAGAATGGCCATCGCGCGCTGTTCCGTACAGGTCCAGAAAAGGTGGGTTGACTGCATACAGATCAAGCGCTCCCCGGCCTGAATGGTGGATTTCGCCACCATCTGTACCGGTCCCGCTTTCGCTCACCCTGGAGTCCCGCTCATGACCCTTTATCTGCAACTCGCCGAGACCCTCGGTTCGCGCATCGAACAGGGCCTCTACCGTCCGGGCGACCGGCTGCCCTCGGTGCGGGCCATGAGCATCGAGCACGGCGTCAGCCTGAGCACCGTGCAACAGGCATACAGGCTGCTGGAAGATCGCGGGCTGGCCGAGCCGCGGCCGAAGTCCGGCTATTTCGTACCGGCCGCGCGACAGATGCCGCCGCTGCCGGCGATCGCCCGCCTGGCCCAGCGGCCGGTGGAAATCTCGCAATGGGAGCAGGTGCTGGCCCTGGTCAGCACGGTGCCGCGACCGGACGTGGTCCAGCTCGGCCGCGGCATGCCGGACATCTCCAGCCCTTCGCTGAAACCGCTGACCCGCAGCCTGGCCCGGCTCAACCGCCACGCCGACGCCCGTGCGCTGGCCTACGACGGGATCCACGGCTCGCCGTTGCTGCGCGAGGAAGTCGCCCGCCTGTTGGTGGACTCCGGCTGTCGGGCCACCGCCAGCGACGTGGTGATCACCACCGGCTGCCACGAGGCCCTGTCGGTGAGCATCCGCGCGGTGTGCGAACCGGGCGATATCGTCGCGGTGGAGTCGCCGAGCTTCCATGGCGCCATGCAATCGCTGAAAGGCCTCGGCATGAAGGCCCTGGAGATCCCCACCGATCCGGTCAACGGCATCAGCCTGGAAGCCCTCGAACTGGCGCTGGAACAGTGGCCGATCAAGGCCATCCAGGTGACCCCGAACTGCAACAACCCGCTCGGCTACATCATGCCCGAGTCGCGCAAGCGGGCGCTGCTGGCCCTGGCCCAGCGCTACGACGTGGCGATCATCGAGGACGATGTCTACGGCGACCTGGCCTACACTTATCCGCGCCCGCGCACCATCAAGTCGTACGACGACGATGGCCGGGTGCTGCTCTGCGGGTCGTTCTCCAAGGTCCTGGCGCCGGGCCTGCGGATCGGCTGGATGGTACCCGGGCGCTACGCCGACCGCGTGCTGCACATGAAGTACATCAGTACCGGCGCCAGCGCCCTGCAACCGCAACTGGCGATCGCCGAATTCATCGGCAACGGCCACTACGAGCCGCACCTGCGGCGCATGCGCGCCCAGTACCAGCGCGGACGCGACCTGATGATCGACTGGGTGGCGCGCTATTTCCCGGAGGGCACCCGCGCCAGCCGCCCCCAGGGCGGTTTCCTGCTCTGGGTCGAGCTGGACGAGGCGTTCGACACCCTGCGCCTGGACAAGGCCTTGCGCAACCGCGGCGTACAAGTCGCGGTGGGCTGCATCTTCTCCGCTTCCGGCAAGTACCGGAACTGCCTGCGGATGAACTACGCGGCGTTGCCGACCCCGGCCATCGAGCAGGCGGTCAGGCGAGTAGGGGAGAGCGCTTGCGAGCTGCTGGAGCCTTGCGAGGCCTGAGCGACAGTCGTGCTTTCGACGCAGTCGACGATTGCACAAATAGCAAATGCTAATCATTCGTATTGTTTGCTAGAGTTGCCTGACGCATGCATCCGCCGGCTCCACTGGGCGCCGGTCACCAGGAGACCATCGTCATGTCGCAACCCGCCTATCGTCTGTTCAATGTCGAACTCAAGCGCCGTGAGCAACTCAGCCCGGCGCTGACCCGCTTCGTCTTCGGCGGTCCGGAGGTCGCCGAGATGAAGACCCTTGCCGCCGACCAGCGGATCAAGATCTTCTTCCCCGATGCCAGCGGCCAGCCGCCCAGCCTGCCCGGCGGCAGCGAGTGGTACCAGGCCTATCGCAGCGTCGAGCCGGCCCGCCGGCCGCCGATGCGTACCTACACCATCCGTGCGCTGCGCGCCGAGCAGGAAGAGGTCGACGTGGAGTTCGTCCTCCACGGCGAGAACGGCCCGGCCTCGGCCTGGGCGACCCACGCGCGGATCGGCGACCGCCTGCAACTGGCCGCGCCCAACCGGCAATACGGCGATGACCCCGGCGGCTACGAATGGAAGCCGCCGGCTGGCGTCCGCCATATCCTGCTGATCGCCGACGAAACCGCCTTGCCCGCGGTGGCGGGAATTCTCGAGGAGCTGGCCGGCGAAGCCGAGCCGCCGGTGGTCGAGGCCTTTCTCGAAGTGCCGGGAGAAGCCGATATCCTCGACCTGCCGGCGATTCCCGGTGCGCGCCTGCACTGGCTGCCGCGCCACCAGGCCGGCATCCATTCGCGCAACGGCGAGCGGATGATCGAGGCGGCGCGCCAGGCGCGGCTGCCGGAGCGCGAGGTGGCGGGTGGTGCGGCCCAGGAGCTGGAGGACATCGATATCGACGAGGAGATCCTCTGGGAACTGGCGAGCCCCGAGAGCGGCAGTTTCTACGCCTGGGTCGCCGGCGAGTCGGCGGCGGTGATGGCGATCCGGCGCTACCTGGTGCAGGAGCGCGGTATCGACAAGCGTCATCTGACCCTGATGGGCTATTGGCGCCTGGGCAAGGTGCTCGACTGATGGGCCGCTTCGTCGGGAAACAGGCGGACGGCTACGAGACGCGGATCGGCCGCCTGTTGCCGGGCTACGAGTTGCTGCACCTGCTCAGTCGCGCGCAGTTGCTGGCCCGTCTGCCGGAACGGGCGCGCCTGCTCAGCGTCGGCTGCGGCGCCGGCGGCGAACTGGCGGAGCTGGCAGGGTTGCGTCCAGGCTGGCGTTTCGTCGCGGCGGACCTGTCGGCCGACATGCTCGCCCTGGCCCGCCAGCGCTGCGCCAGGCTCGGCCTGCTGGAGCGGATCGAGCTGCACTGCGGCGACGTCGCCGGGCTACCGCCTGCGCCGCCTTGCGATGCGGCGCTGGTCCTGCTGGTGCTGCATTTCCTGCGCGGCGACCAGGCCAAGCGGCGCTTCCTCGAGGCGGTCGCCGAGCGTCTGGCGCCAGCGGCGCCGTTGCTGCTGGCCAACCTGATGGAAGCCCGGGACGCCTTCGAACGCCCGGTGCAGGCCGAGGCCTGCCGTTTGGCCGGGCTTTCCCCGGAGGACAGCGACGGCATGCTGCAACGCTTGCGCGAGGATTTCGATCCGTTGTCCGAGCAGCGCCTCGGCGAACTGCTGGAAGACACCGGCTTCGTCCTGCCCAGCCGCTATTTCCAGGCCGTGGGCTACCAGGCCTGGATCGCCTTCCGCGCCGGCTGAGGATGCCTCAGGCGAGGCGCGCCTGCGGCGTGATCTGGCGTGGGTCGGTCAGCAGCTCCAGCAGCGCCGGGCGTCCGCTTTCGCGGGCGCGGCGGAACGCGGCGGGGAAGTCGGCGCTGCATTCCACTCGTTCGGCGTGGGCGCCGAAGGCTCGCGCCAGGGCGACGAAGTCGGGGTTGTCCAGGCGGGTGGCGGATACCCGCCCGGGATATTCGCGTTCCTGATGCATGCGGATGGTGCCGAGCATGCCGTTGTTGACCACGATCACCACCGGCGTCGCGCCGAACTGCGCGGCGGTCGCCAGCTCCTGCGGATACATCATGAAACAGCCGTCGCCGGCGAAGCACACCACGCTGCGCTGCGGATCGCGCAGGCTGGCGGCGATCGCGGCGGGCAGGCCGTAGCCCATGGCGCCGTTGGTCGGCGCCAACTGCGTGCGGGCCTGGCGATAGCGGTAGAAGCGATGCACCCAGACGGCATAGTTGCCGGCACCGTTGGCGATCACCGCGTCGTCCGGCAGGTTTTCGCTGAGGTACGCGACCACGGACGCCAGGTCGACGCCCTGGATGGCGGGGTCGCTCGCGGCCGGGGTCGAGTAGGCCAGGTAGTCGGCATGGGCGGCTTCGCGCCAGTCCTGCCAGGTGCTCGAGGGCAACGGCGCGAGGTCGGCCAGGGCCTCGGCGAAGGTACACGGGGTGGCCTGGATCGGCAGTCGCGCCAGGTAGACGCGGTTCAGTTCCGCGCTGTCCGGATGCACGTGGACCAGCGTCTGCGCGGGGGCCGGACTACGCACCAGGCTGTAGCCGGCGCTCGGCGTTTCGCCCAGGCGCGCCCCGACCACCAGCAGCAGGTCGGCCTGGCGCAGCCGCTCCAATAGTGCCGGCGCCGCGCCGAAGCCCAGTTGCCCGGCGTAGTGCGGGTCACGGTTGTCGAACAGGTCCTGGCGACGGAACGAGGTGGCCACCGGTAGGCCATTGGCCTCGACGAAGGCGCCTAGCCGTTTCCTGGCGGCGCCGTCCCAGCCGCTGCCGCCAAGTACCAGCAGGGGCCGCCTGGCGTTCGCCAGCAGTTCGCGCAGTTCTGCCATCGCCGTGGCGCCCGGCCGCCCCGGAAGCACCCTTGGCACCGGCGCATCGGCGACCTGCGCGGAACCAAAGAGGATTTCCTCGGGCAGGGCGACCACGACCGGGCCCGGTCGGCCCGAGGTGGCGACGCTGAAGGCGCGGCCGACGATCTCCGGGATGCGTTCGATACGGTCGATTTCCACGGCCCACTTCGCCAGGCCCGAGAACATCTGCACGTAGTCGACTTCCTGGAACGCCTCGCGGCCCTTGAAGGCGCTTTCCACCTGGCCGACGAACAGGATCATCGGCGTCGAGTCCTGCTGCGCCGTGTGCACGCCATTCGCCGCATGGGTGGCACCGGGGCCGCGGGTGACGAAGCAGATGCCTGGTCGGCCGGTCAGCTTGCCGTAGGCATCGGCCATGTTCGAGGCGGCACCCTCGTGGCGGGTGACGACGGTGCGGATGCCGTCGGCGTCGTACAGCGCGTCGAGCACCGGCAGGTAGCTTTCCCCGGGGATGCAGTAGACGGTATCGACGGCATTGCGCCGCAATGCCTCTATCAGGATCTGCCCGCCGTTGCGCTGGGGAAGGGAGTCGGACATGAGGGCCTCGCTGCGCACGTTGTGGTTGCCCCGATCTTCGGCCCAAAGCGCGCCAGCGCCAAGCGACCTTTCTTCGCGAGTTCATTCCCGTGGCGCATGAACCCTCGTTCTTCGTTCCGGGGGAGGCCCCTTTCAGCACTTCATCTGGAAGGGATGGGCCTGGAGCGTCATCGCAACGGATCTCCCCTAGGCGGATCGGAGAGCGCGGTTTTCCGTTCGTTTCTCCATCTTCTCCTCAACTATGTCTATGTAACTATTTCCTCTAGCAAAAAGGATTGTTCTTACATTATTTATAAATTTTCTTTGTTAGTTTTTCCTCGCGCCGTGCTGTTTGGCTGCTTCCTGAGGGGAAGATCTTTGCTGGGGCGCTGAGATAGAGGGCGAGTTGTTGTTTGGTTGTCGGCAAGTTTCGGCTTTTTATCTTTTAGTCCGATGGGCAAGGGTATCAATGAGCAGGGAGGTTTTTAGGGTGAAATTTTTATCCGGTTTCTGGGAACGCCGTCGTTCGAGTGGCACTCCTCTAGTGTGTATCGAAGAGCGTGGCAGTGGTGCAGGCGAATTCTCGTCGGTGTCCCGTAGGGTTGAAACTGCTCCTGACGTACGTAGCGTTGCGTCTGCAGATCCGGAGCAGTGGATACATTCCCAGGAGTACGAGCTTTCTTTCTGGAAGGATAAATGGCCCTATCGCCATCTGTCTGTCGAGGAACTACAAGAGGCCCGGCATAAGGATGCAATGTGGTTTCTTGGGAAGATGGGGTTCACGTACGGCTCCTCGCATTATCGCTACGAAGGTTTTGAAGGTAAGGTTTTGGAAGTAGGTAGTGGGCCGATCGGCTTTTTCGAGAAGGTCGAAGGCGTGACAGTGACTGCCCAGGACTCATTGATGGGGCTGTATGCAGAGAACCTTCCATTCTCGACTCTCGGGGAAAGAGGTTCTTCTTGTTATATAAGGGATGGTGTTGCCGATATAGAGAGTGCTTTCGATTTCGTCGTTTGCTCAAATGTGCTTGACCATACGGCCGACTGGATCCAGTTCCTGATTGACTGTGTGGGTAGGTTGAGGACGGGCGGTGAGCTACTGTTGGTGACTGACTCTCGCGGAGTTCCAGCAATCGGGCATACACAGATATTCAGCCATGATCAACTGGTTCGTGTCTTGGAGTTGCTGGGGGCAAAGCAGTTCAAGGTGAAAGCCGTCGAGCGGGAGGATGGCGTTCACTGTGACTATCGTCATTATTTTCGGGTGATTTTCTAAAGTGCTCCCCGTCAATTGCTTTGCCTGGGCGGGCGCCAGGTTTACGCGTGTTTATCCAGGCTAGATAGAAGGGAGATGGTTGCTATCAGGTACTGCATCGATAGTAGCCTGGCTGTCAGCCGGATAGCGGCTGCTCCGGAGCATCTGGTGGGCCATATAGCCGCCCGCCGCGAGTTTGTATGAACCCTGCAAGGGGCTGCATGCAGAGGTCATGCCGTCAGCGACTGACATCGATCAAATCAGCCACCACTTGAACAGGAAGAAGAACGCCATGCCCAGCAGCATGCTCGCCAGGGTATTGCGGGTATAGAGCACCAGCGCCACGGTGACTGCGCCGCTGACCAGGTAGGGATTGTCGTAGCCGAGGTCGATGCGGCCCTCGGGCATGAACACGATGGGGCCGCAGATCGCCGTGAGCATTCCCGGCACGGCGAAACCGAGGAACTGCCGCAGGTTGCTGCCGAGGCGGATCGGCAGGCGCGGTTCGAGGAACAGGTAGCGGTTGAGGAAGACGATCGCGCCCATCCCGAAGATCACTGCCCAGACCATGGCGCCTCCCGATACAGCTTGTTGCAGATGAAACCGGCGGCCATCCCGGCGAGACCGGCGAGGACCAGCGCCGAACTCCATTGCCAGTGGCTGAACAGCACCGAGCAGAACAGCGAGGTGGCCACGCAGACTAGCGTCGGTACGTTGCGCACCAGCGGCGCGACCAGCGCGATGAAGGTGGCGGCGATGGAGAAATCCAGGCCCAGGTGTTCGAGACCGGGAATGCTGCGGCCAAGCAGGATGCCGGCGAGGGTGAACAGGTTCCAGGCGATATAGAAGGTCAGGCCGACGCCGAGGGCGTACCAGCGGTTGAAGTTGCGCCGGTCGTGCTGGCTGGCGAGGGCGAAGAACTCGTCGGTGAGCAGGAAGCCCAGGCCGATCCGCCAGCGTCCCGGCAGAGGCGACAGGACCGGCCGCAAGCTCATGCCGTAGAGCAGGTGCTGCGAGGTCAGGAGGAGGGTGGTGAAGATGATCGAAAAGAACCCGGCACCGCCCTTGAGCATGCCGATCGCCACCAACTGGGCGGCGCCGGCGAAGACGATGGCGGACAGGCCCTGGCCCTCGGCCGGGGTGAGGTTGGCTTCGATGGCCATCGATCCCGCCAGCAGCCCCCAGGGCGCGACGGCCAGGGACAATGGGAGGATGGCGACGGCGCCGCGGAGAAAGGCTTGGCGGGGCAGGTCGTGGGCAGTCATGGGGGCATGGCGGTGGTGAACGTCGGTCCAGCATGCCAGCAGGCGCATCGGGCTGGCTTGAACGATCTTGCTCTTCGTATCCGTTATCCACGCAGGCGAAAGCGGCCGGTGTCCTTCCTTATATAAGGAGGACGGGCAGGGCAGGCGGCGGACGAGCGAGGGCCGCTCGAGGGCGCTGCGAAGAATCGAGGGAGAGAAGAACCGGAGCGGAGCTAACGCGGATGCTGACCGATCTTGTGGCCGCGGAACTTGGCGCCGAGGGACGGCTGGTAGGACATGGAACACCCGGTTTATTGCTGTTGTAGGGTTGGCACAGCTTAGCCTTGTTCAATTTTTCGTACAACGGAGCCTGTAAAATATCTGCTGCACCAGGTTGAACACCTTGCCTGGCCTGGCTTTGGCCGCTTTCGCGATGCGCTGGAAGGCCCTGTCTACGGCTATTTCGCCGTCCGCGAGGGCGACGAGAGGGCTATTGACAACAAATTGGCTTTCCGATTGACTCTGGCTCCAGCCCCCGCATGATTGAAATTTTTAACAAAAAAGGTGTTGCATCATGTCGGTACCCCTGCGTGCCGTTCAGCTCACTGAGCCGAGCCTGTTCCTTCAGGAACATCCCGAGGTCCAGTTCGTCGACCTTCTGATTTCAGACATGAATGGCGTGGTTCGCGGCAAGCGAATCGAACGCAACAGTCTGCCCAAAGTCTTCGAAAAAGGTATCAACCTTCCCGCTTCCCTGTTCGCCCTCGATATCACCGGCTCCACCGTAGAGAGTACCGGCCTGGGTCTCGACATCGGCGACGCCGACCGGATCTGCTACCCGATCCCCGGCACCCTCTCCATGGAACCCTGGCAGAAGCGCCCGACCGCGCAACTGCTGATGACCATGCATGAGCTGGAAGGTGATCCCTTCTTCGCCGACCCCCGCGAAGTCCTGCGCCAGGTGGTGGCCAGGTTCACCGAGATGGAACTGACCATCGTCGCCGCCTTCGAGCTGGAGTTCTACCTGATCGACCAGGAGAACGTGAACGGCCGGCCGCAGCCGCCGCGCTCGCCGATCTCCGGCAAGCGTCCGCAGTCGGTGCAGGTGTACTCTATCGACGACCTCGACGAATACGTCGAGTGCCTCCAGGACATCATCGACGGCGCCCGCGCCCAGGGCATCCCGGCCGACGCCATCGTCGCCGAATCCGCACCGGCGCAGTTCGAGGTCAACCTGCATCACGTCGCCGACCCGATGAAGGCCTGCGACTATGCGGTGCTGCTCAAGCGCCTGATCAAGAACATCGCCTACGACCATGAGATGGACACCACCTTCATGGCCAAGCCCTATCCGGGCCAGGCCGGGAACGGACTGCACGTACACATCTCGCTGCTCGACAAGCATGGCAACAACATCTTCACCAGCGAGGATCCCGAGCAGAACGCCGCATTGCGCCATGCGATCGGCGGCGTGCTCGAGACCCTGCCGGCCTCTATGGCCTTCCTCTGCCCGAACGTCAACTCCTACCGCCGCTTCGGTTCGCAGTTCTACGTGCCGAACGCGCCGAGCTGGGGCCTGGACAACCGCACCGTGGCCCTGCGCGTGCCCACCGGCAGCCCGGACGCGGTACGCCTGGAACATCGCGTCGCCGGCGCCGACGCCAACCCCTACCTGCTGCTGGCCTCGGTGCTTGCCGGGGTGCACCACGGGCTGACCAACAAGGTCGAGCCGGGCGCGCCGATCGAAGGCAACTCCTACGAGCAGTTGGAGCCGAGCCTGCCGAACAACCTGCGCGACGCCCTGCGCGAACTGGACGACAGCGAGATCCTGGCGAAGTACATCGATCCGAAGTACATCGACATCTTCGTCGCCTGCAAGGAAAGCGAGCTGGAGGAGTTCGAGTACTCGATCTCCGACCTCGAGTACAACTGGTACCTGCACACCGTGTGAGCATGGGCGGGCGGCTCCGGTCCGGCGCCGCCCGCCCGTTCTTCCGTCGAGGTTCCCACCCTTGCTGAAGGTAGACGGCGGCAAGCCTGCGGTTTCCGCCCGTCCGCCTTCCTTTGCTGTGCATTAGAAAAAGAAGAAATCGAGGCAAGCATACCCATGTCGAATCCTCCCCCCACCGCAGAACGAACCCAGCTTCGCAAGTCCCTCAAGCTGTGGCAGATCGTCATGATCGGGTTGGCCTACCTGACCCCGATGACCGTCTTCGACACCTTCGGCATCGTATCCGGGATTTCCCAGGGACACGTGCCCACCGCCTACCTGCTGGCCCTCGCCGGCGTGCTGTTCACCGCGATCAGCTACGGCAAGCTGGTCCGCCAGTTCCCCACCGCAGGCTCGGCCTATACCTACGCGCAACGGGCGATCAATCCCCATGTCGGCTTCATGGTCGGCTGGTCGTCGCTGCTGGACTACCTGTTCCTGCCGATGATCAACGCACTGCTGGCGAAGATCTACCTGACCGCATTGTTCCCCGAGGTCGCCCCGTGGATCTGGGTGGTGATGTTCGTGCTGATCATGACCCTCATCAACATCAAGAGCGTGAACCTGGTCGCCAATTTCAACACCGTCTTCGTGCTGGTCCAGCTGGCGATCATCGTGGTCTTCATCGGCCTGGTGATTCACGGCCTGAACAACGGGGAGGGGACCGCCACGGTGCTCAGTACCCAGCCGTTCTTCTCCGAGCACGCGCATCTCTCGGCGATGGTGGCGGGGGCGACGATCCTCTGCTTTTCCTTCCTCGGTTTCGACGCGGTGACTACGCTGTCCGAGGAAACCCGCGACGCCGGCAGGGTGATCCCGCGGGCGATCTTCCTCACCGCGCTGTACGGCGGGGTGATCTTCATCACCGTGTCGTATTTCCTGCAGTCCTATTTCCCGACCAACGTACGCTTCAAGGAACCCGACGCGGCGCTGCCGGAAATCGCCCTGTACGTCGGCGGCAAGCTGTTCCAGTCGATCTTCCTCTGCGCCACCTTCATCAATACCCTGGCGTCGGGCCTGGCCTCCCAGGCCAGCGTGTCGCGCCTACTGTACGTGATGGGGCGGGACAACGTGCTGCCGGAGCGGATCTTCGGCTTCGTCCATCCGAAATGGCGTACGCCGTCGATCAACGTGCTCATCGTGGGCATGGTGGCGCTCTCGGCGATCTCCTTCGACCTGGTGACGGCGACCGCGCTGATCAATTTCGGCGCCCTGGTGGCCTTCACCTTCGTCAATCTCTCGGTGATCGTGCATTTCTATGTGCGCGGCGGGCGCAACCGCAGCCTCAAGGAGCATTTCCACTACCTGGTCCTGCCATTGCTCGGCGCGGCCATCGTCGCGGTGCTCTGGCTCAACCTGGAAAGCACCTCGCTGGTGATGGGGCTGATCTGGGCCGGACTGGGCTTCGGCTACCTGTTCTACCTGACCCGCAGCTTCAGCCGTCCGCCGCCGCGCTTCCAGGAGAGCGAACTGAGCCCGACCCAGTGAGGCGAGCGGTGAATGGATTCAGCGGAAATGTGAAGGAAAAAGATTGGTAATCTTCACGAAATTTTCACGGTGACGGGTCAATCATGGACCCATGGCTAACGGACTAGCCCCCCATCTGAAGCCCGCCTCATGGCGGGCTTTGGCTATCTGCAGACAGCGAATTTCGCGTTTTTCCTCCTTTTCACAGGGGTTTCCGGCCTCCCGGCTGGCAATGCGCCTGCGACGACATGTCCGAATCCAGACAGAATTGGACGCCCCCAAAAAGCGCAGACACGGCTAGAATCCACGCCGTCCCGATCCGGTTCGATGGCCGTGGCGGGGGAGCCCGGTATCCGCTGGTCGGTGTTTCCTGTGGTGCTGCGCGTCCTTCCCTAGACTACCCGGCTCGCTCGAACCATCCCTTCGCGGGGGCGGAACGGCACAGGGTCGTTCGGCATGGAAGCTGCCTGGGCCGGCCTTCGACACACCTATAAGAGTAGAAATCTGCATGACATACCCTGAACGTCCCCTGCTTCATCTGCTGACGCGTACCAGCCTGGTGGGCCAGATCATCGTCGGCCTGATCGCCGGCCTGCTGCTCGCCAGCTTCTTCCCGGCCGCCGCGCTCAAGGTCGGCTTCATCGGCAAGGTCTTCGTTTCCGCGCTGAAGGCCGTCGCGCCGGTACTGGTGTTCGTCCTGGTGATGGCATCCATCGCCAACCACAGGCAAGGCCAGCAGACCCATATCCGGCCGATCCTGCTGCTGTACCTGGTCGGCACCTTCAGCGCCGCGGTGGTGGCGGTGATCGCCAGCTTCGCCTTCCCCTCGAGCCTGGTGCTGGCCAGCCATCCGGGCGAGATGTCGCCTCCGGGCGGCATCGCCGAGGTGCTCCAGTCCCTGCTGCTGAGCGTGGTGGACAACCCGGTCAACGCCCTGATCTCGGCCAACTTCATCGGCATCCTGGCCTGGGCCATCGGCCTCGGCATCGCTTTCCGCCACGCCAGCGATACCACCCGCAACCTGCTCTCCGAGCTGTCCAACGGCGTCTCGCTGATCGTCAAGGTGGTGATTCGCTTCGCCCCGCTGGGCATCTTCGGCCTGGTCGCCTCGACCTTCGCCGAGTCCGGCGTCGAGGCCCTGAAAGGCTATGCCCACCTGCTGGTGGTGTTGCTCGGCTGCATGCTGTTCGTGGCCTTCGTGGTCAACCCGCTGATCGTGTTCCTGAAGATCCGCCGCAATCCCTATCCGCTGGTGCTGACCTGCCTGCGCGAAAGCGGCATGACCGCGTTCTTCACCCGCAGCTCGGCAGCCAATATCCCGGTCAACCTGCAGCTCTGCGAGCGCCTGGGCCTGCACGAAGACACCTATTCGGTATCGATCCCGCTGGGCGCGACCATCAACATGGCTGGCGCGGCGATCACCATCACCGTGCTGACCCTGGCAGCGGTGCATACCCTGGGCATCGCCGTGGACGTACCGACCGCGATCCTGCTCAGCGTGGTGGCGTCGATCTGCGCCTGCGGCGCGTCCGGCGTGGCCGGCGGTTCGCTGCTGCTGATCCCGCTGGCCTGCAGCCTGTTCGGGATTCCCAGCGAGGTGGCGATGCAGGTGGTGGCGGTAGGCTTCATCATCGCGATCCTCCAGGACTCCGCGGAGACCGCGCTGAACTCCTCGACCGACGTGCTGTTCACCGCAGCCGCCTGCGAGGCGGAAGAGCGCAAGGCGAGCGCCGCCTGATTCGATCCCTGGGTCACGGAAGAAACCGCCTTCGGGCGGTTTCTTCGTTTCGCCCCGGCGTGCTTTGACCTGTGCGCCGCGCTGCGGCCTAATGGTCGCCCGTCCTTCCCGAGTTGCCGCATGTCGTCTCCTTCCTTGCCCGATGCCAGTCTCCGCGCCAGCACCCTGCATCTGCCGGCCGGTCCCTGGAGCACCGTGCTCGACTGTCTCTGCGCGCGTTTCCCGGCCATCGACCGTGACACCTGGCTGGCGCGCATGCAGCGGGGCCGGGTGCTGGACGCCGAGGGGCGTGCGCTGGGCCCGCAGGCGGCATATCGCGAAGGCCTGCGTGTGCACTACTTCCGCGAGTTGCCGGTGGAGGCACCGATTCCTTTCGAGGCGCGCATCCTGTACCGCGACGAGCATCTGCTGGTGGCGGACAAGCCGCACTTCCTGCCGGTGATGCCGGCCGGCGGCTACGTCGAGCAGACGCTCCTGGCGCGGCTGGCCCGCAGCACCGGCAATCGCGACCTGGTGCCGCTGCACCGGATCGACCGGCATACCGCCGGGCTGGTGCTGTTCTCGACCAATCCCGGCAGCCGCGGGCGCTACCAGGCGCTGTTCCGCGAGCGGCGCATCGACAAGTGCTACGAAGCGATCGCTCCGGCCTTGCCGCAACTGGACTTCCCGTTGCTGCGCAGGACCCGCCTGGTGCCCGGCGAGCCGTTCTTCCGCATGCGCGAAGGCGAGGGCGAGCCGAACAGCGAGACGCGCATCGAGGTCGTCGAGCGCAACGGCCGCTGGTGGCGCTACCGGCTGTATCCGGTGACCGGCAAGAAGCACCAGCTGCGCGTGCACCTTGCGGCACTCGGCGCGGGTATCCAGAACGATGGGTTCTATCCCGAGCTGCTGGACGCCGAGGGCAGCCCCGACGACTACCTGCGGCCGCTCAAGCTGCTGGCCAGGGGGCTGCGCTTCGACGACCCGCTGAGCGGGGAGAGGCGTACGTTCGAATCCGGGCTGCGGCTCGATTGGCAGGTGTAGGCGACAGGCTCGCCAGCGGAATGCTGGCGTACGTCGCCGACCCGGAGCGCATGGCGCGTTTCTATGAACAGGCGCTCGGCCTGGAGGGCTGCGCGGGCGAGTAGAAGGATCGCCCGCTGGTGCGGCTGGACGCGCCCGCCGGAGCGGGCGCGGGTCGCTCAGGGACGCTTGTCCAGCTTGACCACCAGGCGCAGTTGCTCGACGCAACCGCGGCTCTGCTCGATCAGCTTGCCGAACTCGGCGCTGTTGATCTCGTCGTGGTTGAGCCAACTGGTCTTCTGCACTTCCCGATAACGATAGTGGTAGCCGCCATCCTTGGCCGGTTCGGCCTGCAGGTCGATGTCGAACCAGGGACTGCGGATCTCGCAACTGTGCGCCGGCTCGTCAGTCTTGCCGCCGGACAGGCTGATGTCGTAGGACGTGATCTGCGGTTCGCCCAGGTACAGCTCGGCCAACTGGCCTTCGCTACGGTACTTGGCGAAGGCATCCCACTGGCTGGCCAGGTCCTGGCGGTTGTAGAAATACTCTCCGCCGAGCCGGTCGAGGGCGCGGCGGTCGGTAAGCCTGGCACTGATCGTATAGCTGGGCGGCAGCACGAACTGGCTGTCGTCGCGCTCCAGCACGCAGTCGCTGCCTTCCTTGGCGAAGTTGCGGCACAGGTCCTGGTCGGTGCTGGTGCGGCCGCGCTGGCGATCGGCGACGCTGAGCTGCATCAGCGGCGCGTTGGAAAGCTCCACGCGCGACTCGACCCGGGCTTCGCCGTCATGGGTGTAATGCTCGCTGCGGGTCACGCGCAGGGTGTCGCCGGGCGCTTCCAGGGGAATCTCGTCGCGCCGCACCTTGCCGTCGGCGCCCAGCACCAGCGCCCAGCGCTGCTGGATGTCGGGCATGATGCGGCCGGGAGCGAACACCGGGTTGGTCGGGTCCAGCCACCAGGTCTTGCCGTCCACCTCGGCGCGGACGATGGCATGGTTCGGCGCGTACATGCCGGGCACCAGCAGGTCCCAGACCACGTCGCCGCGGCTGACCAGGGTCGGTTCGGCCTTGATCCCGGCGGCCTTGAGCATGGCGGCGAGGAGGATCGCCAGGTCCTTGCAGTCGCCGTAGCCATTGCGCTCGATCTCCGCCAGGGAGAAGGGCACGTAGCCGCGCTCGCTGGCGCGCCAGTCGCCCAGGTAGCGGTAGGTGTCGTTGATGTACTGCATCAGGCCGGCGACCTGCTCGCGGGCCGGCTTGCCCTTCACCGCGGCGACGGCCGCCGCGGCGCCCTTGGGCAGCTCCGCGGCGAGGATCTCGTTGTAGCGCGCGGCGAACGGGCCGAAGTTGTCCTGCAGGTCCAGCGAACTGCCCAGCTCCAGGCGCGGGGTATGGCGCAGGTAGGCGTTGCCGGCTTCGTTGATGTAGTTGGTGTATTGCGGCTTTTTCAGGCTGACCTTGAGGGTCTTCTTGTCGGCGCTCTGTTCGATGCGATAGGCGTCCATCAGCTCGCTGCGCACGAAGATCGGCCGCTCGGCCTTGAACTCGGCGACGAAGCGGTCGTCGCGCACCGGCATCGGCGGGCGGCTGAGAATGTAGTGGAACTGGGTGCTCAGCGGCTTGGCGGTGAAGTGCTCGCGCAGGGTGTAGCTGATGCGGGTGCCGACGCGCAGGTTGGGGAACGCCAGGGAGGTCTGGCGTTCGCGCAGGAAGCCCTGGTCCGGGTTCGGCGCGGTGCGCGTATCGATCTGCGACTGGTCCAGCGGCACCGGCTTGCCGCCGGGCTGGGTCAGCTCGGCCTTCTCCACGATCAGGCTGTCGGTCTCCGCGTAGCTGCGATCGATGCGCGAGAGCATCTCGCGGCCGCTCGGCTTGAGGATGGTGAAGCTGTAGGTGCTCACGCAATCGGTGCTGTTGTCGGCGTTGAACTGGCAGCGGAACTCGGTTTCGCCGGCCAGCGGCGCCTCGGCGATCGGTTGCAGCGCGGCGAGGGCCGGGGTGGCGGCGCAGAAGACGCTGGCGGCGAGGAAGGAAGGGGAGAAGGGATGACGGGGCATCGGAGCCTCAGGATGAAACGTTTGAGCGGAACTCCCCGGCGTAGTCGGGCGCAAGGGGCGCCGGGCGATAGCCGGGGAGATGGACCCTGAATGATAGGTTTTATCAATTCCGCATGTCGACCGGCGGGTCCGGTTATGTGCGGGATGTCGCCGTTGCGATCTTTTCGCCGGCTTCATTCGCCGGGCTTCGCCGTTCTGTGGCAGGCGCACGCCTGTTCCTGGCGCTCCGGAACCGGGTCGTAGCCGCCCGGGTGCCAGGGGTGGCAGCGCAGCAGCCGGCGCGCGCCGAGGTAGCCGCCTCGCAGCGCGCCATGTACGCGGATGGCTTCCAGGGTGTAGTGCGAGCAACTGGGGTAGAAGCGGCAGCGGGGACCGATCAGCGGGCTGATTGCGTACTGGTAGAAGCGGATCAGCCCGATCAGCAGGAACTTCATGGCGAGCCCTCGGCGGGGTTGCGGCGGCGAGCGGGCATTGTAGCGCCGTTGTCGGTCCTCAAGGAGCATTCTCCGCCGCGCAATAGAGGGTCCGCCCGTCGACGAGGCTGCGAGCAGTCGCCAGGCGGCCGCGCAGGCCGGGTTCTTCCGGCGCCAGCGTGCCCTCGCGCCAAGCGCCTCCGCGCAATGGAATCAGTGCCGAACGGCCGTAGCCCGGGCAGTACGCCTCGGCGTCGCCCTCCAGGTAGTCGACGCCGTCCAGGGTCAGCTCGCCGACATTCCAGCGCGCGCCGAGGTAGGCCTGGCGAAACGGCCCGTCGGTAAGGACGTAGAAGCCCCCGCGCACCTCGCTGGCCGCCGTGGCGAAGCCGATGGTGCGGCGCGGTTGCGGGATCACCAGCAGCGGTCGCCGTGGGTCGGCGAAGGCCTCCTGCAACTCGACCAGGCGCTGGCGGGTGGCGCCCATCTCGCGCCGGTAGCGCTCGCCGCGCGCCCGCGCGTCGTCGGGGAGTTCGCTCCAGGCCGGAGGCTGGTCGCGCAGCAGGTAGTCCAGCGGCCAGGTGCCGGCCGTCGCGGCTTCCTTCCAGTCCCCGTCGTCGCGCAGGTCCAGCAGCACTCCGGCCAGCGCGCCGATCTCGTAGGCTTCGCTGTCGACGCCGACGCCGATCTCGTTGGCATCGTAGAAGGCCAGGGCGTACTCCCGCAGCGCCTGCCGATAGCGTTGCGGATCCTCGGCGAAATCGGTGCGGTAGCGCGCGGCGGCGGCCATCTCGATGTAGCGCGCGGTGCCTTCGCTGAGATCGACCTGCGCCGCCAGCCGGCTTTCCTCGGGAGCCGCTTCGCGCCAGCGGCGCAGCCAGCCCTGGGCGTCGCTCAGGTAGCTGTCGCGCTGCCCGGGCGTGCGCAGGGCCTGGAGCAGCGACTGGAACAGGGCATAGCGGTATTCCCGCGGGCGCGGGGCGAGCGTGGCCAGGTCGCCGCGATAGCCACCGGGCTTGCGCAGGCCCGGCCAGTCTTCCTGGGCGTAGCGATGGAAGGCTTCGTGCGGGCCGATGGCGGCCAGCGTCTCGCTATTGCCGGTATTGCTCCGCAGGTGCGCGGCGCTGATCTGCAGCAGCACCGCCGGACGGCCCCGGTAACGCGGAAAGGCATAGCTCAGGTCGAGATCCGGGTCGCTGTCGCCCGCCACCGTGGTGCGCTGCGCGCGGCCTTCGGCATCGGCGACCCAGGTACTGCGGCCATCGCTGTAGAGGAAGGCCTTGTCGGCCATCCGCCAGCCGGGCCAGAGTCGTTCGCTGTGCTGGCCGACGGCATGGACATAGGCCAGGTAGCGGCGGGCGAACGACTCGCTGTCCGTCGCCGCGGCGGGAAGGGACAGGGCAAGCAGGAGCAGGGGCAGGGCTCGGGTCATGGCGGGTACGGTTGCGCAAGGTCGGTCGGGGCGACGAAGGTATCCCGCCGCTTCCCGATTGACCGTCGCGGCGGCTGCCGCGTTCCCCTAGGCGGTGTTGCGCGCCCGCGCCAGGTCGCGCAGCGGCGGGGCGCCGAACAGCCGGCTGTACTCGCGGCTGAACTGCGACGGGCTTTCGTAGCCGACCCGGTAGCCGGCGGCGGCCACTTCCAGGCCCTCGCTGAAGATCAGCCGGCGTGCTTCCTGCAAGCGCAGCTGCTTCTGGTACTGCAACGGGCTCATCGCGGTCACGGCCTTGAAGCGGTGGTGCAGGGTCGAGGGGCTGAGGTTGACCACCTGGGCCAGTTGCTCGATGCGCAGCGGCTTGCCGTAGTTCTGGTTGATCCAGTCGATGGCGCGGGTGATGCGGTGGGCCTGGCTGTCGGCGATGGCGATCTCGTGCAGGCGCTGGCCCTGGCCGCTGCGCAGCAGGCGGTAGAAAATCTCGCGGAGGATCAGCGGCGCCAGCATCGGGATGTCGCGCGGGCTGTCCAGCAGATGGATCAGGCGCAGCACCGCATCCAGCAGGCTGGCGTCGATACGGTCGACGTAGAGGCCGCGGTCGCCGCGCCGGCTGGCCACTTCCATGGGCCCGGCGTCGGAGATCAACTGGGTGATTTCCGCCGGGTCGATATCCAGCCGGACGCAGAGGTAGGGCGCGTCCGGCGAGGCGTCGATCACCTGGCCGGCCAGCGGCAGGGTGACCGAGACCACCAGGTAGTGCAACGGATCGTAGATATAGCGTTCCTCGGCCAACTGCACCTCCTTGCGGCCCTGGGCGATGATGCACAGGGCAGGTTTGTGCATGCCGCGCGCCGGCAGGGTGGGGCCGTCGGCGCGGATCAGGGCGAGGGGGTCGACGGCGGTGCCGTAGATACCGTCGCGGGGGCAATGCCTGAGCAGCGACTGCGCCAGTTCGCTCTGGCGCTGGCGCAATTCGGCGGGGAGATCGACGGAAAGAAGCGGGGTGTTTTCGCTCATGCGGGGACTCGCGGGGGAAACCTTCCCAAGACTAGCGCGCGTCGCGGCGACAGGCATCCATCGCGCTGCGCGATGGCAGGATCAGGCAAGCATTCGCCAGGAACAGGCAAGCCAGCTCGTTTCACCGGGCGCAAGCGGATGAGAAAAAACCGGAACGCGGCAGTTTCAGGCAAGAACCCGACAGTATCCGTCTACCGATTCCCCGCGCCGTCCCCCTAATCTGGCTGGCATGGCGGAATCTCCGTCATGCCGATGGGAAATACCTGCAGGGGGACACACCTATGTCAAATCAACAGGCCAGACTGTCATCGGGCGGCGTGCCGCCGGAGCGCGCGCCGGGCGCCTCCCGTTCGCGGTCGCGCGACGGCGCTCTGGTCCCCGACACGCCTTCCCGTTCGCCTGCCGGCCCAGCCGCGGGCGGCACGCTGGCGCGGACCCATCCCGGCAACTGGTAATCGGAGGCAGGGCACATGCGTCACCCTTACACCCCACAGCGGCCGGCCGGCGTCTCGGCGCCGCCGGCCCTTCCACTCCTGGTGCCGCTTGCGCAGCGGCGAATCCATGTCGAGGAGGCAGAGAGCATGCCAGCGTTCAATCGGGCCAGTCACCTGGTCAGCATTCGCGCCCGCAGCGGCCAGTCGCACCGCCTCGGCCTGCGCCTGCAAGAGCTGGCGCAGGCGGGCCAGGCTGCACCCGGTTGCCTGCGCTACGAACTGCGCCAGGCGGACGGGGACGCCGACCTGTGGCTGTTGCACAGCGAGTGGAGCGATGAAGCGGCCATGCAGGCGTACCTGTCCGGCGACGCCCAGCGGGTCTTCGCCGAGGTGCTCTGGCAAGCGCTGGCGGCGACCCTGGACGTGCAGGAGCGGCCGTTCTGAAACCGGGCGGGCGGATGACGCGGCGCGGCGTCCGCCCGTCCCCCTTGTTCTGGCGTCTCAGCGACCCGGCGCGACCGGCGACTGGTCCGCTCGTTCGTCTTCGACGTCGCGATGTCGCTCGAAGGCGGTCGCCGGCGAGCCATCGGCATTGACCTGCAACACCGCGCGCGGACGGCCGTCCTCGCCAATGAATACCTGGCCGATCCCGGCGCTGTTCCACAGGCGCTCGCCGGCCTGGCTGTGCTGCGGAACGCGCGGGCGGATTTCCAGACTGCGCCGCTGGGTCAGCCAGTTCAGCGGCGACCAGGGCGCATAGAGCCAGCGATTGAGGCGGTCGAACCAGTCCAGCAGGCGTCGCGGGAATTCGTTCTTGATCCCGCTGCTGGTGATCTGCCAGAGCCGGGGCCCGCGCTCGCGATGGCGAATCCGGATGTCGTAGACGAAGGAGTAATGCACGTCGCCGGAAAGGATCAGGTAGTTACCCGGCGTACGCGAGTGGCGGAAGATGTTCATCATCACCGAGGCCGCGCCGCGATGGGCCATCCAGTTTTCCGCATCGACCAGCAGCGGCTGGCCGATCCAACTGAAAAGCTTCTGTACGCCCTCGATCAGCTTGACCCCGAACATCGGCGCCGGCGACACGATGATCGCCGCCTTTTCGCCGAGCAGGTCCTGCTGGAATTCACTCAGTGCCTCCCAGTCCATCAGCCCGGAGGGCCGGCCCAGGTTGCGCTCGCTACGCCAGCGGCGGGTGCGCGTGTCGAGGACGATCAGGGTCGGGCTGCCAGGCAACCGGTAGTGCCAGTGCTGGAAGTCGAGCAGGGCATCGAGCAGGCGGTCCTGCTCGGCGCAGGGCAGCCGGCCGTCTGCCGCGGCACCCTCCATCAGGGTCGCGACCGGCGCCAGCCATTCGCCGCAATGCTGCGGGTCGTTGCCCCAGCCCTGGCAGAGCAGGTAGGCGAGCAGGGCGTTGCCGATGATCCGCCGGGAGAACGGATGGCCGTAGGCGGTCAGCTCCCAGCGTGCTGAAAGGTTCCAGTCGTCGGTGATGTCGTGGTCGTCGAAGATCATCAGCGACGAGATATGCGCCAGCGCCCGCGCCACGCGGGGCAGGCCATCGCGGAAGGCTTCGATGTGCCGGCGCTCGCCGGCGAAGCGCTGCGCGTGCCGCGCATCCAGCCCCGGCGGCGGTTCCAGCCTGACCAGGCGCCAGGGCGCCGGCGACCAGACCAGCAGGTACATCGCCAGCACCTCGGCCAGGCCGACCAGATGGTTGTGGGCGTTGGCCGAGGTGAAGATCGGCTTCTTCACCCCGCCGAAGAAGCGCTCGCGCAGGGCTTCGTTGGACTCGAAGGCGGGCAGCAGGTCCTCGCGCCGGTAGTAGGTGGCCGGGTGCGCGTAGAGTGCCTCGCTGTCGTTCACCAGTGCGCCTTCCAGGTGTTCGCCGTACAGGCCGAGGCGGTGGATCAACCCATGGATGGCCACCAGCATCGGCCCGGCGACGTCGTCGGCGTAGACCTGGTCGCCGCTCATCATCAGCAACGCCGGGCGGCTTTCGGCCTGCAGCAGGTTTTCCTCCAGCAGCCGGTCGACCTGCAGCAGGCCATCGGCCGCTGGGTGATGCGGCTTGCGGCAGGAGCCGTGGAGCAACTGGTCGAGACGTGGCTTGAGCACCAGGCTGGCGCGCTGGCGACCGGGGTAGAGCAGATGCGGCGCCCATTCGGCGATTCCCGCAGGCTCCCGGCCGTCGGCGGCGAGGCGCAGGTCGTAGTCGACCAGGCGGGCGCAGGGCAACGGCGGGTCGAGCGCGACATCCAGCAGGTGCAGCCAGGCATGGGTGCCGATGCGGATGGCCGAGTGGGTTCCTTCCGCGAGGCGGACCCGACGCTCCGCCTCGCCTTCGCTGGCGAGGATCAGTTCGATGGTCGTCGGGCATGACGTGGCCAGCCAGAACACCAGGCGTCCGGGCTCTGCGCGGCGCAGCAGGGGACCGGCCAGGACCAGGGGCAGGGCTTCGTCAGGCGGGGTGTCGTTGGGGAGCGAGGCGGACATTGGTACGGGCGTTGTCGACGCGGCGAAACAAGCTGACGAGTATGCCGCTTTCGGCGGATCGCGGCGTTGCCATTTCGTAAGGAATGACGACAGTCGTCGCGGGATGGCGATCTTCTAATGCCAAAAAGTTAAGGACACCTTAATTAATATTCTTTTTTGCGTTCGAGCTTCTGCGGCATATTGCCTTCCGCGCAGGCCCGGCGGCCTGCCATCGCTGTTTGCGGGAGGGACACGTGCAATCCGACGTCGGCGCCGCCTCCCGCCGATCAAGGTTTCGCCTGCCACCCCGACGCCCGGTGGCGCAGGCCCGTAGCACGAGAGTGCGGAATGGGCATGGATCAGACACGCAATCGCCTCGTCGGCCTGATGTTCCAGAACGACTATTCCTGGCTGAGCGGGCGCCTGCGGCGCTACCTCGGCTGCCCCCACAGCGCCGAGGACATCGCCTCGGAAACCTTCCTCAAGGTCCTTGCCCTGCCGGATCCGGCAAGCATCCGCGAGCCGCGCGCGCTGCTCACCACCATCGCCCGCCGGCTGATGTACGACGGCTGGCGGCGCCAGGACCTGGAACGCGCCTACCTGGAAAGCCTGGCCGGGCTTCCGGAGGCCCTCGCGCCGTCCGCCGAGGAGCAGGCCCAGGTGGTGGAAACCCTGCTGCGCCTGGAGCGCATGCTCGCCGGGCTGTCGCCGAAGGCCCGCGCCGCCTTCATCCATAGCCAGATCGGCGGACTGACCTACGTGGAGATCGCCGGCTTGCTGGAGGTTTCCGTCAGCCGCATCCACCAGTACATGGTCGAGGGCTTCAAGCAGTGCTACCAGGTGCTTGCCGAATGAGCCAGGGAAGGCGAGAACGCATCCTCGACGAAGCGGCGCAGTGGATGGCGCTGCTGCAATCCGGCCATGCCGGCGCCGAGGAGCGCCTGGCGTTCCAGCAGTGGCGCCAGGCCGATGCCGAGCACGGTGCGGTGTTCGACCGGCTCAGCCTGGGCTTGCAGTCGTTTCGCGACGAGCCCCTGCACGGCTTGCGCGCCGAGCAATTGATCGGAGCCCTCGAGGCGCCGTCCGCTCGTCGCCGGTTTCTCCAGCGCAGCCTCGCCCTGGCGGCGTTCGGCGTGGCGACGCTGGCGCTGGGGCGGATCGGCATCGTCGGCTTCCCCTGGCCCGGCGACCTGTATACCGGCACCGGACAACGCCAGAGCTTCCGCCTGGAGGATGGCAGCCAACTGGTGCTGGACGCGCGCAGCCGGGTACGCCCCGAATTCGATGGCTACCGGCGTCGCCTGCGCTTACGCGAGGGCCGCCTGCTGGTTGACGTGGCACGGGATCCGGCGCGGCCTTTCGTCGTCGACACCGGGCGTGGCCAGGTCGAGGCGCAGGGAACCCGCTTCCAGGTCAGCGATGACGGCGCCAGCTCGCGAGTGGTGGTGCTCGAGTCGCGGGTGCGGATCACCACTGCCGACGGACGGCAATGCCTGTTGGAGCGCGGCCAGAGCGCCCGTTTCGACGCCTCGGCGATTCTCGCCCGAGGTCCTGCCGAAGGCGGCGAGAGCGCCTGGCTGGATGGCCGGCTGGAGGTCCGCGACCGCCCGCTGGGGGAGGTGCTGGAAGCGTTGCGCGCCTATCGCCGCGGCATCATCAGCGTCGCCGACGACGCGGCGGCGCTGCGCGTCAGTGGCATCTACCCGCTGGACGACAGCGGCGCGGCGCTGGCATTGCTGGAGCAGAGCCTACCGATCCGGCTCGACTACCACGGGCCCTACTGGGTCAGCATCGCCAGCCGCTGAGGCGCGCGCCCGGCGGCGAGCCGGGCGGCGCGACGCTTCAGAACGGCTTGGTCGGCAGGTACTTGCCGTCGAGGGTGATCACCGCCCGCGAGCCGCCTTCCGGGTCCTCGACCTTCTTGATGTCCAGCTTGAAGTTGATCGCGCTGATGATGCCGTCGCCGAACTGTTCGTGGACCAGCGCCTTCAGGGTGCTGCCGTAGACTTGCAGCATCTCGTAGAAGCGATAGATGGTCGGGTCGCTGGGAATGCCGCCGGGAATGCTGCCGCGCAGCGGGATGCTTTGCAGCAGGAGCACCGCGTCGTCGTCCAGGCCGAGTTGGGCGGCGACCTTGCGCGCCGCCGCCTCTGGCAGGGCATGCTGGCCGAGCAGGGCGGCGGTGACGAAGGTCAGGGCGAGACCGGTGCCGTCGGCCAGGTCCTGCCAGGACAGGCCCAGGCGGGCCTTGTTCAGGACCACGGTCTCGGCCAGTTGCTGGCGCGCGTTGGGGGACACTTGGCTGTGTTGCATGAGATGACTCTCCTTGCGGGTGGTTGTGAGGAAAGGGATTCAGGCGACCGCCTGCCCGGGTTCGCCGCCTACCGCGCGCACTTCGGGATGCTCGGCGAGGGAGACGAAGCGCCGGCTGGCGCCGTCGAGGGCGTCGATGCGGCCGCTTTCGATGTCGTAGACCCAGCCGTGCAGGTTCAGCCGACCCTGCTCCAGGGCGCGGGCGACGCAGGGGTGGGTGCGCAGGTTGGCCAGTTGGGCGATCACGTTGTGCCGCACCAGGGCGTCCAGCCGCGCCGCCTCGGAGGCGTGTTCGTGGGCGCTGTTCATCGCCCGTGCGGCCTCGGCGTGGTGCAACCAGCCGGCCACCGCCGGCAGCTGGTCGAGACAGGCGCAGGACGCGATGGCGCCCATCGCGCCGCAGTCCGAGTGGCCGCAGACCACGATGTCGCCGACCCCGAGCACCGCCACCGCGTATTCCACCGAGGCGCTGACCCCGCCGGGCTGCGGCCCGTAGCCGGGGACGATGTTGCCGGCATTACGGATCACGAAGAGTTCGCCGGGCTCGCGCTGGGTCAGCAGTTCGGGGACCACCCGGCTGTCCGAGCAGGCGATGAACAGTGCCTTGGGGGCTTGCCGGGTGGCCAGGGACTTGAACAGTTGCGAGCGCGCCGGGTAGGCGTCGCGCTGGAAGCGGAGAAAGCCGTCGATGATGTCACGCATGGCGCTGGGCTCCTGGCCGTCGAATGGTGGGGCCAGGATGCGCGGATTGAGCCATAGGGTCCAAGACCGGTTTATTATTCCAGTCATTGGTCTGGTCTATAGTTGGATGTTTCCATGCTGCTTCGCCACCTGCGCTACCTGCTCGCTGTCGCCGAGCATCGCAACTTCACCCGCGCCGCCGAGGCGCTGCACGTTTCGCAGCCGACCCTGTCGCAGCAGGTGCGGCAACTGGAAGAGCAACTGCGCGTGCAATTGCTCGACCGCTCCGGCAGGAGCGTGCGTCCCACCGATGCCGGCGAGCTGTACCTGCTTCATGCGCGGCGTGCCTTGCGCGAGCTGGAAGCGGCGCAACGGGCGATCCACGAGGTGCGCGACCTCAGTCGCGGCCGCCTGCGCCTGGGCATGACGCCGACCTTCACCTGCTATCTGGTGGGCGCCCTGGTGGATCCGTTCAATCAGCGCTATCCGGGCATCGAGTTGAGCCTCGAGGAGTTGCCCCAGGACGCCCTGGAGGCGGCGCTGATCGACGATCGCCTGGACCTTGGCGTGGCCTTCAGCGAGCCGGGTTCGGTGGAGATCGACAGCCAGCCGCTCTACCTGGAGCGCCTGGGCCTGGTGCTGAGGGCGGAACACCCGGCGGCGGACGCGCCGCTGGCCGCCGCAGCGCTGGCGGAGTTGCCGTTGGCGTTGTTGCGCGACGACTTCGCCACGCGCCGGCACATCGACGCTTACCTGCGCCAGCAAGGGGTGACGGCGCGGGTGGCGCTGGAGGCGAACTCGATCAGCGCCATCGTCGACGTGGTTCGCCGCGGAAGACTGGCCAGCATCCTGCCGGAGGCGGTGGCGCGCCAGCAGGCCGGGTTGCGCTGCGTGGCGCTGCGGCCGGCGTTGCCGACCCGCCAGGTAGCGCTGTTCTGGCGCCAGGGCAGCCACCCCGGTGCCGCGCGCCTGGCCTTCCAGGCCCTGGCGCTGGAACTCGGCGCCGAGCTGGGCGACGCCTGAGCGGGATCAGCCGCGACTCGGCTGCAACGCCGCGGGTTCCTCACGGCGCAGCCGCAAGGCCAGGGCGGCGCCGAACAGGGCGAGCAGGGCGCTGAGCGCGGTCACCCATTCGATGCCGCGCGCCTGGCTGGCCAGCAGGCTGGCGGCATCGGCGCCGCGCACCTGGGCGTTGGCCAGCGCCACCAGCAGGGCCAGGCCGAGCGCGCCGCCGATCTGCTGGGTCATCGAGGCCATCCCCGAGGCGACGCCCTGTTCGGCGGGATCGACGCCGCTGGCGGCGCTCACCCACATGGCGGTCCAGGTCATGCCCTGGCCGATGCTGAGGATCACGATGGCTGGCAGCAGCGCCAGGAAGCCGCGCCCCAGCGGCAGGCACGCTGCCAGCAGGCCGAGCCCGAGTGCGCCCAGCAGCAGGCCGGCGACCAGCGTCGCGCGTGCCCCGTGGCGGGCCAGCAGGCGCTCGGCGACGCGGATACCGAGGGTGCAGAGCAGAGTCGCCGGGAGGAACGCCAGGCCGGTCTGCAACACGCTGTAGCCGTACACCGACTGGAAGTAGATGGCCAGGAAGTAGTACTGCACGCCGTAGCTGCTCATGAAGATCGCGGTCAGCAGCATCGCCACCTGCAGGTTGCGGTTGCCCAGCAGGCGCAGCGGCATCAGCGGGTCGCGGCTGTAGTGTTCGATGGCGAGGAACGCCAGTAGCAGCGGGACGGAAAGGTAAAGTCCGAAACGTACCGAGGGCGCATCCCAGCCCGACTCGGGGCCCTGGACCAGGGCGAAGACCAGCAGGGTGGCGCCGGCGGTGACCGTCAGCGCGCCGGCCAGGTCGAAGCGTCGACCGCGCTGGCGCCGGGCGTCGGCCGGGATCAGGCGCAGGGCGAGCAGCGCCGCGGCGCCGGCCAGCGGCACGTTGACCAGGAAGATCGAGGCCCAGCCGAACAGCTCGGTGAGCGCGCCGCCGAGCGCCGAGCCGAGGGCCAGGCCGAACGCCGAGGCGATGCTCCAGATCGCCAGGGCACGATTGCGCGCCGGGCCCTCGGCGAAGTGATTGCCGATCAGCGCCAGGGTCGCCGGGAACAGCAGCGCGCCACCCAGGCCCTGCACGGCGCGGGCGAGGATCAACGGCAACTCGCTCTGGGCCAGGCCGCCCGCGAGGGAGGCGAGGGCGTACAGGCTTTGCCCGAGGACGTACATGCGGCGCCGGCCGAGCAGGTCGGTGGCGCGCCCGCCGAGCAGGAGGAAGCCGCCGAAGGCCACCGTATAGGCGCTCACCACCCATTGCAGGCGTTGCGCCGAAAAATCCAGCGCCCGGCTGATTTCCGGCAGAGCGACGAACACGATGGTGGCGTCGAGGGCGATGATCAGTTGCGCGCAGGCGAGCAGGGCGAGCATCCAGTTGGAAGGGGCGGCACGGTCCGTCACGGCGGGACTCCTGGTCTGGGTTGGGCGCGGCCAGTGTTTCTCATGCTGGAATCGTGATAAATAGCCTCTCCGTCCTTTCACTGATGAAAATAATCATCGATGAGATCGCCATGGACCTGAATGCCGTCAAGTTGCTCGCCCGCGTGGCCGAGACCCGTAGCTTCACCCAGGCCGCCGTTTCTCTCGGTCTGACCCAGTCCGGCCTGTCGCGCGCCATCGGCCGGCTGGAAGCCGAACTCGGCGTGCGTCTGCTGCACCGCACCACCCGCAGCGTCAGCCTGACCCCGGACGGCCAGCTGTTCTACGAGCGCTGCGCACCCTTGCTGGCGGAACTGGAGGAAGTCGAGAAGTTGCTGGTGGACCGCCAGTGCGCGCCGAGCGGTCCGCTGAAGATCACCACCCCGCAGGCGCTCGGGCGGATCGTGATCATGCCGGTGCTGCGCGAACTGACGCGGCGCTACCCGCAATTGCAGATCGAGGCGGCGATGACCGATCGCCTGGTCGACCTCACCGAGGAAGGCTTCGACGCCGCCGTGCGTCTCGGTCGGGTCGGCGACGTGCGCCTGATCGCCCGGCCATTGGCGGCGTTGCGCTGGGTCACGGTGGCGTCGCCGGAATACCTGCGTGGCCACGGCACGCCGGAGCGCCTGGAGCAACTCGCCGGGCACAACTGCCCGACGGTGCGCGACCTGCATACCGGCAAGCTGCTGGAATGGCAGTTCCAGCGCGACGGCCAGCCGCTGAGCCTGGCGGTGCGCGGCGACCTGGTGCTGGACGTGGCCGACGCGCTGGTCGACGCGGCGCTGGTCGGCCAGGGCATCGTCCAGGTGATGGGCTTCATGGCCGAGGAAGCGATCCGCCGGCGTCGACTGGTACGCATCCTCCAGCCGTTCGAACCGCCGCTGTGCCCGGTGTCGCTGATCTACCCGCCGTCGCGGCAGTGCTCGCTGAAGATCGGCGCGCTCTATGAGGAACTGAAGAGCGCGCACTGGTGCGGGGCGCTGACGTACTGACCCGAGGGCGGCAGGGCGGATAACGCCGTGTTCGGACCGGCGGATAGCCGCAAGCGGCTATTCGCCCTACACGGGGCAAGGCCGGTAGCGGAGCTGGGGGAAGCTTTTTGGGTAGGGCGAATAACGCCGGAGGCGTTATCCGCCGCTATGCCTATTCGCCCGCGCTTATAAGCTCAGAACAAAGCGTTCCAAGCCTGCCCTGCAAATCTCCCGCGCTCATCGCTCATCCCCTGGAAACCATGTTTTCGGGGGGAACCGAACGATGCCGCACCATGCTCCATCCACACGCCTGCCTTCCAGCCTGGCCCTGGCCGCGCTGCTCGCGGCGGCCTACGCCGCGCCGCCGGAGGCACGTGCGGAGACGCCCGCGCCCGCCGCCAAGGCGCTCACCTTCGACGTCGCCGCCGGCCCGCTGGACCAGGTGCTGCTGGGCATCTCGCGACAGAGCGGCTTGCTGATCTCCTTCGAGCAGTCGCTGGTGCGCGGCCGGCAGGCGCCGGCGGTGCGCGGTCCGCTGAGTGTCGACCAGGCCCTGGAACAGGCCCTGCGCGGTAGCGGCCTGCAGTTCCGCCGTTCCGAGCGCGGCGCGGTGATTTCCGCCGCGCCGCTGCGCGCGGCCGTACCGGCGGCGAAGGTGCAGCCGCTGGCGGCGAAAGCGGAGCAGACCCTGGAGCGGGTGGTGGTGACCGGCTCGCGGATTCCCCGCGCCCAGCAGGAAGGGCCGTCGCCGGTCACGGTGATCAGCAGCGAGGAAATCCAGAACCGTGGCTACCGCAACGTCTTCGAGGCCTTGCAGACGCAGACCCAGAACACCGGCATGACCCAGGGCGAGGACTACGGCAACACCTGGCAACCGGCGGCCAACGCCCTCAACCTGCGCGATCTCGGCCCCAACCACACGCTGGTGCTGATCAACGGCCGGCGCGTCGCCGACTACCCGACCGCCTATGGCGGCTCGGTGAACTTCACCAACCTGGCGAACATCCCGGCGGTCATGATCGACCGCATCGAGATCCTCAGCGGCGGCGCCTCGGCGATCTACGGCTCGGATGCCATCGCCGGGGTGGTCAATATCGTCCTGAAGAAGAAATTCGATGGCGTCGACGTCAACCTGCGCGCCGGCACCACCGAGCGCGGCGGCGGCGACAACCAGCGCCTGCAACTGGTCGGCGGCGGCGCGACGGGCGAATTCGAAGGCCTGTTCGGCCTGCAGGTCGAGCAGCGCCAGCCGGTCTGGGCCAACCAGCGCGGTTTCATGGACAGCTACCCGGACGGCAACAACGTCGGCTACCGGCTGAACCCGCAGAGCGGACGCTACCTCGGCGACGCCTCTTGCGCCGGCCTCGGCGGCCTGTTCGGCGGCAACGTGGCGCCGGTGCCGGGCGCCAGGGGTGGCTATCGCTGCATGACCGACCAGTACTACAACAACTACTGGACCCTGCAGACCAAGAAGGAAAACTACGACGGCTACGCCGGCGGCACCTGGCACCTGAGCGACAGCGGCAAGCTGTTCGCCGACCTGCTGTTCGGCTTCGACCACCTGCAGAACAATACCCGTGGGCCGTCCTTCACCTCGCCGGACTTCATCAATGCCTCCAGCGGCGACCTGGAGCGCTGGTACCGGCTGTTCTCGCCCGAGGAGATCGGCGGCAAGAGCAGCAACAACAGCAAGTGGCGCGAGGTGTCCTGGACCGGCACCCTCGGCTACAGCGACCGCGTCGCCAATACTTCCTGGGAATACGAACTGGCCGCGACCCGCTCCGAGTACCGCAGCGACCGCACTACCCGCTACACCCCGGCGGCCGGGATCCTCGACCTGTACCTGGGCCGCAAGCTCGGCGAACGCGACGGCTACCCGGTCTACGATCCCGATCCGGCGCGCCTCGGACGTCCGCTGAGCGAGGAAGAGTGGCGCAGCCTGCGGCGCAACGTGACCCAGCACAGCGAGTCCTACTCGCAGACCTACAGCTTCACCGGCAACGGCGAGCTGTTCGACCTGCCGGCCGGCCCGGTGGCCTTCGCCGGCGTGCTGGAGGTGGGCAAGCAGGGCTACAGGATCCGTCCCGACTCGCAATACAACGACGGCTCTCTCTACAACGTCTCCAAGGCCAGCAGCTCCGGCGGCTCGCGCGACCGTTACGCCGCCGGCGGCGAATTCAGCATCCCGCTGCACGACACGCTGCTGGCGTCCGCCGCCGGCCGCTGGGACCAGTACAGGTTCAGCGGTCGCACCGAGGAGCAGACCACCTACAACCTGGGGCTGGAGTGGCGCCCGCTGACCAGCCTGCTGCTACGCGGCAGCTACGGCACCAGCTTCCGCGCGCCGGACCTGAACTACATCTACCAGGCCGACGCCAACGGCTACTACCCGGCGCAGAAGGACTACTACGGTTGCGAGAAAGGCGTCGACGGCGCCTGCAAGAACGGCCGGGTCGACTACGTGCAGAGCGGCACGCCCGACCTGAAGTCCGAGCGCGGGCGCTACTGGAGCTACGGCTTCGTCTGGTCGCCGTCGAGCAGGTTCGACTTTTCCGCCGACTACTACCACATCCAGATCGATGACCTGCTGACCACCCTCGATCCGGACAAACTGCTGCGCGACGAGGCGGCCTGCCGTAGCGGCGGGCTCGATCCGGACTCGGCGCAGTGCCGCGACACCCTGGCGCGGGTCGAGCGCAACGCCGGCGACGCCAGCGTCGATCCGAATCGCCTGAACAAGGTCTACGTCAATGCCATCAACGCGGCCAAGGAGCGCACCAGCGGCATCGACCTGCGCAGCAACATCCGCTGGGGCGCCGGTGACTACGGCGCCTTCTCCTCGACCCTCGGCTACACCCTGGTGTTGTCCCACGACTACAAGCAGTCCGACGACTACCCCAGCGAGAACCAGCGCGACAGCCTCGACTCCCACGACTGGCGCAGCAAACTCAACGCCAGCCTGACCTGGGACTACGCACAGTTCACCTCGACGCTCTTCGCGGTGCGCTACGGCAGCGTTACCAACGCCGCTGGCAGCGGGCGCCTGAGCCCGTGGACGGTGTTCAACGCCAGCGCCCGCTACCGGCTCAACGAACGCGCCAGCGTCGGCCTGACGGTGAACAACCTGCTCGACCAGATCAAGGAGGACGACTCCGATGGCTGGCCGTACTATCCCACCGGCAACTACGACGCCATGGGCCGCCAATGGTGGCTGGACTTCAGCTATCACTTCGGTGGTTGAGCCATGCCCGGACGCATCCTGGTCTTCGCTTGCTGCCTGCTCGCCAGCCTGGCCCGCAGCGAGCCGCGCCATGCCATCACGCTCTACGACGAGCCGGCGAAATATCCGCCGGGTTTCCAGCACTTCGACTTCGTCGACCCGCAGGCGCCCAAGGGCGGCAGCCTGCGGCGGATGGAAAGCGGCAGCTTCGACACGCTGAACCCCTTCGCCAACCGCGGCACGCCGATCAGCATGACCCAGGCCGCGCTGATCTACGAAACCCTCGGCTTCCAGTCACTGGACGAGCCGTTCACCGAATACGGCTACCTGGCGCGCTACATCGAGAAAGCCCCGGACAACAGCTGGGTGCGTTTCCATATCGATCCGCGGGCGCGCTTCAGCGACGGCGTGGCGGTCACCGCCGAGGACGTGAAGTTTTCCTTCGATAGCCTGGTCGAGCAGGGCAGCCCGTTCTGGCGCGCCTACTACAAGGAGGTCCGCGAGCCGGTGGTGGAGGATCGCCTGCGCATCCGCTTCGATTTCCGTCATGCCGGCAACCGCGAACTGCCGCTGGTGCTGGCCCAGCTCTACGTGCTGCCCAGGCATTGGTGGCAGGGACGCGACTTCAACCGCAGCAGCATGCAGCCGCCGCTGGGCAGCGGACCTTACCGGCTGGAGAAGGCCGAGGCGGGGCGTTCGGTGAGCTACCGGCGCAACCCCGACTGGTGGGCTCGCGACCTGCCGGTCGGGCGTGGCCTGTACAACTTCGAGCGGATCCGTTTCGACTACTACCGCGACAGCGGCGTGGCCTTGCAGGCGTTCAAGGCCGGGCAGGCCGACATCAATGTCGAGACCAGCGTCAAGGCCTGGAGCAGCGGCTACGACTCGCCGGCCCTGCGCGATGGCCGGTTGCGCCAGGAGAGCTTTCCCTACCCGTACCCGGCCAGCCTCCAGGGCCTGGTGTTCAACCTGCGCCGGCCGCTGTTCGAGGACCGCCGGGTACGCCAGGCGCTGAGCCTGTTGTTCGACTTCGAATGGACCAACCGACAGCTCTTCGGCGGTCGCTACAAGCGCCTGCGCAGCTATTTCGACAACTCGGAGATGGCCGCCCGCGGCCTGCCCGGCGCCGACGAACTGGCCTTGCTGGAGCCGCTGCGCGGGCAAATCCCCGAGGAGGTCTTCGGCCAGGCCTACGCTCCGCCGGTGAACGACGGCAGCGGCGATATCCACGAGCGCCTGGTGCAGGCCTACCGCCTGCTCGGCGAGGCCGGCTGGCATGCCGTCGACGGGCGCCTGCTGGACACCGCCGGACGGCCGCTGCGCTTCGACCTCCTGCTCCAGGGCAAGGGCCTGGAGCGCGCGCTGCTGCCGTTCCAGCGCAACCTGGCGCGGATCGGCATCGATATGCGCCTGCGCCAGGTGGACGCTTCGCAATACATCGAGCGCATACGTGCGCGGGACTACGACATGATCGTTTCGAGCTTCTCCCAGTCCAATTCGCCGGGCAACGAGCAGTACAGCTTCTGGCATTCCTCCAGCTACGCCGATCCCGGCGGCTACAACCGCATCGGCCTGAAGGACCCGGCCATCGACCGGCTGGTCCAGGCGGTGGTCGAGGCCGACTCGCGGGCCGCCCTGGAAACCGCCGTGCGCGCCCTCGACCGGGTGCTGCAATGGGGCTACTACCTGATCCCGACCTGGTATTCCGACGAGGTCTGGATCGCCAGCTGGAATCGCTTCGGCCGACCGCCGCAGGCGCCGCGCTACAGCCTGGGGCTGAACACCTGGTGGGAAGTCCGCGAGCGGGCCGCGCCGATCCGGGAGGCGCAGTGACATGGGCGGCTACCTGTTGCGCCGCCTGGCGCTGATCCTGCCGACCCTGCTGGGCATCCTGCTGATCAACTTCGCCATCGTCCAGGCCGCACCCGGCGGGCCGGTGGATCAGGCCATCGCGCGCCTGCAGGGCGTCGACGGCGGCGGCCCGCTGGGGCGTGGCGGGGAGGGTGGGCATGGCGCTCTGGAACCGCAGCGCCACGGCGAGACCGGCATCGATCCGCAGCTGGTGGCCGCCCTGGAGCGCCAGTACGGCTTCGACAAGCCGCCGCTGCAACGGCTCTGGCTGATGCTGTCGAGCTACGCCCGGCTGGATTTCGGCGAGAGCTTCTACCGCGACGCGCGGGTCATCGACCTGATCGCCGAGAAGCTGCCGGTCTCGCTGTCCCTGGGCTTGTGGGCGACACTGATCACCTACCTGGTGTCGATTCCCCTGGGGGTGGCCAAGGCGGTGCGCCACGGCAGCGCCTTCGACCTGTGGAGCAGCGCGCTGGTGGTGGTCGGCTATGCGGTGCCCGGCTTCCTCTTCGCCATCGTCCTGATCGTGCTGTTCGCCGGCGGCAGCTACCTGGACTGGTTCCCCCTGCGCGGCCTGGCTTCCGAGGGCGCCGAGCGCCTCGGCCCGCTGGCGCGCTTCGCCGATTACCTCTGGCACCTGGCGCTGCCGGTGGGTTCGCTGGTGGTCGGCGGTTTCGCCAGCCTGACCCTGCTGACCAAGAACAGCTTCCTCGACGAGATATCCAGGCAGTACGTCGCCACCGCTCGCGCCAAAGGGCTCAGCGAGCGCCGGGTGCTCTACGGCCATGTGTTCCGCAACGCCATGTTGCTGGTGGTGGCCGGGCTGCCGGCGGCGCTGGTCTCGGTGTTCTTCACCGGGTCGCTGCTGATCGAGGTGCTGTTCTCCCTCGACGGCCTCGGCCTGATGGGCTACGAAGCGGCGCTCGGCCGCGACTACCCGGTGGTGTTCGGCAGCCTGTTCATCTTCACCCTGCTCGGGTTGCTGGTGAAGCTGGCCGGCGACCTGGCCTACAGCCTGGTCGACCCGCGCATCGACTTCGCCGCGAGGAGACAGTGAGATGGCCATCGTCCTTTCCCCGCTGCACCGCCGCCGCCTCGCCGCGTTCCGCGCCAACCGCCGCGGGCGCCTGGCCCTGCTGCTGTTCCTCGCGCTGTTCGTCACCTGCCTGTTCGCCGAGCTGATCGCCAACGACCGCCCGCTGCTGCTGGAATACCGTGGCCAGTGGTTCCTGCCGGTGCTGCGGGACTATCCGGAAACCGCCTTCGGCGGCGAGCTGCCGTTCCCGCCGGACTACCGCGGCCGCTTCATGAGCGAACGCATCGCCCGCGACGGCTGGGCGCTGTGGCCGCCGATCCGCTTCGACGCCCGCAGCATCAACTACGCGCGCCCGGCGCCGGCGCCGCCCTCGGCGGAGAACTGGCTGGGTACCGACGACCAGGGCCGCGATGTGCTCGCGCGGGTGATCTACGGCCTGCGCCTGTCGATTCTCTTCGCCCTCGGCCTGACCCTGGCCTCGTCGTTGCTGGGAATCTGCGCAGGCGCGGTGCAGGGCTACTACGGCGGCTGGATCGACCTGTTCGGCCAGCGCTTCATCGAGGTCTGGTCGGGTCTGCCGATGCTTTACCTGCTGATCATCCTCGCCAGCCTGGTGCAGCCCGGGGTCGGCTGGCTGCTGGCGATCATGCTGCTGTTCTCCTGGACCAGCCTGGTCGACGTGGTTCGCGCCGAGTTCCTGCGCGGTCGTCACCTGGAGTACGTCAAGGCGGCGCGGACCCTCGGCCTCGGCGACGCCGGGGTGATGTTCCGGCACATCCTGCCCAACGCCATGGTCGCGACCCTGACCTTCCTGCCGTTCCTGCTCTGTGGCGCGGTGACCACCCTGACCGCCCTGGACTTCCTCGGTTTCGGCCTGCCGCCCGGCTCGCCGAGCCTTGGCGAACTGGTCGGGCAGGGCCGTGACAACCTCCAGGCGCCCTGGCTCGGGCTGACCGTGTTCGTGGTCCTGGCGACCTTGCTCAGCTTGCTGGTGTTCATCGGCGAAGCGGTGCGCGACGCCTTCGATCCGAGGACATGAGATGAACCGGGAACTGTTGCGAGTGGAAAACCTGAGCGTCGCCTATGGCGACACGCAGGTCGTGAAGGGGATCGACTTCAGCCTGCGCGCCGGCGAGACCCTGGCCCTGGTTGGCGAGTCCGGCTCCGGCAAGTCGCAGACCGCCCACGCCCTGCTGCGCCTGCTGCCGGGCGCGGCGCGCCTGGGCGGCAGCGTGCGCCTGGACGGCGAGGAACTGCTCGCCCTGTCGCCGCAGGCATTGCTGGCGATTCGTGGGCAGCGCATCGGCATGGTGTTCCAGGAGCCGATGACCTCGCTCAATCCATTGCAGCGCATCGGCCGCCAGGTCGGCGAGGGTCTGCGCCTGCATCGCCGCCTGCGTGGCGCCGCGCTGCGCGGGCGGGTACTGGAACTGCTCGAACTGGCCGGCCTCGAGCAGCCGCGACGCCTGCTCGAGGCCTATCCGCACCAGCTCTCCGGCGGCCAGCGACAGCGAGTGATGCTGGCCATGGCGCTGGCTTGCGAGCCGCAACTGCTGATCGCCGACGAACCGACCACGGCTCTCGACGTCACCGTGCAGAAACGCCTCCTGGAGCTGCTGCAAAGCTTGCAGCGACGGCTGGGCATGGCGATCCTGCTGATCAGCCACGACCTCAACCTGGTGCGCCGGGTCGCCGATCGGGTCTGCGTGATGCGCGATGGCCAGATCGTCGAGGAGAACGCCTGCGAGACGCTGTTCCGCTCGCCCCGGCATCCCTACACGCGCCTGCTGATCGAGGCCGAGCCGGGTGGGCTGGCGGAGCCGGTGGCGTGCCGCGAGACCTGCCTGGAGGTGCGCGCGCTGAGCCTCGACTACCCCGCGCCCGGCGGCTGGCTGCGCCGGCGCGCGGGACTGCGCGCGGTGCACGAGGTCAGCCTGCGGCTGCGCCGTGGCAGCACCCTGGGGATCGTCGGCGAAAGCGGTTCGGGCAAGTCCTCCCTCGGCCAGGCGCTGCTGCGCCTGTTGCCGGCCGAAGGGCAGATCCTGTTCCAGGGCGAGCGCCTCGACCGGCTGCACGGCAAGCGCCTGTTGCCATTGCGCCGGCAGTTCCAGGCGGTGTTCCAGGACCCCTACGGCAGCCTCAACCCGCGCCTTAGCGTGGAACAGATCGTCGGCGAAGGCCTGCGTATCCATGGCATCGGCGATGCCGGCGAACGCCGCGCGCGGGTGCTGGAGGCACTGCGCGAGGTCGGTCTCGACGAGCCTTGCCTGGAACGCTATCCCCACGAGTTTTCAGGCGGCCAGCGCCAGCGCATCGCCATCGCCCGCGCGCTGGTGCTGAAGCCGGCGCTGATCCTGCTCGACGAACCGACCTCGGCGCTCGACCGCAGCGTGCAGTGCCAGGTGGTCGAGCTGCTGCGTCGGTTGCAGCGTCGCCACGGGCTGAGCTACCTGTTCATCAGCCACGACCTGGCCGTGGTACGCGCCCTGGCCCACGACATCCTGGTGCTCAAGGACGGCCGGGTGGTGGAGCAGGGCAGCGCCGCTGCGCTGTTCAGCCAGCCGCGCCACCCCTATACCCGCGAGTTGCTCGGAGCGATACCCGCGCTGCGCCTGGAAGAGCACCTGCGGGTGGCCGGGCTGGGAATCTGAGGCGGGAAACCATGCTGACTCTAAGGATGTTCCGAAAGGTTCTTTCCAGACGCCCCGGCGCTTTTCTTAAGATCGGCCTGCGGGCCCGTCAGGGACAAGGAGCCATGTCGGCTTCCGGGTCCGTCCGATCGATTGGGGGAATGCGATGAGTTCGTTACCGTTGTACTTCGATTACGCCGCCACCACGCCCGTGGACGAGCGCGTGATCCGGGCCATGGTGGAGTGTCTCGGCTACCAGGCGTGTTTTGGCAATCCCGCGTCGAATTCCCATGCCTACGGCCGCCAGGCGCGGCGGGCAGTGGAGCGGGCCAGGGAGCAGGTGGCCGCGCTGGTCGGCGCCAGCGCCGGGCAGATCGTCTGGACTTCCGGCGCCACCGAATCCAACAACCTGGCCCTCAAGGGCGTGGCCCAGGCGCTGGACGCACCCGGCCACCTGATCACCAGTCGCCTGGAGCACAAGGCGGTGCTGGACACCGTGCAGCAACTCGCCGATGACGGCTGGAGCGTGACCTGGCTGGCGCCCGGCACCGATGGCCTGATCCGGCCGGAACAGGTGGAGGCGGCCTGGCGCGCCGATACCCGCCTGGTGTCGCTGATGCGGGTCAACAACGAACTCGGCACCCTGACCGACATCGCCGCCATCGGCGAACGGGTGCGCGAGCGCGGCGCGCTGTTCCACGTCGACGCGGCGCAGGCCAGCGGCAAGGTGGCGATCGACCTGGGCCGCCTGGCGGTGGACCTGATGTCGTTCTCCGCACACAAGACCTACGGGCCCAAGGGCATCGGCGCGTTGTACGTCGGGCCGCGCGCCGAGCGGCGGCTGAAGGCGCAGATCCACGGCGGCGGACACGAGCAGGGCCTGCGTTCCGGGACCCTGGCGACCCACCAGATCGTCGGTATGGGCGAGGCCTTCGCCCTCGCCGGCGAGCTTTTCGAGGAGGAGGGCAGGCGCATCGCCGGACTCCAGCGGCGTCTGCTGGAGGGGCTGGCGCAGATCGACGGCTGGCGCCTGAACGGCAGCGCCGACGCACGCATCGCGCATACCCTGAACCTGACCTTCGACAACCCGGCCTTTGTCCCCCAGGCACTGGAGTCCAGCCTGGCGGTGTCCAGCACCTCGGCCTGCAACTCGGCGCGGCCGGCGCCGTCCCACGTGCTTCTCGCCCTCGGCCACGATGCCGCCAGCGCTGGCCGCAGCGTGCGCCTGAGCCTCGGTCGCTACACCCGCGAGGCCGACGTCGACGCGGCGGTGGCCGCCCTCAAGGCCGCGGCGGATAGTGGCGCGCCGGCGTGGCAGCCGTTCCTCGGGGTATCCAGGGCAGGCTGAGCGGCCGGCTCGACCCGCCCTCGCCGAAGCCAGGGGCTGCGGATAACCGCGAAGCGGTTATTCGCCCTGCGGCTCCAGGGGCTTTTCGTCTTTGCCGCCATTTCCCGGCAATGTGCGCTTGGCGGATCATCCAGGTTGGGTATCATGCGTCGCCATTCCCATCCACCGCCGACGGAAGTCAGGCTTTGCCTGCGTGAGCCCAATGGACGATCTCTCCCCCGATTCCGCCTTGCCGCCTGCCGGCAGCGCCCAGGACAACGACGCGCCGCGCCAGTTGGTGGTCTGCATCGACGGAACCTCGAACCGCTTCGGCGACCAGCCGACCAACGTGGTGCGCCTGTACCGCTCGCTGTCGCGCGATCCGCGCAGGGTGCTGGCCTACTACGACCAGGGCGTCGGCACCTTCGGCCTGAAGGAAACCCTGTTCGAGTGGCAGAAGTTTCCCTCGCGGATCGCCGGCCTGGCCTTCGGCTGGGGGCTCAAGCGCAACGTCGAGGGCGCCTATCGCTTCCTTGCCGAGCACTACCGGCCCGGCGACCAGATATTCCTCTTCGGCTTTTCCCGCGGGGCCTACGCGGTGCGGGTGCTGGCCGCGATGCTGCGCGCGGTGGGCCTGATCGATGCGCACCAGCCGCACCTCTTCGACTACGCCTGGACCCTGCTCACCACCCGCATGCCGCCCCGCGACGAAGACAAGCGGGCCGGCACGCGTCGCCGCGGACCGGACTTCGGCCTGCTGGGACGCTTCCGCAAGGTCTTCGGCCGGCAGGTGAAGGTGCACTTCCTCGGCCTGTTCGACACCGTGACCTCGGTGGGCTGGGTCTACGACCCGCTGACCGTGCCGTATTCCTCGAACAACGAAATGGTCGACGTGGTCCGCCAGGCCCTGGCCATCGACGAATGCCGCTGCTTCTTCCGGCAGAACCTCTGGTTCGGCGAGAAGGACCGCAAGTCCGACGTGTTGCAGGTGTGGTTCCCCGGCATGCACTCCGATGTCGGCGGTGGCTATGCGCCGAAGGACTCGCGGCTGGCTCTGGTGGCCTTTACCTGGATGCTCGGCGAGGCGCTGGAGGCCGGCCTGCATGTCGACCCGGCGCGCAGCCGCGACCAGTTGCGCGCACGTTCGAAGCAGGGCCCGGACCCGACCGCGCCGATCCTGCCGGTGATGACCCGGCCCTGGCGCCTGGCCGAGTGGCTGCCGCTGCTGGTCTGGGACCGCCGCAGCGGCAACCGCGCCTGGCGCTGGTCGCGTGGCCGGCCGCGCTCGCGGCCGCTGGAACCGGTCGGGCAGGAAACCCGGGTCAAGCTGCACCGTTCGGTGCAGCGGCGGCTGGACGAATGCCCCGACTACCGGCCGTGCAACCTGCCAGCGCTGGAACGCTGCGACCTCATCGACGATTCGCCGTTGCTCGACGGCTACCGCTAGCGGCTGGCCGCGATCGCGTTCAGAACCACATGCGGATACCGGCGACGAAGCGCGCCTCGTCGTCGTCCTCGCCCTCGGCGCGGGCCAGGTCGGCGCTGTTGCCGTAGGAGCGGTTCCAGGTCACCCCGATGTAGGGCGCGAACTCGCGACGGATCTCATAGCGCAGGCGCAGGCCCAGCTCGCTATCGGCAAGGCCCGAACCGATGCCGCGGGCGGGATCGTTCCTGCCGTACAGGTTGACCTCGGCGCTGGGCTGGAGGATCAGCCGGTTGGTCAACAGGATGTCGTACTCGCCCTCCAGGCGCAGCGCGCTCTGGCCGTTCTCGCCGAGGAAGGCGGTGACTTCCGCCTCGAAGTCGTAGAGCGCCAGGCCCTGCACGCCGAACGCCGCCCAGGTCTGCGGCGAGCCGGGCTTGAAATCCTGGCGCACGCCGGCGACCAGGTCCCACCAGGGACCGATGGCGTGCCCGAACAGCGCCTGGACCTCGGCGTCCTCGGTCTTGCCGTCGAGCCGTTCGCCTTCGCTGCGCAGCCACAGGCGGTTGATGTCGCCGCCGATCCAGCCGCTGGCGTCCCAGGCCAGCGCGCTGCCGTCGTCGGCGTCCTGGTATTCCAACTGGTCGAGCAGGAAGAAGCTGTTCAGCGCGCTGTCGTGCACCTTGTGCCCCTCCAGCGGCGGAAAGGCGGCACGGCGGTCGGCCTCGGTCGGCACCGGGATCGGCGTACGGCTCTGGCTGGGCGCGGCCTGCGCCGGAGGTTGCCGCGCAGCGCGGCTCATCCCCGGCATCCGGCCATGGTCCATTCCCTGGTGCTCCATGGGCTGTGCCGGGGCGGGCGATGCGGTGCCGTGGTCCATCCCCGGCATCCGGCCATGCCCCATCCCCTGGTGGTCCATGGGTTTCGCCGGGGCGGAGGTCCTCTGGCCGTGGTCCATGCCAGGCATCGCGCCGTGGTCCATGGCCGAGTGGTCCATGCCATTGTCCTGCGCGGCCTCGACGGGATTCGGCAGGCCCAGCAGCAGACCCAGGGCGAGGGCACCGCCGGCCAGGCGGGCGGGTTTCGGCTGGCGGCTCATGCGTTGTCTCCTTCGTCTACCCGCACTTCGCGGAACATGCCCATCTCCATGTGGAACAGCAGGTGGCAGTGATAGGCCCAGCGTCCCAGGGCGTCGGCGGTGACCCGGTAGCTGCGGCGGGTGCCCGGCGGCATGTCGATGGTGTGCTTGCGCACCAGGAAATTGCCTTGCTCGTCCTCCAGGTCGCTCCACATGCCGTGCAGGTGGATCGGGTGGGTCATCATGGTGTCGTTGACCAGGACGATCCGCAGGCGCTCGCCGTAGGTCAGGCGTAGCGGCTCGGCGTCGGAGAACTTGATGCCGTCGAAGGACCAGGCGAACTTCTCCATGTGCCCGGTCAGGTGCAGCTCGATGGTGCGCCCCGGTTCGCGGCCGTCCGGGTCGGCGAAGCGGCTGCGCAGGTCGGCGTAGGTCAGCACCCGCCGCCCGTTGTCGCGCAGCCCGAGGCCGGGGTCGGCGAGCTTCGGTGTCGGCGTCATGGTCTGCATGTCGACCAGCGGGTTGCCGTCCTCCGAAGCCGGATGGGACTGCATCGGCATGGTGTCCATGCCCATCCTGGAGTGGTCCATGCCGGCCATCTTGGAGTGGTCCATGCCGTTCATGTCCATGCCGGCCATCTTCGAATGGTCCATGCCATTCATGTCCATGCCCGACATCTTCGAATGGTCCATCTCGCTGGCGGGCCTCGTCGCCGCGCCATGCCCCATGGCGCCGTGGTCCATGCCGCCCATGCCCATGTCGTCCATGCCGATCAGCGGGCGCGGATCGGGCGTCGGCACCGGCGCGCTAAGCCCTTCGGCCAGCGCCAGGGTGCCGCGGGCGTAGCCGCTGCGGTCCATGGACTGGGCGAAGAGGGTATAGGCGCGCTCGCCGCCCGGTTCGACGATCACGTCGTAGGTCTCGGCCACGGCGATGCGCAACTCGTCGACGCTGACCGGCTCGACGTGCTGTCCGTCGGCGGCCACCACGGTCATCTTCAGGCCGGGAATGCGGACGTCGAAATAGCTCATCGCCGAGGCGTTGACGAAGCGTAGGCGGAGCTTTTCGCCGGGGCGGAACAGGCCGGTCCAGTTGCCGTCCGGCGGCTGTCCGTTGAGCAGGTAGGTATAGGTGTAGCCGCTGACGTCGGCGAGATCGGTGGGACTCATCTTCATCTCGGCCCACATCTTGCGGTCGGCCAGGGTCGCGGCCCAGCCGTTGGCGCTGACGTCGTCGATGAAGTCGCCGACGGTGCGCTTGTGGAAGTTGTAGTAGTCGGACTGCTTCTTCAGCTTGGCGAGGATGCGCTGCGGCTTCTCGTCCGACCAGTCGCTGAGCAGCACCACGTAGTCGCGGTCGTAGCTGAACGGTTCCGGCTCGCGGGCGTCGATCACCAGGGCGCCGTAGACCCCGGCCTGCTCCTGTAGCCCCGAGTGGCTGTGGTACCAGTAGGTGCCGTTCTGCCGGACCTTGAAGCGGTATTCGTAGAGACCGCCGGGAGCGATGCCCTCGAAGCTGAGGCCCGGCACGCCATCCATGTTGGCCGGCAGGATGATGCCGTGCCAGTGGATCGAGGTGTCCTCGGCGAGGCGGTTGCGCACCCGCAGGGTCACGTTGTCGCCTTCGCGCCAGCGCAGGGTCGGGCCGGGCAGCGAACCGTTGATGGTCATGGCGGTGGCCGGCGAGCCGCTGAGGTTCACCGGGGTCTCGCCGATGAACAGGTCGAAACTGTCGCCGGCGAGCAGGTTCTGCTGGCCCGGCCCGGCCAGGGCCCAGGCCGGGGCGCGCCAGAGACCCAGTCCGCCGAGCAGACCGGTGGCGGCGAGGCCTTTGACGAAGGTGCGTCGCGAAGTTCTGTGCATCCGCTGGTTTCCACGCAGGTGGCAGGACGGACTGCGCGAGCCTGCGCAGCCGGGAAGTCGCGGCCCCGCCAGGGCGGTGCGGCGATGCGGACACCCTAGCGGCGCGCGCCTGTCGGCAAGCTGTGGGGAAGATTACAGTGCTGTCAGCTCAGCGCGGCGGGTTCACCAGGTGGCGGTCGAAACCGCGCGCCACCAGGCGTTCCCAGGCGTCCATGACCTGCGCCGGGATCGGGCAGGCGACCTGGAAGCCCAGCGCCGGGTAACGCATGATGCGGTCAAGGTCGCCGACCATCTCGTCGATCACCCCGAGTACGCCGACCAGGTTCGAGATGCCGTCGGGAAATGCGTAGTCGGGCGCATCCACGTGTCCCTCCAGACCCGGCCAGCGGACCGGCAGGGTCAGCGCCACGCGGCGGATCGAGTTGGGCTTGGTGACGAAGGTCGCGCGGCGCAGGTCGGGGAACAGCTCGCGGGCGAAGGCGATGTTCTCGGCGAAGTTGGTCGCCCGCGGCTCGATCACGATGAGGCTGTCGCTTACCCCGCGTGCCCTGGCGTGGCGGGCGAACAGCTCGGCTTCCGGCTCGACCCAGAGATGGCGCGTCCAGTGCCCGGTGTTGCCGGTGAACAGCAGGCGTTCGGCGAGGCCGCGTTCGAGCAGCTCGCAGGCGTGGTCGCAGACCCGCAGGTCGTAGGAGCCGCATACCACCAGCAGTTCGCAGGGCACATGGCAGCGGCCCTGGCCGAGGAAGTCCCAGAGCAGCCGGGCATCTTGCAGGGTCGGGCTCATGGGACGCCAACGCTCCTCTCGCTGCCGGTCGTGGCGGGGTGCCGATGCTGGCAGTACAGCCGGTCGTCTTCGCGGACGATCCGTAGCTCGCGGAAATCCCGGACCGACCAGCGCGCGCCGGCGGCGAGCAGGCCGCTCTCCTCGCCGATCGCCACGCAGGTCGCGCCGGCGGCACAGGCGGCCTGCACGCCGCTGAGGGAGTCTTCGAACACCAGGCAGCGCGACGGTGCCACGCCGAGCCTGGCCGCGGCCAGGCGATAGCCATCCGGAGCCGGCTTGCCGTGGACCACGTCGTCGCGGCTGACCAGGGTGCGGAACGCCGCCTGCAGGTCGTGCTGGCGCAGCACGTGGTCGATGCGTGCCGGCCAACTGCTGGTGACCAGCGCCAAGGGCACGTCCAGCCAACGCAGCTGGCGGATCACCGCGGCGACGCCGGGCAGCAGGGGACAGTCGGCGCCTTCCTCCAGCGCATCGACCCGTTGCTTGAGGATCCGCCGGCGCTCCATCGGCAGGTGGCCGAACAGATAGTCCAGGGTGTAGCCGCCCGGGCGACCGTGCACGTGGTCGCGCAGGCAGTCCGGGCCGAGCGCCACGCCCTGTTCGCCGGCGACCCGGCTCCAGGCCGCGGCGATGGCTTCGCGGGAGCTGATCAGGACGCCGTCCATGTCAAACAGAACGGCTGAAAACGCTAGTCGATGCATCTCGGGCACTCTGTAGGGCAAGCCAGACCAGGACCGCGCCGCCGAGGGCGAACAGCGCCATGATCAGATAGGACCACTGCGGCAGGCCTTCGTACAGCCAGCCGGCGGCCGGACTGGCGAGGCCCATGGGCAGCGCTACCGCCAGAGAGTAGTAGATTCCCTGGGTCAGTACCCGCGCGCTTTCCGGCGCGTGGTCGCGGATGTAGCGCATCACCGCGGCGTGGTAGGCGGCGAAGCTGAGGGCGTGCAGGCACTGGCCGAGGAGGATCGCGGCGAGATGTTCGCTGCCGGCCAGCAGGCCCCAGCGCAGCGCCGCGCAAAGGCTGGAGAAGAGCATCACCTGGAGCGCCGGGTGGCGGTCCAGGATGCGGTTGGAGACGGCGAAGAAGCTGATCTCGGCGATCACCGCCAGGCCCCAGAAGGCGCCGACCGAGAACGACGAGTAGCCCAGCGCCTGCCAGCCCAGCGAGGCGGTGGTGAAGTACAGCGAGTGGCTCAGTTGGATCATTCCCGCCGCGGCGATGGCCAGCAGCAGGGGGCGTTGCCGGAGGATCCCGCGCAGGTCGGGACGGCGCCTGGCGCCCGGCAGCGGCGAGTCCGGACGGCGCAGGCTGCGGCGACGGAGGAACAGGCAGGCCAGCGCGGTGAGCAGCATCGTCAGGCCGACCAGGGCGGGCACCAGTTGCTGGCCGAACCGACCGAGCAGCAGGCCGCCCAGGGTCGCGGTGAGGATGAAGGCCAGCGAACCGACTGCGCGTACCCGCCCGTAGTTCTGCAGGGCGGCCTTGTCGCGCTTGAGCAGGTAGGATTCGGTGAGCGGCAGCACGCTGGTCCAGAATGCGCCGTAGAGCACGCTCAGGGCGATGAACAGGGGCAGGCCCTCGGCCAGCTGGAACAGCAGGGCGCAGGCGCCGGCCAGGGCCGCCAGCAGGGTCGCCAGGCGCAACTGGTCGATGCGCCAGTCGGCCACGTAGGTCAGCGCCACCCCGGCGATCACCTGCGGCCAGTAGGCCGCGGCGATCAACAGGCCGATCTGGCTGGCGCCGAAGCCCAGGCTGGCCAGCCAGGTCGGCCAGAACGGATAGATCAGCCCCTCGGCGGCGAAGTAGCCGGAAAAGATCAGGTACATGCCGGTTCCCGCGTCGCCGTGCCGGTTCGCTGCGGTTTGCGCCTCACTCGAAGCGCGCCCTGGCGAAGGCGTTCTCGCCCTTGCGCCAGACCAGCAGGGACTCGCCCAGCACCACCAGGTCGACCATGCCGTCCTCCAGCGCGCCGAGGGCGTCCTGCGGGGCGCAGACGATCGGTTCCTCGTGGCGGTTGAAGGAGGTGTTGATCAGCGCCGGCTGGCCGCTGCGGGCATGCCAGGCATGCAGCAGGGCGTGCATGAACGGATCGGCCTGCGGCCGGATGATCTGCGGCCGGGCGGTGCCGTCGACATGCACCACTGCCGGGCAGCGCGCGCGGAAATCCGCATGGCAATCGTAGGTCATGGTCATGTAGTCGGCCGCCACCTGGTCTTCACGCCAGCCAACGTAGCAAGCCTCGGCGTGTTCTACCGCGGTGACCGGGGCGAATGGCATGAACTCGGTGCGTTCCATGCGCTGATTGAGCCAGTCGTTGGCGCTGGCATCGCCGGGATGGTAGACGATGCTGCGGTTGCACAAGGCGCGCGGGCCGAACTCCATGCGGCCCTTGAACATGCCCAGCACCTGGTTTTCCCGCAGCGCTTCGACCAGCGTCTCGATCAGGTTGGCCGGCCGGCTGTAGGCCAGTTGCGGGTACTGGCTGGCGATCAGCTCGGCATTCTGCGCGGCGCTGCGCGCGTCCGGCCCGAGGGCCATGCTCGGCGCCGGGAAGCGCGTACCGTTCTCGCGATAGGCCACCGCCACCGCCGCGGCCAGGGCCAGGCCGCCGTCGCCCATGCAGGGCAGCACGTAGACATCGCGGACCCCGGGGATCTCGCGCAGGCGCTGGTTCAGCTTGACGTTGCCGAACACCCCGCCGGCCAGGCACAGGTTGGCGCAGCCGGTGCGCGCCACGTGCTCCCGGGCGATGGCCACCAGCAGGTCTTCGGAGTGCCGTTGCGCGGCAGCGGCGACATCCGCCGGGCGTTCCGCCGCGCAGCGTTGCAGCAGCGGATCGCTGTAGCCGTCGTAGGAGGGCAGGTACAGTTCGCCGCAGCGGGCGCGCAGGCGGCCGTTCTCCAGGCGGATCATGTCGTTCATCAGCGGCAGCAGCTTTTCCGCGTCGCCGAACGCCGCCAGGCCGGTGATCTTGCCTTCGTGGCGGTTCGGCTTGAAGCCGAGCAGGCGGGTGATGCGCCCGTAGAAGTAGCCCAGGCTGTCGACGCTGGTCTCGCGTTGCAGGACCGTCTCGCCGCCGTCGGCGCGGTAGTGGGTGACGGTGAGCGACTGGAAGTCGCCGCGGCCGTCGCAGGTGAGGGTCAGCGCCTCGTCGAACGGCGAGCAGACGAACGCGCCGAGGGCGTGGCATTCGTGATGGTCGATGTACTCGACCTTGCCGCGCAGGCCGTTGGCGCGGACGAAGGCATCGAATTCGCCGCGCTTGGCCTTGTCGTTGGCCATTTCGTCGGCGATCCGCTTGCGCAGGTGCGGCAGGCCCTCGGGACGCTCGCGGGCTTCCTCGAGGACCCGGTCCAGATAGAGGTCGAGGTGCCGCCCGGCGTCGAACCCGGCGTTCCAGCCGTAGGCGATGCGGTCGATGTCGGCCAGGTCGATGCCGGCCTCGCCGAGCACATAGTCGATGGAGCGGCTCGGCCAGGCCTTGTGGTCCTTCTGGCGGGTGAAGCGCTCCTCGCTGGCGGCGGCGACGATCCCGCCGTCGCGCACCAGGCAGGCGCCGGCCAGGTCGTTGTTGGTGATCCCGAGAATGATCATGCGGTGTCCTCTTGCGCGAACGGGTGGGGGGCGAGAGGCGTAATAGGTTGCATGGCACCGGGAGCCCAACAACCTGCCAGATCTGGTCGCCTGCGAAATCTGGCAGGGCTACCGGATCTGGTAGCTGGACAGCCGTCGACGGGCTTGCCGGCCATACCGGCCGGGCGCCCGCGCCGGCATCAGAAGCTGTAGCTGAGGCGGCCGAACAGGATGCGCCCGTAGGGATCGGTGTAGCGCGGGTCGTAGCCGCTCTGGAAGGTGTAGGTCTGGTTGCTGAACGGCGGTTCGCGGTCGAACAGGTTCTTCACCCCGAGGGTCAGCCCCAGCGCGTGGCTGAGGCGGTAGCTGCCGGCCAGGTCCCAGAGGTTCCACGAGCCGACCTTGCCGTGGCTGGCGCGGTTGTAGTCGTTGTAGCCGCTGGTGTAGCGGTTGCTCAGGGTGGCCTGCCAGGCGTCGCGGCTCCAGGTGGCGTTGGCGACGTGCTTCCAGCGGGCGATCACGCCGACGCCCTGGAAGTCGCCGACGTTGTCCAGGTACTGGCCGCCGATCTGCTGCTGGAAGTCGTAGCGGGACACGTAGGTGCCTTGCAGGTCGAGCCCGAACTGCCCGTAGCGGCTGGCCGGGAAACGATAATCGAGGCTCAGGTCGACGCCGCTGGTCTTTACCTTGCCGAGGTTGGCCAGTCCGGTGACGACGTGATCGATCGAGCCGTCGGCCTTGCGCACGATGCGTCCGGCGTAGGCCTGCGGGTCGGCGAAGATCGCCGCTTCGGGAAACTCGGCGATCTGGTTGGCGATCCTGATCCACCAGAAGTCCAGGCCGACGGAAAGGTCGCGCAGCGGCTGGTAGACCAGGCCCAGGGTAACGTTGCGCGCGGTTTCCGGTCGCAGGTCGGTATTGCCGCCGGTGGCGTTGTAGAACTGCTGGGCGCAGTCGCGGTTGGCGATGCCGCCCTGGCTCGGCTGGCCGCCGGCGCACAGGCGCGGGTCGTCGTAGTTGGCGCTGGTATAGGTGGTGAAGGTCGGGTTGTACAGTTCGTACAGCGACGGCGCACGGAAACCTTCGCTGTAGGCGCCGCGCAGGACCAACTGGCGGAACGGCTGGAAGCGGAACGAATATTTCGGGTTGCTGGTGCTGCCGAAGTCGCTGTACTTGTCGTGGCGGATCGCCGCGCTGAGTTCCAGGCTGTCCAGCACCGGCACGTTGAGTTCGGCGTACTGCGCCTTCAGGTTGCGCTCGCCGCTGACCGTGGCGGCGGGATCGACGCCGAGGCTCTGCACGTTGCCGGCGAAGTCCTGGATGTCCTGGTGGAACGCTTCCTTGCGGAACTCGCCGCCCAGCGCCAGGGCCGCCGGCCCGGCGCCGAACCAGTCGCCGATCTCCCGGCTGGCGCGGGCGTCCAGGCCCTTGACGCGGCCGACCGAGGTACGGAAGTCGCCGCTCAGGGCATGGCTGCCGAGGTAGGCGAGGCCGGCGTCGGTCTGCGGCCCGAACGGGTTCAGCGTCCCGTTGGCGATGCCGAGGGCGGCGGCGCGATCGTCGACGTAGCCGCTGTGGATATGGTCGACCACCTTGTTCTGGTTGTACGAGGCGCCGATATCGTAGTCCCAGCCGGCGAACTGGCCGTCGAAGCCGAGCAGCAGGCGCTGGCCGGTGTTCTGCGAGGATTGCAGGCGCGGCCCGAGCACGCTCTGCCGCCAGTTGACCTCCACCGGCCGGCTCGGGTCGAGGACGAAGCCGCCGGGACCGGGAGTGATGCCGTTGCCGGGATAGAAGGCGGTGCCGGGATCGATCTGCAGGCCGGTGAGGGTCCCTGGGCCGACCTGGGTAGCGTTGTCGTTGCGCGACCAGAAGTACTCCAGACTGACGTTGTGCTCGTCGGCCAGCTTGCCGGTGGCGCGGCTGAACACCGAGGTCTTCTCGGTTTCCGGCACCAGGTCGAGGTAGCGCCACAGGCTCTGCCGGCAGATGCCGTTGCGCGGGATCAGGTCGGCGCCCTTGCAACCGCCGGCGGCCAGCGGATTGCTGGCGTTGGCGCCCTGGCTCCAGTTGCCGGGGAAGGCGGTGCCGGAGCTGTAGTCGAGGCCGCGTCCCGGCTGGTAGTTGTAGGTGTAGCCGCGGTCCTTGGCGCCGAGGCGTTCCTGCTTGTCGTAGTTGGCCACCGCGAAGACATTGAAGCGATCCTCCTCCAGCTCGCCGAAGCCCCAGCTAGCGCTGACGTTGCGCTGGTTGCCGCCGCCGTCGTGGGTGGGGGAGGCGTAGCCGCTGTCGACGCGGCCTTCGTTCAGGCTCTTGCGGGTGATGAAGTTGATCACCCCGCCGATGGCATCGGTGCCGTACAGTGCGGAGGCGCCGTCGCGCAGCACCTCGACCCGGTCGATGGCGGCGAAGGGAATGGTGTTGAGATCCACGGCGGAGCCGTCGATGGCATTGTTCGCCAGGCGCCGGCCGTTGAGCAGCACCAGGGTCTTGTTCGCGCCGATCCCGCGCAGGTCGGCGAACGAGGCGCCGCCGGTGGCGCTGCCGACCGAGCGACTGGAGTTGTATACGCCCTGGTTGCCGGAAAGCCGGCCGATCAGTTCCTCGGTGCTGGTCACGCCCTGTTGGCGCAGCTCCTCGGCGCGCAGGACGCTGATCGGCACCGCGGTTTCCGCATCGACCCGGCGGATCGCGCTACCGGTCACCTCGATTCGTTGCAACTGGACCGTGGGCGGGTCGACAGGCGCCTGTCCCTCCGCCGCGGCGGCGCTGCCGGGAGCGAGCTGCAGGGCCAGCAGCAGGGCGGCGCCCAGCGGCGGGTCGGTGTGGAGCGATCGGTGCATGGTCGGGGCATCCCTTGTTCCGGTGTGTCCACGGATGTCCGTCGAGCCGGGGGATTTTCCAGGGACGGCTTAGACCTTTGCGCCATGAGTTTATGTCCGCTGGGAACAAGCCCTGCCGTTGCGCCTTTCGTCGGCGGGCCGGAGCGGCAGAACCAGTCCCCTCTGCCGAGGTCGAAAAGCAGGCGTCGCGGCGGTGCTGTGGCGTCCTTTCTTCAGCTACATTTTTCTTTCAGCAGTCGTTCCCATCATCCAGGGCAGCACCCAAGGGGCAGATCATGGCTCGCACCACTCCCATCGAGCTTTATCGCAACATCGGCATCGTCGCCCACGTCGACGCCGGCAAGACCACGACGACCGAGCGGATCCTCTTCTACACCGGCGTCAACCACAAGATGGGCGAGGTCCATGACGGCGCGGCGACCATGGACTGGATGGTCCAGGAGCAGGAGCGCGGCATCACCATCACCTCGGCGGCGACCACGGCCTTCTGGCAGGGCTCGACCAAGCAGTTCCCGCACCGCTATCGCTTCAACATCATCGACACTCCCGGCCACGTCGACTTCACCATCGAGGTGGAGCGCTCGCTGCGCGTGCTCGATGGCGCGGTGGTGGTGTTCAGCGGCGCCGACGGGGTCGAGCCGCAGTCCGAGACGGTCTGGCGCCAGGCCAACAAGTACCATGTGCCGCGCCTGGCCTACGTCAACAAAATGGATCGCCAGGGCGCCGATTTCCTCCGCGTGGTCGCGCAGATCAAGCAACGCCTGGGCCATGTCCCGGTGCCGATCCAACTGGCGATCGGCGCGGAGGAAAACTTCAGCGGGCAGATCGACCTGGTGAAGATGAAGGCCATCTACTGGAACGATGCCGACCAGGGCACCAGCTACCGCGAGGAGGAGATCCCGGCGGAGCTGCGGGCGCTGGCCGAGGAGTGGCGGGCGCACATGGTCGAGGCCGCCGCCGAGGCCAACGACGAACTGATGAACAAGTATCTGGAAGGCGAGGAACTGAGCATCGAGGAGATCAAGGCCGGGCTGCGCCAGCGGACCCTGGCCAACCAGATCGTACCGGCGGTGCTCGGCTCCTCGTTCAAGAACAAGGGCGTGCCGCTGGTGCTCGACGCGGTGATCGACTATCTCCCGGCTCCGTCGGAAATCCCGGCGATCAGGGGCACCGACCCGGACGACGAAGAGAAGCACGACGAGCGCCATGCGGACGACGACGAGCCTTTCTCGGCGCTGGCGTTCAAGATCGCCACCGACCCCTTCGTCGGCACCCTGACCTTCGCCCGCGTGTATTCCGGGGTGCTGACTTCCGGCGACGCGGTGCTCAACTCGGTGAAAGGCAAGAAGGAGCGGGTCGGGCGGATGGTGCAGATGCACGCCAACCAGCGCGACGAGATCAAGGAGGTGCGCGCCGGCGACATCGCCGCGCTGATCGGCATGAAGGACGTGACCACCGGCGACACCCTGTGCGCCATCGACAAGCCGATCATCCTCGAACGCATGGACTTCCCCGATCCGGTGATCTCGGTGGCGGTGGAACCGAAGACCAAGGCCGACCAGGAGAAGATGGGCATCGCGCTGAGCAAGCTGGCCCAGGAAGACCCGTCGTTCCGCGTGAAGACCGACGAGGAGACCGCGCAAACCATCATTTCCGGGATGGGCGAGTTGCACCTGGACATCATCGTCGACCGCATGCGCCGCGAGTTCGGCGTCGAAGCCAATATCGGCAAGCCGCAGGTGGCCTATCGCGAGACCATCCGCAACACCTGCGAGATCGAGGGCAAGTTCGTCCGCCAGTCCGGCGGCCGCGGCCAGTTCGGCCATTGCTGGATCCGCTTCGCTCCGGCCGATGAGGGGCAGGAAGGCCTGGAGTTCCACAACGAGGTGGTCGGCGGGGTGATTCCCCGCGAATTCATCCCGGCGATCCAGAAGGGCATCGAGGACCAGATGCAGAACGGCGTGCTCGCCGGCTACCCGCTGATCGGCCTGAAGGCGACGGTGTACGACGGCTCCTACCATGACGTCGACTCCAGCGAGATGGCGTTCAAGATCGCCGCCTCGATGGCCACCAAGCAACTCTCGCAGAAGGGCGGAGCGGTGCTCATGGAGCCGGTGATGAAGGTCGAGGTGGTGACCCCGGAGGACTACATGGGCGATGTGATGGGCGACCTCAACCGCCGGCGTGGCCTGATCCAGGGCATGGAGGATACCCCGGCGGGCAAGGTGATCCGTGCCGAGGTCCCGCTGGGCGAAATGTTCGGCTATGCCACCGACGTGCGCTCGATGTCCCAGGGGCGCGCGAGCTACTCGATGGAGTTCGTTCGCTATGCCGAGGTACCGGCCAGCGTGGCCGAGGCGATCGTCGCCAGGCAGGGCCGCTGAGAGCCGCCGCGCGCCGCCGAGGCCAGCGGCGGCGCGCGCCTTTGCGGGAGCGGCAGCCGCATCTTCGGCGCCGATGCGCTTGCCAAGCGGGGTTTTTGACGCCCCCTGGATGCTTAACTATAAGACAGTGACCAAGGCCCGCACCTATACGGTCACAAGGATGGCGAATCGATGCTTGCTTCAGCGATTGCCAGCGGTACCGCAGTCTCCCAGGTCTCCAAGCATCTCCTAATGTTCCTGGCCGCCCTTTTCCTCGCCCTCGGTGCATGCGGCTGGGCGATCCTGCACATCGCCAGGCACCAGGACGACATCGCCATCGAGCAGAGCCATTTCTACGTGGAAAAGGCGCTGCAGAATCGCCGGGAAAATTCCGAGCAGTTCTCCACCACCTATTCCTTCTGGACCGACGCCTACGTCTATCTGGGAAACCGGGTCGACGTGGACTGGGCCTTCACCAAGAACAACCTCGGCTCGGTGCTCTACACCACCAATGGCTACGACGGCGTCTTCGTCATCGACGACCGTGGCACTCGCTACGCCATGCTCGAGGGCGAGCTTTCCGAACGCTCGCTGGCCGACTCGCTGGGCGCCGATGCCGGAGACATCCTCAGCGCCGCCCGCCGCGCCGCGGTGGACGAGGCGGCGATCAGCCGCTACGTCGACTTCGACGGCGCACCGGCGATCCTGGTCGCCTCGGCGATCAAGCCCACCAGCGATCATGCGCCCATCGACCTGGCCAAGGCCTCGGTGATGGTCTTCGTCGACCGGCTGACCCCGGTGAAGCTGGCCAAGCTCGGCGGCGACTACGGCATCGCCAACCTGCACCTGCTGGCCGGCGGTGCGGCGGGCGACAAGGAAAGCCTTGCCCTGGAGGGCACTCCCCATCGCCTGGCCTGGGTGTCGTCGCGTCCGGGTAGCGCCATGCTGCGGGAGACCGCGTTGCCGCTGCTGGGAATCTTCGTGCTCGCCGCCGGGCTGCTGTTCTGGCTGAGCCGCAGCGCCGTGCTCAACGCCCGCGCGGTGGATCGCCAGCAGAAGGTCCTGAAACGCAGCAACCAGGCCCTGCTGGCCAGCGAGGAACGTTTCAAGTCGATAGCCGAGGCGGCCTCGGACTGGATCTGGGAAGTCGACGGGCATTTCGTCTTCACCTATCTCTCCGTGCGCTTCCGCGACGTCACCGGCTACCAGCCGGAGGCCTGGATCGGGCGGCGGCTGGACGAGTTGCTGGATAGCGATACGGTGAACATCGTCAAGTGGCTGGAAGGGCTGCCCGATGCCGGTGCGCCGTCCAGCCTGGTCTGCGCTTTCCGCGACAGCCAGGGCCAGGCGCGGGTCGGCAAGCTGAGCGCCAGCGCGATCCGCAACGGCGTCGCCAGCGGCTATCGCGGCACGGCGGCCGACATCACCGACGAGGTCGAAGCCCATGCGAAGATCCAGCATCTGTCCCTGCACGATGCCCTGACCGGCCTGCCGAACCGCAACAAGCTGTTCCAGTTCCTCGAACGCCTGCTGGCGGAAAAGGCTGGCAAGTCGCCGGTAGCGGTACTGATGCTCGACCTCGACCGCTTCAAGCCGATCAACGACCAGCACGGCCATCCCGCCGGCGATGCGGTGCTCTACGCCATCGCCGAACGGCTGCGCGCCTCGACCCGCGACCAGGACATGGTTGCCCGGCTCGGCGGCGACGAGTTCGTGGTGGTCAGTACCCACGTGTCGTCGAAGCTGGAAATCGAGAAGTTCTGTAGCCGGCTGATCGACGTGATCAACCGCGAGGTCGCCTACGAAGGGCACAGCTTCCATGTCGGCGCCAGCATCGGCGTGGCCCTGGCGCCGGAGCACGGCGGCGATCCGCGCGGCCTGCTGCGTTGCGCCGACGTGGCGATGTACGAGGCCAAGGCCGCGGGGCGCAATACCTGGCGTTTCTACTTGGAAGCCATGGACTCCCATCTCGCCGAGAAGAAGCTGCGCGAGACCGAGTTGCGCGCCGCCTTGCAGAACGGCGAGTTCGAGTTGTACTACCAGCCGCGTTTCCTGGCGCAGGAACAGACGATCGCCTCGGCGGAGGCGTTGATCCGCTGGAACCATCCGCGCCGCGGGCTGATCGGCCCGGACGAGTTCATCGGCCTGGCGGAAGAAAGCGACCTGATCGTACAGATCGGCAACTGGGTGCTGCGCGAGGCCTGCGCCACCGCCGCCAGCTGGCCAGGCGAGGTGATGGTCTCGGTGAACGTGTCGCCGGCGCAGTTCATGACCGGCGATATCGTCTGGCAGGTGCGCGAGGCCCTGCGCCTGGCCCGCCTGGATGCTCGCCGGCTGGAGCTGGAAGTCACCGAGAACGTCATGCTCAACGATGTCGATGGCGCGCTGCGGACCATGACGGCCCTCAAGGAGCTGGGCGTCCGCCTCAACATGGACGACTTCGGTACCGGCTATTCCTCGCTCGGCTACCTGCGCACCTATCCCTTCGACAGCATCAAGATCGACAAGCGCTTCGTCGCCAGCATGGAGAAGACCGGGCGCGACCGTTCGATCGTGCAGGCCATCATCAATCTCGGCAACGCCCTGAACCTGCGGGTCACCGCCGAGGGGGTGGAGACCGAAGGGCAGATGCATATCCTGCGCGACGAGCAATGCCACGAACTGCAAGGATTCCTGCTCAGCCGGCCGCTGGATGCGCAGGGCCTGCGCGACCTGCTGGCGCGCGAGGCGGGGCAGACCCAGGCGCCACAGGTTTCCGCCGAGGGCCATGCTGCGCGCCGCCCTTGAGCGGGGGCAGAAGAGACCACGCGGAGCCTCAGCGGCCCTCGGTTCAGCGAACGCCCTGCGTATGGTTCAGAGAATGCTCAACTGATTATTTGACCTGACTGATTCCCTTCCCGTCTTCGCTTGCCGACACTCCGTCCTTCCCATGGCCTTGTGCCAGGGCCAGCGCCGGTGGTCGCCACCCGCTTCGGGCGAATCGCGGTGATGGTCTGCTACGACCTGGAGTTTCCCGAATGGGTGCGCCTGCCGGCGCTGTCCGGCGCACAACTGCTCTGCGCACCGGTGAACTGGCCGGCGGCACCGCGTCCCGAGGGCGAGCGGCCAGGCGCAGCTGGGCGAATGAAAAAGGGCGCGGGCCAGTATCGGCGCCGCGCCCTTTTGCCGGAGGAGAACCTTATTCCAGTTCGGCTGCGCTCTCTTCCTGGCGCTTCAACCCGGTATGACTGATGGCGTGCAGAGCGGTATTGAACTGTACGGTCTCGTTGAAACCCTTGACGATCTGCGCCAGCTTCTCGCGGGCGCTTTCCAGCTTCTTGAAGCGCTCGCCGAGTTCCAGGCTGCGCTGTTGGACGCTGGCTTCGCGCTTTTCCAGTTCGGCCTGGCGCAGGTTCTGCTGGCTGCGCAACTCTTCGAGGCGTTCCTGCTCGATCTGCAGTACTTCGGCTCGCCGCGCGCTGCTGCGCTCGCGGGCTTCGACGCTTTCCGCGAGTTGTTGCAGGGCCGCGCTGCGCTCGGCGAGGAGACGGTTGCTCTGCTCGGTTTCCCGCTCCAGCGCCTGGCGGTCGTCCTGCAGGCGCTTGTGCCACTGCCGGAGCTGCTTTTCCTTTTCCTGCAATTGCCGCTCCTTCTCGTGCAGTTGCGTCTGGAGCGACTCCAGCGACTCCTGCTGCTTGAGCGCTTCCTGCTTCTGCTGGCTCAGTTGCTGGGCCATGCCGGCGAGGTCGGCCAGGGTGCCCTGCACGTCCTGTAGCAGATGCTCGGTATCGTTGCCGATATCGAGCGCGGTATCCGTATCCACGTGGGCTTCATCCTCGGGTTGGCGAATGACGGCGGCGGCCTGGGTGGGCGCCTCTCTGGCGTTGGCCCCGCCCTCGGCGCCGGCCAGGCGTGCGGGCGGCACCCGGAGGCGCAGCGACAGGCTGGGGACCCTGGCCGATACCGGTTCCGGCGCGGGTGCGGCGAGGGGGGAGGGGCTCGGGGGCATGGAGGATTCCTCGGCGGCGTCTGGAGACGGAAGGTTGGCGCTGCCCGTGGCGTCGGCGGCGTGCAGCGCGGGGTGGAGCATCTGCGCCAGGTCGGCAAGCTCCTCGCGAAGATGACTGGCGTTGTCGACGAAGGCGCCGATGGCCTCGGCATCCGCTACCTTGGCGGACTGCTCCGCTTTCGCCGCGAACTCGGCTGGAGCCCCACCCTCGGGCGCTGCCGTTTCCGCATCCGGCCGCGGCTCGGGCTCGACGCATCCGGCCTCGGTGACGGTTTCGTCTTCCGCCGCCTCGGGCTCGTCGATGGGCTCCGCCGGCCCGTCCGTGGTCTCGTCCGCATCGTCTTCGGCGAGGACATCGGGAGCGGCGTCTTCGAAAAGGGCCTCCTGGACGAGCGGCGGGACTTCCGCGCAGGGTTCCTCGCCATCCAGGGCGGGGCCGTAGCCATGGGGGGACTCGAAGGTGACGAGCTTCATCACCCATTCGCGTTCGAGCACCAGGGAGCGGTGTTCTTCCCGCCGCGAGGGGGCGATGGCCGCGTCCTGCAGGTCGATGAGGTGGTAGGCCAGATCGCTGGTCCGGCGGTTGCCGGTGGTGGCTTCGCGGACCAGTTGGCGGAACACCTGGATGGCCGCCTCGCAGGCCTCGTCGGTGTCGAGACGGCCCAGGCGGAAGCCGTCGTCGGTCTTGAACAGGGAGGCGATGTAGACGCGCGAGTCGTTTTCGTCGACCTGTTCGTTGAGGCTGTAGGCGATGAAGTTGCGGTCGCTGGCGGGAATGGCGAAACCACACAACAAGGCCGCATTCAGTTCCGTCTGCTCGGCAGTTTCCACACTGATGGTTCGAAGAAGCATAAGCCCTGGAGATCCCGTTGGTGCTTGAAAGGTGTAACGGGCGAGGGTACCGGGAGCTATGGGCGAGGTAACTTGGACGAGTCCTATTGCCTTGTAAGAAAAATCTTGAAGATTTTACTGCGCACCGTGCCCAGCACACCGCGCAGGCTCGTCCGCTCGTACGGGGGCGGCGCGCTTCAGCGATCCGCCATCAGGACGACGATGGCCTCGGCGACGAAGTCGGCATTGCGCTCCAGGGTCTGCAGGTGGTTCATGACGACATCGTAGGTTTCGCCGCCTTCATGGCGCTTCGCCCAGATCGCCAGCTCCTCCAGGGCCATGCCGAGGGCACTCTGGTTCTGGTTGAGACGGCAGAGCAGGGCGACAGTCAGGTCGTGATCCAGCATGGCGGTACTCCTGATCCTGAAAAACTCAGCGTAGCCCCCCTGGCGCTCCGCCGACACGGAAGCGGTTCACGAAAAGACGAAGCGGTTCAGCCGCTGCCGACGGGGTGGCCTGCGTTCGTGGCCGGTGCCCACGGCGCAGCGCTTTCGATAGCCCCCGGCAGCTTCGGACCGACCTGGCAAGGGGACCTATCCGAACGGCGAGGGTGGCCCGCGGTGGTGGCGCGCCGCATGGCCAGTTTCCCATGCCGCCTGGCTATACTGGCGGCGCGGGAACAAGACGCCGTCCATGAAGAGCGTCCCGGACCCGAACGTCGCGCTTCCTGTCATCTCCGCTACCTATCTTTCGTTCTTCTGCCGCGAAACGGCTTTCGGATGAAGGCGGCCGGCGGTCGCTCGTCGCGCCGTCCCGGGGTTTCCCTGTCCGTGCCGATCCGACCCGTGTTGCCAGCGAGGGGTATGTACGCAATGTCCGTGACCGATGCCAGTTTCCCGATCATCAACTGGTCGAAGGCGATGCCTTCGTTGCGCCAGCTGATGTATTTCGCCTGTGTCGCCGAGTACGGCAGCATCGGCCAGGCCGCCGAGGTGCTGCACGTTTCGCAGCCGTCGCTGTCGCGGCAGATCCAGGCGCTCGAAGCGCACATCGGCGAGGCGCTGTTCGTCCGCGGTCCGGCCGGGGTGAGCCTGACCGAAGTGGGCAGGGTGGTGCATTGCCGCGCGGTGAAGATCATCGCCGAGGCCAAGGCGCTGACCCGCGACATCGGCGACGGCGACGACCGCCAGTTGCACATCGGTTTCAGCCGCTACCTCGATCCCGGCTGGTCCGGCGAGCTGGCCCGGCAACTGAAGGAAGCGCGGGTGTGCAGCGCCGTTTCGCCATCCTGGGCGCCATCGCTGGACCTGCTCAGCCTGGTCCGCGAGTCGTCCCTGGACGCGGCGATCATCGGCGCGCCGCCGAAGGTGGTGCGTGAATACGAGTTGATGGAGATCGGCAGCTACGAGCACGTCATCGCCCTGTCGGAAACCCTGCACCGGCGACTGGCGCCCGACTGGTCGCTGAACGACCTGATCGGCGAGCCGCTGCTGGTACCGAAGGACTCGCTGTTTCCCGCCTACAGCCAGTTCATGAACGATGCGATGGATGCCGCTGCCTTCGCGCCCCGGCGCAGCGTGCGGCCGAACGACCTGAGCATTCTCCTGGCCCAGGTCGCCAGCGGCGACGGCTTCGCCTTCCTGCCGTTGTCGCTGACCAAGTTTGCCTATCCGGGGGTGGCCTTCACCGCTCTGCCGGCGGCGGTCAACGAAGGCTTCCGCCTGCCGGTGGGGCTGGCGGTGTCGCCGACTTCGCGGCTTCGCGCCAGCGACACCCAGTTCGAATGCTTCGTCGAGACCGCGCGGCGGGTCGCCGCCGGTTGAGGGAGGCGGCCGGGAGCGCCGGCCGCGCAAGGGGCTTCAGAGGGTCTTCATGTACTCGACCAGGGCGCGGCGCTGCTGCTCGTTGAACTGCGCGTTGCCGTAGTCGTGGCCGCCATTGGCGTTGCCCGGCTTGCCGCTGTCGAAGAGGAAGCGGTTGGCGCCGCCGGCATCGGTGATGTAGCCGACGTTGACCGGGTCGAACTCGACGCTGCCGGTGTAGAAGGTCCGTGGCCGCAGGTCCGGCGGCAGCAGCAGGTCGTAGAGGGTCGCCACCGAGCCGTTGTGCAGGTAGGGCGGGCTGGCCCAGATACCGTTCAGCGGGCGCGCCTTGTAGGCCATCAGGTCGCTGGTCATCGCCAGGCACTGCTCCAGGCGCCGGGCCTTGTCGCTGTCGGCCGCGACGTTTTCGGCCAGGAGCAGGGCGCCTGGCGCGTCCGCGGCGGGCGCTTCGGCGCTGGCGGCATCGGGACTGTCCGGAACCGGACTGATCAGCGGCGGCAACTGCCCGTCGAAGATGCCCAGGGCGGCGGTCTGGAAGGCACCCAGGGCGACGCTCAGGCCGCGCGCGGCCAGGGCCTGGACCACCACTTCCTGGAGCACGTCCACCGCATAGGCCTGCTTGCCGTAGAAACCGCGCTGGCCGGTGCCGACGAAGGACAGGTAGGGCTTGCCGCGCACGTAGCCGGTCTTCAGCTGGGCGATGCTGTTGCAGGCGGTCCACGGGTCGGTGCCGATCGGCGCGACCTCGCCGCGCGCCTGCAGGTGGGTGAGCACGGTCTTCACCGGGGTCCGCAGGTCGTTGCGGTCCAGCGGCGTGTGGCAGCTGGAGCAATGTTGCCGGTACAGCTCGCGGCCCTCGGCGACCCTGGTCGGCTCCGGGGCGCCGAACAGCTGGTTCGGCCAGGCCGGCGGCTTCAGTTGGCCGAGCTGGTCTTCGATGCGGATCAGGTTGTCGACGTTGATGCTCGACGGGTAGCCGATGTGCAGCGCCGACTGGATCGGGCTGAGCACCTTGACGTCGGCGAATACCCCGACCGCCTCGCCGGCGTTGCGCGCCAGGGCGCCGACGTCGAACTTGCGGTTGTCGATCTCGACCACGTTGATGTGGTTCGGGTTGAAGCCGGTCCACTGTACGCGGTCCAGCTGCGGTACGTTCCACAGGAACGGATAGCTCACGGGGGCGTCCTCGGCGCCGTAGATCTGCTCGTTGGCATGCAGTTCGTAGCCCACCGAGTTGAAGATCGAACCGATGGCGTCCAGGCGGCCCGGGCCGAACTCGGGATCGTGCGGCAGGTTGAAGTGCGAGCCGTCGCGCAGGCGCACGATGGTGGCGTCCAGGGCTGCCTGCAGGCGTGCCTTGTTGGCATCGTTGTAGCCGCTGACCAGGCCGTCGGCGCCGAGCACCTTGCGGGCGAAGCGCTCGAACTTGGCGGTGTCGGCGCGGGTGCTCTGCAGGGCGCCGAGGATCTCCAGCTGGAAGCCGGCGAGGTCGCCCATGGTCTGCCCGCCGTAGACGGTCAGCTGGGTGCCCTGGTAGCTGATGTGCGAAGTGTGGCACATGCTGCAGGTCGGTCCGACCCAGGGTTCCCTGGAGCCCTGCAGGGCTTTCCAGCGCAGCTTGGTGAAGGTCAGGTCGCTGTCGTCGCTGCGGTCGACCGCGTAGCCCTGCACCACCTTCACGCTGGAACCGCCGAGGGTGTGCGGGACATAGCCGTACTGGCGGATCAGCGCATCGGACATCAGCGGTTCTTCGCTGGCGCGCTGCTCCAGCGCCACCAGCCAGGCCAGCGGCAGCATCCGCGAGCCCTGGCCGGCTTCCAGCCAGGCGGTCTTCTGGGTCTGGTTCCAGCCCTGGTCGAGGTCGACGCCGCTGTCGTCGGCGAATGCCGGGGCACCGGCGAGGACGGAAAGGATGGCAAGGCTGAGTCGCGATAGGGTCATCGGGCGGTTCTCTCTATTGGGCATGTGGGCGGGGCCGGCTCACAGGGTCTTGAGGTATTCGAGCAACGCCAGGCGCTGGCTTTCGTCGTACTCGCGGGCGAAGTCGTGGCCGGCGTTGGAGTTGCCTTCCAGGTGGGTGTCGAAGAGGAAGGCGTTGTCCGGGCCGGGCGCGGTGAGGTAGCCGACCCGGCTCGGATCGAACTCGTGGCTGCCGGTGTAGAAGGTGGCCGGCCGTTGCTCCTGGGGCAGCAGCAGGTCGTACAGCGACGGCACCGAACCGTTGTGCAGGTAGGGTGCGGTGGCCCAGATGCCGTTCAGCGGGCGAGCGATGTAGCCGAGGAATGGATGCTCGGTATTCAGGCAGTAGTCCTTGCGCGCACTCTTGTCGGTGGGGACTTCGCCGGCGGCGAGGCTCTGCGCCTGGCTGTCGGCAGGGGCGGCGCCGGCCAGCAGCAATTGTCCGGCGGGCACCGCTTGCAGGCTGTCGGAGCCGGGCAGGGTCTGCTGCCCGGTGACGATGGCGTGGATGATCTCGGCGATGCCGTCGGCCAGCTGGCCTTTCTTGCCGAGCATGATCTGGAACACCTCGGGGACCTGCATGTCGGCGATCTTCGAAGTCCGCCCGACGATGCCGACGCCGCTGGGGGTGCCGAGGGAAGGTCGGAACAGGCCGAAGTAGTTGCCGCTGGGGCTGCTGAAGGTGAAGGTGTTGCAGGCCATCCACGGGTCGGTGCCGATCGGCGCGTCGTCGCCATGGGCCTTCAGGCGCACCTGGCGGACCTTGATCGGGGTTTGCAGGTCGTCGCGGCCGATGCTCGCATGGCAGGCCGCGCAGTTCTCCTCGTAGAGGCGCTTGCCCTGGGCCAGCCTGGCGCTGTCCGGGGCGCCGAACAGCTGGCTCGGCCAGGCCGGCGCCTTGAGCTTGTGGATCAGGCCCTCGACACGGGTCAGGTTGTCCACGCGGATGCTCGATATATAGCCCTCCAGGCCGGACAGCGGATGGCTGACCACGTCGCCGTAGTCGCCCTGGACCACACCGATGTCGCCGGCCAGGTAGCCGAGGTCGAAGACCTGGCCGTTGAGATCGAGGACCTTGACGTTGGGCACGAATCCGCTGGATTGCAGCTTGTCCATCTGCAACGTGTGCCACAGTGCCGGGAAGCTGGTCGGCGCGTCGGTCGGGTTCGCTTGCAGATGGCGGGCGCCGGAGTTGATCGCCGTGCGGTTGAGTGACTGGCCGGTGGCGTCGAGGCGCCCCGGGCCGGGTTGCAGGTCGGTCGCGGACATGCTCAGCAGGGTGTCGATCAGCGCCGCGCGTTTGACCAGGGCGGCCTTCAGCAGCTCGCGGTTGGCCGGGCTGTCCTCGCTGCCGAGGACGTTGCCGGCGAAGCGCGCGAACTTGTCGCCGTCGTCGCTGGTGCGGCGCAGCGCGGCGAGCACTTCGTCGAAGATCGCCTGGACGTTGGCCAGGGTGGCGCCGGCGTCGACGGTCAGTTCGCTGCCGCGGTAACTGATGTCGGTGGAGTGGCAGCCGGCGCAATTCAGCCCGACCCAGGGTTCGCTGGACGACTGGCGGGCTTTCCAGCGCAGGCGGGTGTCGGAGAACTGGCTGTCGTCCTGCTGGTCGAGGGCGAAGCCGCGCGGCAGGCGCAGTTCGCCGCCTTGCCAGTTGCGCAGGGGAAAGCCGAGGCGCCGGGCGTTGTCTTCGGAGAACAGGCGCTCCTCGCTGTCCGGACGCTCCAGCGCCTGGGCCCAGGCCAGCGGCAGCAGCCGCGAACCGAGCGAGGCGTCGTACCAGGAGGCGCGTTGCTCGGCGTTCCAGCCTTGCTCGAGCTGGATTTCGGTGGCGACGGCAGGGCTGCCGGCGGCGGCCAGTGCGGCGGCCAGCAGGACCCGCGAAAAGGTCGGATGCATCGTGTTCCCCTCATGGCTGACGACGTCTGCGTCCCCACAGGGCAGAGCGATGCAGTGCGCTCGATGGCTGGGCGTGCCGCCACTTCGTCCCTGACGGGAGCGCGCCGGCCGCGGCGCGCCGCGGGCCGGAACGTCCGGTTGGGCACTACGCTACGGAGTCGCGGCGGCCGGCGGGTAATGCTTTTTGTGCGACGGAAAAGGTATGGGAAACGGAACCGCCCGGTCCGGAAAGGGCGCGCCGGTCGGGCTTCGCCCTGCGCGCCAGGTTCGCAGGGCGGAGAGCGCCTAGGGCGTTGCCCGTTCTATCGGACAATCCCTGCCGGGCTTGCGGACGAAGACCAGGTAGAGTGCGCTGAGCAGCGCGAGGAACGGCACGCCGAAGACCAGGGTCATGCGGAACGCCTCGGTGAAGAAGGTGGTGACCAGGATCGCCGCCATCAGCGCCAGGCCGAGCAATGTCGACCAGGGCGCCAGGCGCATGCGGAAGGCCAGCGGCGCGCCGCCGTGGCGGGCGCGGTGGCGGCGGAAGCAGAGGTGGGTGAAGAAGATCATCAGCCAGGTGAAGAGGGCGCCGAACATCGACACCGCCATCATCAGGGTGAAGGACTGCTCGGGGTAGACCAGGTTGAGCAGGGTCGCCAGGGCGATACCGACGCTCGACAGCAGCAGCGCGTTCAGCGGCACGCCCTGGCGGCTCAGTTCGCCGAGGCCCTTCGGCGCGTGCCCCGCGCGCGACAGGCTGAACATCATCCGGGTGGTGATGTAGAGCTGGCTGTTCATCGCCGACAGCGCGGCCACCAGCACCACGAAGTTCATCACCCCGGTGGCGCCGGGCAGGCCGATCGCCTGCATCACCGTGACGAACGGGCTCTGGCTCTGCCCGGCCTGGTCCCAGGGGACGATGGCGAGCATCAGCGCCAGGGTCAGCAGGTAGAACACCACCAGGCGCACGATGGTCGAGCGGAACGCCGACCTCACCGCCTGTTCCGGATGTTCGGCCTCGGCGGCGGCGACCGCGATCATCTCCACGCTGAGATAGCTGAAGATCGACACCACCACGGCGATCCACATGCCTTTCAGGCCGTGCGGGAAGAAGCCGCCGTGGGCGCTGTAGTTGTGCACGCCGTAGGCCGGGTTGGCGGAGCCGAACACCAGGTAGGCGCCGAGCAGGATGAAGGCGACGATGGCGGCGATCTTCAGTGTCGAGAAGCAGTATTCGAAGTTGCCGAAGGCTTTCACGCTGCTGGCGTTCAGGCCGATCAGCAGGGTCGAGAAGGAGATGATCCAGACCCATTCCGGGATACCGGCGAACCAGTACTTCATGTACATGGCCACCGCCGTGACCTCGGTGCCCACCGCCAGGACGATGGCCGCCCAGTAGGCGTAGCGCACCAGGAACCCGGCCAGCGGGCCGACGTAGTGCTCGGCGAAGGCGCCGAACGAGCCGGGGGTGGCATGGGCCACGGTCATTTCCGCCAGGCAGCCCATCAGCAGCAGGGTGATCAGCGCGCCGATGGCGTAGCTGAGCAGGACGCTGGGACCGGCGAAGCCGATGGCGAAGGCGCTGCCCATGAACAGGCCGGTGCCGATGGCGCCGCCGATGGCGATCATGCTCATCTGCGCGGCCGAGAGCCGCCGTTGCAGGCCCTGTTCGCGGCGCGAGATGGCCTCGAAGCCCTGGGGGTCGTTCATCTGGATGTCCTCTGGAATCTTATTGGGGTTCTTATGAATTGCCGAGGGAACGTCGGTGGCGATGTGCGGGTGCCGGTCGCGGGCTCCTGTGCGCGAGAGCGGTGGGTGTTCGCGGGCCGCCCCGGGAATACCGGCGCGGCCCGCGCGAGCGGGGCTCAGGTCACCTTGTGCCGGACCTGGTAGCGCGGCTCTTTCCAGGCTTCGCTCTGGAGGATTTCCAGCATCGCCTGCACCGCATCCCAGACCTCGACGAAGCGGGTGTACAGCGGGGTGAAGCCGAAGCGCAGGATGCCCGGCTCGCGGTAGTCGCCGATTACCCCGCGGTCGATCAGGGCCTGGACGATGGCGTAGCCCTGGGCATGCTCGAAGCTGACATGGCTGCCGCGCCGGGCATGCTCGCGCGGGGTCACCAGGGTCAGGCCGAAGCGTTCGCAACGGCTTTCCACCAATTCGATGAACAGATCGGCGAGGGCCAGCGACTTGTCGCGCAGGCGCTGCATGTCGGTCCGGGCGAAGATATCCAGGCCGCATTCGACCAGGGCCAGCGAGGTGATCGGCTGGGTGCCGCAGAGGAACCGGGTGATGCCTTCGCCGGGCTGGTAGCGCGGCTCCATGGCGAACTGGCGGGAATGACCGAACCAGCCGGACAGCGGTTGCCAGACACGCTCGCGCAGGCGCGGCGCGACCCACACGTAGGCCGGCGAGCCGGGGCCGCCGTTGAGGTACTTGTAGGTGCAGCCGATGGCGTAGTCGGCCTCGGCCGCGTGCAGGTCCAGCGGCAGCGCGCCGGCCGAGTGGGCCAGGTCCCAGATCGCCAGGGCGCCGTTTTCGTGGACCAGGCGGGTGACCTCGCGCATGTCGTGCAGGTAGCCGGTCTTGTAGTTGACATGGCTGAGCATCACCACCGCGGTATCCGCGTCGATCGCCGCCGGCAGTTGCTCCGGGCCATCCACCAGGCGCAACCGGTAGCCGCGCTGGAGCATGTCGGTAAGGCCCTCGGCGATGTACAGGTCGGTGGGGAAGTTGCTCGATTCGGAAACGATCACCTTGCGCCCTGGCGCTTCTTCCTCCTGGATCCGCAGGGCGGCGCTGAGCACCTTGAACAGGTTGATCGAGGTGGTGTCGGTGATCACCACTTCGCCGGCGCGCGCGCCGATCAGGGGCGCCAGCTTGTCGCCGAGGCGCTCCGGCAGGCCGCGCCAGTCGGCGCTGTTCCAGCTGCGGATGAGGCCCTCGCCCCATTCCGCGGCGACCACTTCGGCGGCGCGCTCCACGGCGGCCCGGGGGCGGGCGCCGAGGGAGTTGCCGTCGAGGTAGATCACGCCGTCGGGCAGGGCGAACAGTTGGCGCAGGTCGGCCAGGGGATCGCCGGCGTCGAGCGCCAGGCAGTCGTCACGAGTGGTCATCGGTTACTCCGCGGTAGGCAGGGCGCGCAGCACGGCACGCACCGGGCTGGCATCGAGGTGGGTGAATTTCAGCGGCAGGGCGAGCAGTTCGTAGTCGCCGGCGGGCACGTCGTCGAGGACCACGCCTTCGAGGATCGCCATGCCGTGGCGGCCCACCGCGTGGTGGGCGTCGAGGGTCTTGGAGTGCTGGGGGTCGAGCGACGGGGTGTCGATGCCGACCAGCCTGACGCCGCGCTCGGCGAGGCACTCGATGGTGGCCGGAGCGATAGCGCAGAAGCCTTCCGGCCAGTTCGCCGGGACCCGTTCGAAGGTCCGCAGCAGCACCCGCGAGGGCAGGTCGTCGAGCTGGCCGGCGAGGTGTTCGGGGGTCACCAGCGGGTTAGCGCCGATACAGTGGATCACCCGGCACGGTCCCATGTAGACGTCCAGCGGCACCTGGCCGATGGGCAGGCCGTCGGCGCGGTAGTGCAGGGGGCCGTCGACGTGGGCGCCGGTATGCGGCGAAAGGGTGATCCGGCCGACGTTGACCGGGCACTGCTCGTCCAGCCGCGCCGCCCATTCCTGCTGGAACGGAGTGTCGCCGGGCCAGGTCGGCGTGCTCGGGTCGAGGGCGGGACTGATGTCCCAGTAGCGGAGCGAAGTCATTGTTTTTCTCCGGAAATTCAGCGAATGATAATGAACGAGATTTCGGAGAATTTTCGTGCGAAATGCAAGGTCGCATGGCAATCTGTTCGCACAAAATTCGAAGATAGCTATTCATTCTGATAGGAACTGCACATGTCCCTGGACGCCATCGATCTGCGCATTCTCCGTCACCTGCAGCAGGACGGGCGGATGAGCAACCAGGACCTGGCGGAGAAGGTCTCCCTCTCGCCATCCGCCTGCCTGCGCCGGCTGCGCCTGCTGGAAAGCGAGGGGATCATCCGCGGCTACTCGGTGGAACTGGATGCCGAGCGACTGGGCGTGGAGCTGGAAGCCATCGTCCATGTGTCGCTGCGCCAGGACGTCGAGGGTTGGCACGAGGCGTTCATCGCCAGGGTCCGGGACTGGCCGGAGGTGGTCACCGCCTATGTGGTGACCGGCGCCACCAACTATGTGCTACGGGTCCGGGCGCGCAACCTCAAGCACTATTCGGACTTCATCGTGAACAAACTGAACCGCGCCGCCGGCGTCACCGACATCCGCTCGGAAATCGTCCTGCAGGAGATCAAGGCCGGTGCCGACCTGCTCGACCTGGTGAACCTGAAGAGTTGAACGGGGCGACCCCTCATAAAAGCATGAGTGCAATGAGAGGGACGAATTTTCAGTCGCCGAGGGAAATAATTATTTTGTCTTTTTTCATGGGGTTACGAGTTATTAGCTAATGAATAAATAGTCTGCCGGAATTGATTTTCCCCGTGCTAGGTTTCCTCCGTCCCCGTTGCCGGGTTGTCAACGTTACACGGAGGTTAGGCGGTGAGTGAATATATCGAGACCGACGACGCAAGTTACTTCCGGGTCAGGCGCCAGGCCTATGTTTCCGCGGAACTGCACCGGCGCGAACTGCACGAGATATTCGACGACAGCTGGCTGTATGCCGCCCACCTCAGCGAGCTGCGCGAGCCCGGCGACTTCATCACCCGCGACGTCGGCGGGCGCAACCTGATCATCCAGCGTCGCGCCGATGGCGAGCCGGCGGTCTACCTGAACGCCTGCGCGCACCGTGGGGCCAAAGTCTGCGCCGAGCGCCAGGGCAACAGCCAGCGTTTCACCTGTCCCTACCATGGCTGGACCTACGACAGCCACGGCAGCCTGATCGGCCTGCCGGACAAGGCCGCCTACCAACACGCCGGGCAATGCCATCCGGAGCTGTCCCTGACACGGGTGAAACACGCGATCTACCGCAACTTCCTGTTCATCCACTACGGCGCCCGGCAAGCGTCCCTGGAAACCTACCTGGGCCAGGCGAAGGACTATATCGACCTGATCTGCGACCAGTCCGAGGCGGAACTGGAGATCATTCCCGGCGGCTTCGAGCATTCGATCAAGGCCAACTGGAAGCTGCTCGCGGAAAACGGCGTGGACGCCTACCACCTGCCGTTCGCCCACAAGCGCTACCTGGAATACCTGAATAGCCTCGGCACCGATCCGGAGTCGCACAAGCGCCATGGCCGCGGCGAAGCGCTGGGCAACGGCCACGCACTGATCATCAGCGGCCCGCCGTCCACCGGACGGCCGATCGCCTACTGGAGCCCGCTGTTCCCGGAAGCGCTCAAGCCGTCCATCGCCGCCAAGTTCGAACGCCTGGTGGAACGCTTCGGGCAGGCGCGGGCGGAGGACATCGCCCACACCAACAAAAGCCTGTTCATCTTTCCCAACCTGGTGATCAACGACATCCTCGGCCTGAACATCCGCTCGTTCTTCCCGACCGCCGCCGATGAGGTCAGCGTCACCGTATGGGGCGCCGGCTTCGCCGATGAGACCCGCGAGGAGCGGGCGGCGCGGATCAATGGGTTGATCTCGTTCATCGGCCCGGGCGGTTTCGGCACCCCCGACGACGTCGAGATCCTCGAATCCTGTCAGCGCGCCTACGCCCACGCCGCCCTCGGCTACAGCGATTTCTCCCGCGGCATGGGACCGGCAACCCGCCGCCACGTCGACGAGGAACAGAACCGCGGCTTCTGGCGCGAATGGAGCCGCCGGCTCGGGCAGCAGCCCGCCGCCCTGCGGCGTCTCGCCGTGGCCGTCTGAGCCGTCTTCAACCATCGCTCCCTGCAGATCCCTGCGCGCCGCCCTGGCTACGCGGGGAATAAAGGGTCACTGCAAGGAACGTCATCCATGTGTGGAATCACCGGCTGGACCGACTGGAGCCGCGACCTCGGCGAGCAGCGCAGCATCCTCGAACGCATGACCCGTACCCTGGCCCCGCGCGGGCCGGACGCCGAAGGCCTGTGGCTGTCGCGGCACGCGCTGCTCGGCCATCGGCGCCTGGCGATCATCGACCTGGAGAACGGTGCTCAACCGATGCTTGCCGAGGCGGGCGGGCGGGTGGCGCTGACCTACAGCGGCGAGGTCTACAACTTCCGCGAGCTGCGCGCCGAGCTGGAGACGCTGGGCCAGGTCTTCCGCACCCGCTCGGACACCGAAGTGGTGCTGCGCGCCTATCTGCAATGGGGCGAGGCTTCCTTCGCCCGGCTCCGCGGCATCTACGGCTTCGCCCTGTGGGACGAGCGCGAGCAGAGCCTGTGGCTGGTGCGCGATCGCTTCGGGGTCAAGCCGCTGTACTACTACCCGACCGCCGGAGGCGTGCTGTTCGCCTCGGAACCCAAGGCGATCTTCGCCAACCCCGAGGCCAACCCGGTGCTCGACGCCAGCGGCATCGCCGAGCTGTTCGCCCTGACCACCGCGCCGACTCCCGGCCACGGCCTGTACAAGGGCCTGCGCCAGGTCCGGCCGGGCCAGGCGCTGCGCTTCGACCGCAATGGTGTGCGCGAGTTGGTCTACTGGGCGCTGCGCGCGGAACGTCACGAAGAGGGTGCCGAGGACAGCGCCGAACGCGCCGGCCAGTTGCTCCGCGAGGCAGTGGCCGAGCAACTGGTGGCCGACGTCCCGCTGGGCAGCCTGCTTTCCGGTGGGCTCGACTCCAGCGCCATCAGCGCCTTCGCGGTGGCCGCGCTGGATGGCGACGCGCGGCGCCTGCCGACCTTCTCCGTGGACTTCCCCGGCGAAGGCCGCGGCTTCGTCCCGACGCCCTGGCAAAGCAGCTGGGACGAACCCTATGCGCAGCTGGCGGCGAACTTCCTCGGTACGCCGCACCGTACCGTGCTGGTCGCCCCGGAAGAGGTGCTGGAACAGGACGAGGCGGTGCTCCAGGCCCGCGACCTGCCCGGCTGGGGCGAGCTGGACGCCTCGCTCTACCTGCTGTTCCGCCAGGTCCGCGAGCACACCACGGTGGCACTGTCGGGCGAGTCGGCCGACGAGGTGTTCGGCGGCTACCCGTTCTTCCACGACCCGAGCGCCCTCGCACACGACGGCTTCCCCTGGCTGGCCGGCAAGAGCGGGCCCTGGCAACTGCTGCGGCGGGAGGTCGCCGAACGGGTGGCGGCGCCGGAATACATCCGGGCGCGCTACCGCGAGGCCCTCGCCGAAGTGCCGCGGCTGGATGGCGAGGATGCCGCCCAGCGACGCCAGCGCGAGGTCGCCTACCTGGCGCTGAGCCGCTGGCTGCCGGCGATGCTCGAACGCAAGGACCGGATGAGCATGGCGGTCGGCCTGGAAGTGCGCGTGCCGTTCTGCGACCACCGCCTGGTGGAGTACGTATGGAACCTGCCCTGGGCGCTGAAGAGCGTCGCCGGGGAAAGCAAGAGCCTGCTGCGCCGGGCCCTGCGCGGGCACCTGCCGCAGGCGATCCTGGAGCGGCGCAAGAGCGGTTTCCCGGCCAACCCCGACCCACGTTACCTGGCGCTGCTGCGCGAGCGGGTCGGCCGCCTGCTCGACGACGGCCGCTCGCCGCTGTTCGAACTGGTGGACGCCGGGCGGGTCCGCCAGGCTCTCGAACAGGGCACGCCGCTGCCCAGCCCGCGTGCCTCGGCGAGCCCGACCGCCGGCCTGGCCTACCTGCTGAACCTGGACCGCTGGCTGACCCGCCATGGGGTCGACATCAGCCTCTGAGCGGCACTTTCTTCCCGGAGGATACTCATGAGCCTTGCCTTGTCCCGTCCCGACAGCGACCTGCTGGCGCGGGTCAGCGATTTCCTCGTCGCCGAAGCCGAGCTGCTCGACGACCGCCTGCTGGATACCTGGTTCGCGCTGTTCGAGCGCGCCGCACGCTACCGGGTGCTGCCCTTGCAGGAGCAACTGGCCGGCCAGGCGCCGGAGGACAGCCTGTACATCATCGACGACGACCACGTGCGCCTGCGCGAGCGGGTCGACAGCATCCTCGGCGGGCATACCTGGATGGAGCAGCCGCGCTCGCGCACCCGCCGCCTGGTGGGCAACGTGCGGCTGAAGCGGGTCGAGGGCGAACTGGTCAGCAGCCGCAGCAACTTCGTCGTCCATCAGTTCCGCAACCGCGAGGCCTGGAGCTTCGTCGGCGAAGCCAGTCATGTCCTGCGCGACGGCCCCGAGGGCTTGCGCATCGTCTCGCGGGAGATCCGCCTGGACCACGAGACCATCAGCGCCCAGCGGCGCATCAGCATCATCCTGTGAGGCGCCGCCCATGAATACCGATCCGTTGCTGCCCGGCTTCGACTACCTGACCCTGCACACCTCTGCCGCGCGCCTCCGCGTCGCCGTGAAGGGCAGCGGCCCGCCGCTGCTGCTGTTGCATGGCTATCCGCAGACCCACCTGGCCTGGCATCGCATCGCTCCGCGCCTGGCCGAGGACTACAGCGTGGTCCTCGCCGACCTGCGCGGCTATGGCGAATCGCGGGCGCTGGACGAGGAGGGCGCCGACTATTCCAAGGCCGCGCTGGCCCGCGACCAACTGGAAACGATGGGCCAGCTAGGCTTCGAACGCTTCGCGGTGATCGGCCACGACCGCGGCGCGCGGGTCGGCTATCGCCTGGCGCTGGACCATCCGCAAGCGGTCGCGGCCTTCGTCTCGCTGACCGTGGTGCCGATCCTCGACAACTGGGCCGCGGTGAACAAGGCCTTCGCCCTCAACGCCTACCACTGGTTCCTCCTCGCCCAGCCGTACGACCTGCCGGAGCGCCTGATCGGCGCCGATCCGGAGCACTTCCTCGACTACACCCTGCGACGCATGGCCCAGGGCCGCGACATCTACCACCCGCAGGCGCTGGAAAGTTACCGCCGGGCGTTCCGCGACCCCGCCGTGCGCCATGCGATGTGCGAGGACTACCGGGCCGCGGTGGGCGTCGATGCCGACGCCGACCAGGCCGATCGCGACGCCGGCCGGCGCCTGCAATGCCCGGTCCAGGTGCTCTGGCAGGAGCGCCCCTACGCCGCCGGGCAGCATCCGCTGGAAATCTGGAAGACCTGGGCCGGGCAGGTCGAGGGCGCCGCCATCGGCGCCAGCCACATGCTTCCCGAGGACGCGCCGGACGCCGTGCTGGAGCACCTGCTGGGGTTTCTCGCCAGCCACCGGGAGGCGCTCCGATGAGCGCCGTCGAACGCGATCCGGCGGCGCAGGCGACGCTCTGGCGACAGCGGGTGTTCGAGGTGCACGCGGCGATGTCCGCCTACGTCGCCGAGCGCCATCGGCGTGAAGACCTGGGGGACTGGGTGGCGACCAGCGCGCGGATATTCGCCGATCTGCCGGCGACCGACGACCTGCGCGCCGAAGCCTGGCAGGCGGTGTTCTTCCGCGCCCAGGCGCTGATCGAACAGTTCATCGTCGCGCGCCCGGCGGATTACCGGCTCGACGACTGGGCGCGCGCCACCGCGCGGATCTATCGCGCGCTGGAACCGGCGGGACGGGGCGATCCGGCCAGCGCCGCCGACCGCCTGGCACGCCAGGCCGCGCTCTACGGTTCGCGTTTCGAGGTGCAGGCCGAGGCTGACGGGCGCGCGGTATTCCACAACCGTCACTGCGCGATCTGGGACTACCGCGAGCGCGCCCGCGCCCGAGGCGTGCCGATCACCCTGGAGTCGGCCTGCACCTATTGCACCAAGCTGCTGTCGGCGTTCGTCGCCGCCAGCGATTGCCGCGCCGACTGGCGGCTCTACGAAGAGCCGCAAGGCCACGGCTGCGTATGGACCATCACGGCGGACAGCCTCAACCAAGGAGCAGGCGTACATGAACGCGATCATTGAACAGGCGCGCAGCCTGGACGGCTACCAGGATTCCAGCGAACTGCTGCAACGTCGCGACCAGGACTGGGTGCTCGACCGCGCCGGCATCGAGCCGCGCAGCCTGCTCGATCTCGGCTGCGGCATCGGCTCGCTGCTGCTCGGCGGCGCCCGGCGCTGGCCCGGCCTGCAACGGTTGTGGGGCATCGAGCGTTCGCCGCTACGCCTGGAGCAGGCGCGCGCGCAGTTGCGCGGGGCTGGCGTCGAGGCGCGTCTGCTGGAGGGCGACCTGCTCGACCTGCCGCCGCTGGCGGAACGCTTCGAGCTGATCAGCATGACCGCCGTGCTGCACTGGCTGTATCCCGATGAAGAGCGGCTGTTCCGGTGGGTCGCGCGGCACCTCGAGGCGCAGGGAGTATTCCTGTTCACCTCGCACCATCCGTTCGCCGAGGATGGCCTCGGCGGCGAGGACGACCTGGTCGCCCAGGCCCTGGTCGAGATGGGCCTGGCTGCGCCGGAACGGGTGGCGGCGCTCTACGCGGAAGCCGGGCTGCTGCCGATGGGCACCCGCACCCGTGGCCGGGAGGCGTTGCGCGAACGCGTCGAACGACACTTCCGGGTCGACTCCATCGTCTCCCGCCCGGCGGTCCTGCGTGTCGCCGACTCCGCCGAATACCAGCATTTCCACGCCGCCACCTTCGGCACCTATTTCGCACCGCTGGTGCCGGCGACGCGCCTGGAGGAATTCTTCGTCCGCCTCGGGCGGATCGCCGAGCGGCGCATGCAGGCCGACGGACAGGTCAGCGAAATCCCGGTCAGTGTCTGGCGCTGCCGGGCTCGGGAGGGCGAGGCATAACCTTATGCGCAATCGGTCTGCCGCGCGGCTGAAAATCGGTACGGGCAATTGCACTCGGTGGCATCCGCAACCGATCAAGGATGAACCGACCATGCCCAACCCGCGTTCGCCACGTCTTCGACTCGTCCCCGTGCTCTGCGCGGTCGGCCTGGCCTGCCTTGGCCAGCCCGGCGAGTCGGCGGCAGAGGAGGTCCGCGCCACCAGCCGCGCCGAGATCCAGCGCTTCGACATCCCGGCCGGCGAACTGGCCCAGGTACTGCTGAGCATAGTCCGCCAGAGTCGCACCCCGATCGCCTTCGACCAGCACCTGGTGGAGGGCCTGCCGGCACCGGCGATCCAGGGCTCCTACAGCGTCGAGCAGGCGCTGCAGCGGGCCTTGCAGGGCAGCGGCCTGGAATACATCCGCAGCGCCGCCGGCGTGCTCAGCCTGCAACGCGCCACGGCGCCGGATGCCGCGCTGCCGGCGGCGAAGCCCGCCGGGACCCTGGCCACGGTGGTGGTCACCGGCACCCGCAAGGCCGATGTCAAGGCCGGCGAGAGCCTGGCACCGATCGATGTGGTCAGCGCCGAGCAATTGCGCGACAGTGGCAGCGGCGACCTGCGCGACGCCCTGGTGCGCCTGCTGCCCTCGCTGTCGCGCCAGGCCCAGGCCTACAACGCTTCGGCGCTGACCAACGCGCAGTCGCTGCGCGGCCTGAGTCCCAACCACGTGCTGGTGCTGGTGAACGGCAAGCGCCGTCACGAGACCGCCAACATCAATGTCAGCGGCGGGCTGCAGAGCGGCTCCACCGGGGTCGACCTGGATACCATCCCGCTCGCCGCCATCGAGCGCATCGAGGTGCTGCGCGACGGCGCCTCGGCGCAGTACGGCTCGGACGCCATCGCCGGGGTGATCAACGTCATCCTCAAGTCGGCCGACCACGGCGGCCGGCTCGCCTACGACAACGGTCGCTACGGCGATGGCGACGGCCTGACCCAGAACGGCGGGGTGAATGGCGGCCTGCGTTTCGGCGAGAGCGGTTTCCTCAACCTCAGCGCGCAGTTCCGCGAACAGGCGCGGACCATCCGCGCCGGCATCGACCAGCGTACCGGGCACTACGGCAACCCGTCCATCGGCGACCCTTCGCTGCACCGCCAGGCGCTGGCCTACAACGCCGGCGTGGCGCTGGACGACAACGTCGAGCTGTACAGCTTCGCCACCTATACCCATCGCTCGGTGTCCTCGGCGCAGATCTACCAGTTGCCGTCCCTGGCGCCGCGACTCTATCCGAACGGCTTCACCCCGCGCATCACCAGCGACGAGGACGACTATTCGCTGACCCTCGGCGCCCGTGGCGGCGAGCTGTTCGGCGCTTGGGACTGGGACCTCAGCTCGACCTACGGCGCCGACCGCCCGGAGATCGGCATGGACCATTCGATCAACCTCGCCCTCTACGGCGAGACCGGCGATTCGCCGCGCTCCTTCGACCTGGCGCGCTACAAGGCCACCCAGTGGACCAACAATCTCGACCTGCGCCGCGACTTCGACCTCGCCTGGCTGCCGGCGCCGCTGAATTTCTCCTGGGGCCTGGAGCAGCGCCGCGAGCTCTACGAGGTCGAGGCCGGCGATCCCTGGTCCTACTACAACGGCGGTTCCAAGGCGCTCCCCGGGCAGGCGCCGGCCACCGCCGGACAGTGGAGCCGCGACGTGCTCGGCGCCTATCTCGACCTGTCCACCGCCCTCGACGAGCGCTGGCAACTGGAGACGGCGGCGCGCTACGAGCACTACAGCGACTTCGGCAGCACCACCAACGGCAAGCTCGCCAGCCGCTACCGCTTCAGCCCCGAGGTATCGGCGCGGGCCAGTCTCAGCAGCGGCTTCCGCGCACCGTCGCTGGCCCAGGAGAACTACACCAGCCTGGGTGTCTCGCCGACCATCGCCAGCGGCCTGCTGGCGGTCAACTCGCCGGCGGCCAGGCTGCTCGGCGCCGAGGACCTGGAGCCGGAAAAGTCGATCAGCTACAACCTCGGCCTGGTGCTCGATCCCTTGCCGGACCTGAACCTGGCCATCGACGCCTATCGCATCGAGATCCGCGACCGCATCGTCGACGGTGCCACCTATTCCGGACAGCCGGCGATCGATGCGCTGCGCGCCGGCGGGATCAGCATCCCGGCCGGACTGACCCAGGTCAGCACCCACTACATGACCAACGGCGCCGACACCCGTACCCACGGCCTCGACCTCACCGCCAGTTACCTGACCCGGCTCGGCGAGTGGGGCCGGATCGACTGGCGCCTGGGCGCCAACGTCAATCGCACGAAGCTGGTCAGGAATCATCGCGGGCGCAACGGCCAGCCGCTGCTCAACGACCAGCAGCAGGCCTGGATCACCAGTTCCACGCCGCGCAGCCAGGTCAGCCTGCAGGCCGACTGGAGCTACCGGCGCTGGGGCCTGACCCTGCGCGAAACGCGCTACAGCAAGACGGTTTCCGAACTGGACTACTACACCGGCGAGCACGCCTATTCGACCACGGTCTTCAACCGCTTCGAGAATTCGCCCAAGTACATCACCGACGTTGCCCTGCGCTATGCGGCGAGCCGCAACCTGACCCTGAGCGCCGGGGCCAACAATCTGTTCGACGTGAAGCCCGACAAGCTGCCGGCCGAGAGCGCCTACCTCGGCTTCAACCAGTACGACACCTATGCCTCGCAGATCAGCTTCAACGGCGCCTTCTACTACCTCGGCGCGGCCTACACCTTCTAAGGAGGACGAACCATGAGCATCGAACTGCGCGGCGGCGTGCGCGCCTCCGCGGTCATCGGCGACAGTGCCTTCGCCCGCCAGGCCGCGCGTTTCCTGCCGGACACCCGCAGTCGCGCGGTGAGCGCCTTCGACATCCAGCAGAAGGCCCGCCTGGAAGAGGCGGACGGCCTCGACGGCGCGCTGTTCACCGTTTCCGCTGCCTGGCCCGACCCCTGGCTGGTCGCCGGCTGGGCTTTGGCCGCGGCGCCGCGCCTGCGCGCCACCGTCGCGCACCGACCGGGGAGCGCCCAGCCGACCGTTGCCGCGCGCGCCCTGGCCACTCTCGACGGCCTGTCCAACGGGCGCGCCGGCGTACACCTGGTGATCGGCTCCAGCGACGCCGACGTGCGCCGCGACGGCGACTTCGCCGACAAGGACGAACGCTACCGGCGCGCCGTGGAGTACCTGGAGGTCTTCACCCGCGCCCTGGAAAGCCGCGAACCCTTCGACTACCACGGCGAGTTCTACCGGCTGGAGGACGCCGGCAGCGGCTTCCTGCCGATCCAGCGGCCGCGCCCGCCGCTATCCGTTGGCGGCTCCTCGGCGCAGGCACAACGCCTGGCGGTGCGCTTCGCCGACGTCTACGCCGGCCACTTCGCCAGCCCCACGCAGACCGCGGAGCTCAAGCGCAGGCTGAACGAGGAGGCGGCGGAGCAGGGACGGCGGCTGAAGTTCTGGAAGCACTTCCAGGTGATCCTCGGCGACAGTCCGGCGGCGGCCCTGGACATCGCCGAGCACTACCGCCAGGCCGCTTTCGAACTGCTTCTGGCACGGCCCCTCGACGAACTGGCGGCATCGCCGCAGGTCGCCCGCGACGGCGAGCGCGACCGGCTCGCCCGGCTGGCGCCGGAGGCCTTGCGCGAATGGGTGGCGAATACCGTGCAGCGCAGCTTCGCCGGGGTGCTGGTGGGCAGCGTCGGCGAGGTGGCGGAACAGATCCTGGCCTTTCATCGCGCCGGCATCGAGATCGTCCAGCTCGAGGCCACCACCGAGAACGCCGAGGACATCCGCTTGCGCCGCCAACTGATCGAGCGCCTGAGGCGCGACGCATGAGCGGCGTCGCCCGCGAGGCCATGGAGGACGTCGCGCCGGCGGCGCCTGGCGTCGGCGAGTTCGGCGTGGCCAGTTGTGGGGTGCTGCTGGCCTCGGTAGTGGGGGTGATCTTCGGCCCCACCGGGCTGGTGATCAGCAGCTTTTCGCTGTTCATCGAGCCGATCGCCGCCGACCTGGACTGGGACCGTGGCCAGTCGGCACTGCCGGTGACCCTGCTGGGCCTGGCGGTAGCCCTGAGCAGCCCGCTGAAGGGCTGGCTGGTGGATCGCTGGGGCGCGCGCGCCCTGGTCCTGCCGCTGACCGCCGCGCTGGCCCTGTGCCTGGCCAGCCTGGCGCTGGCGCGCAGCGGCTGGCAGCTATACCTGCTGTTCGCGCTGCTCGGCCTGCTGACGCCGGGCAACATTCCCTATGCGCGGATTCTCGGCGGCTGGTTCGAGCGTCGTCGCGGCGCAGCCTACGGCATCCTCGGACTCGGCTTCGGCGTCGGCGGGCCACTGGCGCTGTACCTGGGCAGCGCCTGCATCGACGCCTTCGGCTGGCGTGCCACCTTCCTCGTCTATGGCCTGCTCGAAGGCCTGCTGGCGCTGCCGCTGCTCTACGCGCTGTTCCGCGAGCGGCCCGGCGACCTGCCGCAGGCGCGGCGCCCGCCAGCCGGCGCGCTGCCCGGAGCGACGCCAGGCCAGGCCTGGCGCTCGGCGGACTTCTGGCTAATCGTCGGCAACCTGATCCTCGGCGTGTTCGCCGTCACCGGCGTGATGGTGCATGGCGTGCCGCTGTTGCAGGAGCGCGGCCTGTCGCGGGAAGTCGCCACCGACGTGCTGGCGGCGCTGTGGGTCGGCATGATCGTTTCGCAACCGGCGCTGGGCTACCTGCTGGACCGCTACGACACCCCGCGCATCGCCTTGCCGTTCGCCCTGCTGGCGGCGCTCGGGCTGCTGCTCCTGCTCCTTGGCGGACCGCCGGCGCTGCTCTGGGGCGCGGTGTTCCTGATCGGCCTGGGCGCCGGCGGCGAGACCGGCACCACCCAGTACTTCGTCAGCCGCTACTTCGGCCTGCGCCATTTCAGCGTGATCTATGGCTCGATCCAGCCCTTCACCTTCGCCATCGCCATCAGCCTGGGGTCCTGGCTGCTGGGTTACTTCTACGACCGCGCGGGCTCCTACGCGGGCTCGACGCTGGTCCTGCTCGGCGCGTTCGGCGTGGCGGCAGGGCTGCTGGTCATGCTCGGGCGCTATCGCTATGCCATCGACGGGGAGGCACGCAGCCATGGGCGAGACTGAACGGAGCAGGGCGGAGGTGGGCGTCTGGCTGCTGGCCGGGCTGGCCTTCGTGGTCGGCACGGTGGAACTGGTGGTGGCCGGGGTGCTCGACGAACTGGCCGCCAGTTTCGCCGTCAGCCAGGGCCGGGCCGGGTTGCTGATGAGCCTGTACGCGCTGGTCTATGCGCTGCTCGGCCCGCTGCTGGTCTACCTCAGCGCCGGCATCGAGCGCCGCCGCCTGCTGGCCGGCGCGCTGCTGGCGTTCATCGGCGCCAACCTGGCCAGCGCCGCCGCGCCGAGCTTCGCCCTGTTGCTGGCGAGCCGGCTGCTGGTGGCGGCCAGTGCCTCGGTCATTGTGGTGGTGGCGATCACCCTGGCGGTGGCCATCGTCGCACCGGAACGGCGCGGCCGGGCGATCGGCCTGGTGTTTGCCGGCATCGTCGCCTCACTGGTGCTGGGCGTACCGCTGGGCACCCTGATCGGCGAGTTCTGGGGCTGGCGTAGCCTGTTCCTGCTGCTCGCCGGGGTCGCGTTGCTCGGCCTGCCGCTGCTCCTGCGCCTGCTGCCGGCCATACCCGGCGCGCCCGGCATCGCCCCGGCGGAGCAACTGCGGGCGCTGGCCCGGGGCCGGGTGCCGTTCGCCCACCTGGCATCGCTGTTGCAGATGACCGGCCAGTTCACCGTCTACACCTACATCGTGCCGTTCCTGGTCGGCAGCATGGCCCTCGACAAACCGACCATCAGCCTGGTCCTGCTGGTCTACGGGGGCGGCGGCATCCTCGGCGCGCTGCTCGGCGGACGTGCCGCCGACCGCTGGCCGGGGCCGGCCACCTTCGTCGCCTTCCTGCTCCTGCATGCACTGGCCCTGGTCCTGCTGCCGTTCGCCACCGGCGGCCTGCCGCTGCTGCTGGGCGCGGTGGTGTTCTGGTGCGTGTTCAACATGGCGCCGGGGCCGGCGATCCAGAAATACCTGGTGGAACTCAGCCCGGACACCGCGGCGATCCAGATCAGCCTCAACACCAGCGCGATCCAGCTGGGCGTGGCCCTGGGCGCCTTCATCGGCGCGATCCTGGTGGACCAGGTGGCGGTGCGCGCGCTCCCCTGGTGGGGCGCCGCGCTGATCCTCGGCGCCGCCGCCTGCGGCTGGCTGTCCGCGCAGCGGCCGGCGGCGGGCACGGCGGACTGCCGGGAGCGCCTCGATTGATTCCCTACCGTGCGCCACGGGAACAGCCCCGGGCGCCGTTCCTCAACCTCCAGGCTCACTACCGCTATCCGTGGCGTGGCCTGCCAGCAGCGAACGCTTACCATGGATAGCCAAGGCTCCATCAAGAACACCCTGATCGCCCAGTTGTTCCAGCAGAACTACGACTGGCTGTGCAAGAAGCTGTCCTACCAGACCGGCTGTAGCCACAGCGCCGAAGACCTCGCCGCCGAGGCTTTCCTGCAGGTCTGGATGCTCCCCGACCCGGCGTCGATCCGCTCGCCGCGGGCGTTCCTCGCGACCATCGCGCAACGCCTGATGTACGAGAGCTGGCGGCGCAAGGACCTGGAGCGCGCCTACCTGCAGATCCTCGCCGAGGCGCCGGAGGCGGTGCAGCCGTCGCCCCACGAACAGTGGATGCTGATCGAGAGCCTGCAAGCCATCGACCGCCTGCTCGACGGCCTGTCCGGGCAGGCCCGCGCGGTGTTCCTGATGAGCCAGCTGGAAGGCCTGACCTACGTGCAGATCGGCGAACGCCTCGGATTGTCCCTGGGGCGCATCCACCAGTTGATGAAGGATGCCTTGCACTGCTGCTACCGGGGATTCCAGGAATGAGCGAGAAGCCGGAACGGCAACGCATCGTCGAGGAGGCCATCGAATGGATGGTGCGCCTGCAATCCGGCGACTTCAGCGTCGCCGAGGGCGATGCCCTGGAACGCTGGAAGGCGCTGTCGAGCGAGCATGCCGAGGTGTTCCGGCAACTGCTTGGCAGCCTCGCGCCGCTACAGGACTCGCCCTGGCGCGGCCAGCCGAGCGCTACCGTGCTGCGCGCCCTGGAGCAGCCGTCGAGCCGCCGGCGCTTCGTCGGCGGCGCCCTCGGGCTGTTCGTCCTGCTCGCCGGCGGCGCCGGCCTGGAGCGCTGGGTCCAGGCCGGCATGGGCCTGCCCGGCGAACTGGCGACCGGCACCGGCGAGCGCCGCGACTGGTTGCTGGCCGACGGCAGCCGCCTGCGCCTGAACGCGCGGAGCAAGGCGCGACCGCTGCTCGACGGCGCCCAGCGGCGCCTGGAGCTGCGGCGCGGCGCGATGCGCCTGGAAGTGAAGGAGGACCCGCGCGGCGCCTTCGCCCTCGACTGCGCCGCCGGACGGGTGGACTGCGCCAGCGGCAGCCTGCTGCTGGCCGAGGAGCGCGGGGCGATCCGCCTGGTGACCCTGCGCGGCAGCGCGCGGCTGACCACCGGTGAGGGACGCCAGCTGGCGGTGGCGGCACGACGTAGTCTGCTGTTCGATGCCGGCGGCCTGCTCGAACAGGGCCCGATGCAGGCCGGAGAGGATGCCTGGGCCAGCGGCTGGCTGGAGGTCCACGACCGCTCCCTGGCCTGGGTCGCGGAGGCCTTCCGGCCCTATCTGCCAGGCATCCTCCAGCTCGACGCGGAGATCGCCGGCAACCGCGTCAGCGGTCTGTTCCCGCTGGACGACATGCACACGTCCCTGGACATGCTCGGACGCAGCCTGCCGATCCGCGTGCTGCGCTACAGCGACTACTGGATCAGCCTGCGCCCCGCCTGACTCATTCGTCGAAGAACAGCAGGCAACGCAGTTCGATACTCTGCCGCGGCGGCGCATCGGCCGGGGTGCAGGGATCGTCGAAGGCGGTGTGCGCGCCGAGGCGGGCCTGCGCGTCCTCCCGCGAATCGTAGATCTTCAGCAGCAGCGCTTCCTCCGGCAGCAGGTGCGGGTAGTAGTACCAGCGGTGCTCCGGGTTGGGCTTGACCGAGTAGGTTTCGCCCACCTTGTCGCGGTACACCAGGTCACTGGCCACCAGGTCGTCGAACGCCAGGCTGCGGGCGTCCAGCAACGCCAGCGGCGCGCGCTGCGCCGGGTGGCCGAACGGACGCCACAGGTTGACGATCTGGAAGCGTCCGGCCAGGCGCCGTTCGGCGCGTTCCGCCGGCAGGTGGTCGCGGACCCGGCGCGGCGCCGAGCGCAGGGTCTGGTCGTTGTGCACGTAGCGCACCGGTTCGCGCAGGCCGCGTTCTTCGCGCCCGGCCTGGTCGACGCGCAGCGTGTGGTCGAAGATCACCGCCTCGGCGGCGCCGGTCAGGCGGCGGAGCAGGGCGATGCTTTCCGGGTAGTAGCGTTCACGAACCTGGGCTTCATCCTCGAAATCGCCCACCGCGCTCGCCTCGCGCACCAGTTGGAAACCCTCGCGCTCCAGGCTGGCCGGTTGCGCCAGCAGACGCGCATTGCGGATCGCCACCCGGGTCGGCTGCAACAGCGCGCTGCGCTGCGGCGTCCCGGCGGGGGCCGGATAGGTGTAGGCGACCGGCCGTTGGCCGTTGTCGCGGATATAGTTGACCTCGGCCTCGACCTGCTCCGGCGCGTGCGCCGGCCATGCGTGTTGCTGGCAACCCATGTGTCGTTCTCCCGTTGCCAGCGGAGATGCCTCCGCTGCCGCGCCGCCGGATGCCGCGCGTGAACGGCCAATCTAGCCGCTGGCAGGCGGCGGCGAAACGAACATCGAGCGCTGGCGTCCTGCCTTCGTGGAATAAGCCCGGAGCGGCTCAGGACATCGCGTCGAGTCGTCGCCGCTGGCGATACTGGCGCGGCGTCATGCCTTTCCAGCGCCTGAAGGCATGGCTGAAGTTGGACACCTCGCCGTAGCCGAGGCGCTCGGCGATCTCCTCCAGGCGAATCGCGCCGGTGGCCAGCAGCTCTTCGGCGAGGGCCTGGCGCACCTCGTCGAGCAACAGGCGGTAGCTGCTGCCCTCGTCGTCCAGGCGGCGACGCAGGGTACGCACGGTGAGGTGCAGTTCCATGGCCAGGGTCTGCATGTCCGGCAAGTGGCCGGGCGTCCTCAGCAAGCGGTCGCGGATGCGTCCGGCCAGACCGCCGCGCACCTGGCGGCGGGCGAGCAGGGCGCGGCACTGCTCCTCGCAGGCGCGCGCCACCTCTGGATTGGCGCCGGGCAGCGGGAGGTCGAGGAAGCGCCGTTCGAAGACCACCCGGTTGTCCGCCTGGCCGAACGCCGGGCACAGGCCCAGCTCGCGCACGTAGGGCGCGGGATCGGCGGGCGGTGGGCGGCGGAAGCCGGCGCGGAGGATCGGCAGGCGCTGCCCGGTGAGGTCGCGCTGGATGCGCAGCACGCCACCGGCGTCGCGTTCGAGGAGGAAAATCCGCAGGTCCTCGGGAATGCCGGCGTCGTCGAGCACCAGGTGCGCTTCATCGTCGTGTACCTCCAGGCGGATGCCATGGAAGGCGAAGGTCAGGTCGAGGTAGCGCAGGCCCAGTTGCGCGGCGCTGAGGAAGGTCGGGCTGCTGAGCAGGGCGAAGCCCCAGATGCCGTAGGCGTTGAGGTGATAGCGCAGGCCTGCCGCCAGGCCCGGCGCGCAGGCGTCGCCCAGGTGCCGGACCAGGTTGCGCACTACGCTCAGTTCCTGGGCCGCGTCGATTTCCCCGGAGGGATCGCCGAGCAGGCGGATATCCAGGCCGCTACCTGCCAGGCACTGCTCCAGGCCGAGGCCGCGGTCGATGCCGAACTGGATCAGCAGGTGCGCGCTGATGGCGCTGCGGCGGGGAGACCAGGGCGGAGTGGGCATGGTGGCGTCCGAGGTTGACCGAAAATCACAACTTTATGTCCGGCCCGGCCATAACGCCAGTCGCCCCGGCGAACTAGGATGCTGCCATCCGCCGCTGGGCGGAATCGCGCCGGACGGCGTGGCAAGCAACAAACGGGAGCACAACAATGCACAACGAGTCCCGCCCTGAAGCCCCCTTGCGGGTGCTGGTGGTCGGCGCCGGCTTCGCCGGTCTCGGCTTGGCGATCCGCCTGCGACAGGCAGGCATCGACGATTATCTGGTCCTGGAAAAGGCCGCCGATGTCGGCGGTTGCTGGCGGGAAAACCGCTACCCGGGCGCCGCCTGCGACGTCCCCTCGCATCTCTATTCGTTTTCCTTCGAGCCGAAGGCCGACTGGTCGCGCAAGTTCGCCCCGCAGGCGGAAATCCTCGACTACCTGCGGCATTGCGCGGACAAGTACCGTCTGCGCGAGAAGATCCGTTTCCACTGCGAGGTGGAGGAGGCCCGTTTCGACGCCGGCAGCGGCGAATGGCAGGTGCGCTGCGCCGATGGCCAGACGCTGCGCGCACGGGCCCTGGTCTGCGCCACCGGCCAGTTGAGCCGGCCGCTGCTGCCGCGCCTGCCCGGCCTGGAGCGCTTCCAGGGTCCGGCGTTCCACTCGGCGAACTGGGACGCCGAGGTCGAGCTGGCCGGCAAGCGGGTCGCGGTGATCGGCACCGGAGCCAGCGCCATCCAGTTCGTCCCGCGGATCGCCCCGCAGGTGCAACGCCTGTCGCTGTTCCAGCGCAGCGCGCCTTACGTGATCGCCAAGCCGGACCGCACCTACGCCGACTGGGAACGCCGCCTGAAGGCGCGCTGGCCGTGGCTGCAACGCCTGGATCGGGGGCTCAAGTACCTGCACCACGAATCGCGGATGCTCGCCTTCGCGACCTTCCCGGCGCTGATGAAGGTGATGCGGCTGAGCTTCCATCGTCACCTGCACCGGCAGATCGCCGATCCGCAACTGCGCGCGCGGCTGGTTCCCGACTACCCGCTGGGTTGCAAGCGCATCCTGATCAGCAACGACTATTACCCGGCGCTGGCCAGGAGCAATGTCGAACTGGTCGACACGGGCATTCGCGAAGTCACCGAAGACGCCGTGGTCGGCCGTGACGGCCGCCGGCACGAGGTCGACGCGATCATCTTCGGTACCGGCTTCGCCGCCACCGAGTTCCTCGCCCCGATGCGCATCCTCGGCCTCGACGGACGCGACCTGCGGCAGGCCTGGGCGGATGGCGCGGAAGCCTACAAGGGCATCAGCGTCAGCGGCTTCCCCAACCTGTTCATCCTTTACGGGCCGAACACCAACCTCGGCCACAACTCCATCGTCTACATGCTGGAAAGCCAGTTCCCCTACGTGCTCGGCTGCCTGCGCCAGCTCCAGGCGCAGGGCTTGCGCTACCTCGACGTGAAGCCCGAGGTCCAGCGGCGCTTCAACCTGGAGGTGCAACAGGGGTTGCGCCATACCGTCTGGGAGCGTGGCTGCGACAGCTGGTACAAGACTGCCGCCGGCAAGAACACCAACAACTGGCCGGGCTACACCTTCGTCTATCGCTGGCGTACGCGCCGGCCGGAGCTTGCCGACTATGACCTGGCCCGCTGAAGCGCCCCTGATGTCGCCGCCGCAACGCCTGCGCGCCGGTCTCCTGCGCGGCTGCCTGCGCCTGTTGTTCCGCGGGCTGGTCCGTCCGCCCATGCCAGTGGCGCTGCAACGCGGCGTGTTGCGCGGGCTGAGCCTGGCGACGCTGGGCGCCGGCGGCGTCGTCCGCGAGCGCCGCAGCCTCGCCGGCGTGCCCTGCGAGTGGTTGCGGCCGCGCGGGGTGGAGGCGCGGCGCCGGGTGCTCTACCTGCACGGCGGCGCCTACCTGATCGGCTCGCCGGCGACCCACCGGGCGATCACCACGCACCTGGCCCGGCGTTGCGCCGCCGAGGTCTGCGCGGTGGACTACCGGCGCGCCCCGGAACATCCGTTCCCCGCCGCCCGCGACGACGCCCTGGCGGTCTACCTGGCATTGCTGGAGGCCGGCCATTCGCCGCGCCGGCTGCTGCTCGCCGGCGACTCCGCGGGCGGCCACCTGGCGCTGTCCCTGGCCCTGGAGCTGAAGGCGCGCGGCTTGCCGTTGCCGGCCGGGTTGCTGCTGTTCTCGCCCTGGACCGACCTCGGCTGCCAGCGCCTGCACACGCCGGCGGCCGGCGACCCGCTGCTGTCGCGGGCCTGGCTGGAAAGCGCGGTGCGCCTGCTGCTGCCGGCCGACGCGGAGCCAGGCTCGGCCGCCTTGTCGCCGCTGCATGCCGACCTGGCGGGGCTGCCGCCGCTGCTGGTACAGGTCGGCGAGGACGAACTGCTGCGCGACGACAGCCTGCGCCTGGCGCAACGGGCCGGTGAGCAGGGCGTCGCGGTGCGATTGCAGCGCTACGCCGGTTGCTGGCACGTGTTCCAGGCCCATGCCGGCGTGTTGGCCAGCGCCGACCGGGCGTTGGACGAGGCGGCCGCGTTCGTCGTCGAATGCAGCGCGGAGGGCGACAGGTGCAGAACATCCTGATCAGTGGTGCCGCTTCCGGAATCGGCGCCGCCAGCGCGCGTCTGTTCCACCGCCGGGGCTGGCGGGTCGGTTTGCTGGACATCGATGCCGAGGCGTTGCGCGGCTTGGCCGCGCAACTGCCGGGCGCCTGGCACCGCGCCGTGGACGTCAGCGAGCCCGACGTGGTCGGCGAGGCGCTTGCGCAGTTCTGTGCCGATGGCCGCCTGCGCCTGCTGTTCAACTGCGCCGGCGTCCTGCGTTTCGGCCGCTTCGAAGAGGTCGCCCTGGAGGACCACGCGCGGTTGCTGGCGATCAACCTGCAAGGCGTCCTCAACTGCTGTCACGCGGCCTTTCCGTTCCTGCGCGCGACGCCGCAGGCGCAGGTGCTCAACATGGGCTCGGCATCGGGGCTGTATGGCGTACCGGAGATGGCCGTCTACTCGGCCTCGAAGTTCGCCGTGCGCGGGCTTACCGAGGCGCTGGAGCTGGAATGGCGCCGCCACGGTATTCGTGTGGCCGACCTGATGCCGCCGTTCGTCCGCACGCCGATGGTCGCCGGGCAGCCCTACCAGCCGCCGGTGTTGCGTCGCCTGGGGCTGAGACTGGACGCCGAGGATATCGCCGAGGCGGCCTGGCGGCAGGCGCACAGCCGGCGGGTACACCGGCCGGTGGGCGGGTTGTTCACGGCGCTGTACTGGGCTGGGCAGTTGTCTCCGCCGTGGGTGAACCGAGCGGTGATGGCGTGGTTGTCGCGGGGTTAGGCTCTGCGCAGGATGGATAGAACGGATTAAAGCTTGGGTGGGTTTCACGCTGGATGGTCTAGCTGCTTTTCGTGGCTGCCTCGACTTCTTGTTTCGCCGTCCCAGGCGAGTGAAATCCATGGTAGATCTCGGACCATAGGTATGCCTTAGTCAGGCGCCGGTGCTTATCGCTACCGTTGAGCCCAAGAGTCCTCCTCGGGTGGGACCGTTGCCTCCCGTATCAAGCACGCATCGTCAGCATCTCTTGGGGGCCTTCGCGTAGGAGCGCTGCCAGGACTGCGAAGCCGTCAGATAACGTATTCCCCCCTCCTGGGGAATTGCTGACGCTGATTCGAATGGCCTGGGGAAGCGTACCGCGGCCCGTACTAAAGGCCTCTGCGGTGGTGACAAGATGCTGCTGTCCGCGCATGCCTTGCTCTATTTCGATGGCGCGCCAGGGGGCTGGCACTTCTACCCAGAAATGCGGACAGCATAGATGGCTGCGATAGGTCAGGCCCTGCAGCAGGTCCACAACCAGCGCTTGGCGACGCGCGATTTCCCCTCTCTGGTATTCGAGCAGTGCGCTTGCAGTACCGTCCTCGACCCATCGGCTCGCAATCTCGAGAACCAGTGGTGTCGCCATCCAGCACGAATTGCGAAGCGCTGCTGCCATGCGACTTACCATGGATGCAGGAGCATGAACGTATCCAACCCGCAATCCTGCAGCGACCGCCTTGCTCATGCCACCGATGAGGATGCCCCGCTCAGGCAGCAGATGGCAGAGAGGGGTGGGGCGTTCGGCCATCAATACAGCATGGGTTTCGTCCTCGATGACGATCAAGCCGTGCTCGCGGCAGATCTTCGCGATTTCCTTCCGCCTGGCGCCTGACATCACTGCAGTGGTCGGGTTCTGGATGGTGGGTGTGCAGTACAGGGCGGTGATCCTGTTCGTGCGGCAGGCCTCTTCGAGGGCGTCGGGCAGTAGCCCCTCTTCATCCATTTCCAAGCCGAGCACCTTGATGCCCAACAGTTGCGCGGCACTGATCAGCCCAGGATAGGAGAGCTGCTCCGTTACCAGGGTGTCGCCGGCGCGCAGCATGGCCATAAGCACGACGAGCAGACCGTGTTGGCTGCCATTGACGCACAGAATCTGCTGGTGCTCCGCTTGAAACTCACCGTGAGACAGCCATGTTGCTCCCGCTTGCCGGTGTCGGAGCAGTCCTGTGTCGGGTGTGTAGAGCATTAACTCCTGCAGGAGCTCAGGGGCCGCACTCAATTGCTGAAGGCTGCGGGAAAGCAGTTCGGTCTCATTGCCCGGAATATGCATATTCCGGCTCATGTCGTTGCACATCTCGGTGCTGTCTACGAAATTGCGAAAGCCCGCCTCCCGAGCACGTTCTCGACCGCGGTTGCGGACGAACGTACCGTCGCCGACCCGAGCCTCAACCAGCCCCATGCGCTCCAGCTCACCATAGGCCCGGCTCACCGTGCCCGCGGTCACACCGAGCTTGTCCGCGAGGATGCGATGTGGCGGCAGCTTGACTCCCTGCCGGAGAACCCCATTGCGAATAGATTCTTCGATGCCCTGGGCCAGCCGTTTGTACTTCAGGCCGGGCCCTTCTGGTAGGAAGAATCTGAAAATTGAATCGGTGTCAATATTTGCTTTGACCGGCATATTTTCTCCGAATTAACCTCAAATAAAGAGGTTTGATAAGCAATAAAGGGCGTCAATCAAAGAATAACATGGGGGAAAGACGTGCAACTTATGTCAATTCAAGCTCTGACTATCAACAGGCGGCAGGTACGTGTGGCCAGCCTGGTGACCGCTGTTCTATTTCTAGTGGTGTGTATCAGCTGGGGGACTACCTGGCTCGGCATCAAGATCGCCGTGGAGAGCGTGCCGCCGCTAACTGCCGCCGGATTGCGCTTTCTGATCGCATTTCCGCTTTTCCTGCTCTTTGCGCGGCTGCGCCACGAGACGATCTTTTTCCCGCGGCGACTCCTGGCCTTCTTCGTCTTCGTGACGCTCGGCTACTTCAGCGTGCCCTACTACCTGCTGAACTATGGCGAGCAATACGTCGCTTCAGGTCTTACCGCGCTGCTGTTCAGCAGCATGCCCGTGTTCATCCTGATCTTCTCCGCGATCTTCCTGCGCGAGCGCATCTACCTGTCGCAGATCCTTGGTATTGCGATTGGCTTCGGCAGCCTGTTCATGATCATCAGGTCTCAAGGGCTGCATCTGGACTACACGGAGTTGTTAGGCGTACTTGCCATCCTGCTCGCGGCGATCATGCACGCACTCAGCTACGTCATCACCAAAAGGCAAGGTGCTGACATCGGCGTGATCACCTTCAATACGCTGCCCATTGGCATCGCCGGCTTGGGGCTGTTCATGGCCGGACTCGTGATGGAACACCCGAACCTGTCTGCCGTCACAAGCCGATCTTGGGCTGCCCTGATCTATCTCGGTCTGGTGGCATCAGTCGGGGGATTCATCGTGTACTTCTTCCTGCTCAAGCGTTTGAGTCCCGTTGTGCTGTCGTTCGTCTTCATCATTTTCCCGGTGTTCGCCGTGATCATCGGCGCCTGGTACGAAGGGGTTGCCATCTCTCGCGAGTTGATTGGCTTCACCGTGCTCCTATTGGCTGGATTTGCCATCACCAAGCTTCCCATCGAGAAGCTGCTCGGCAGGAGGTGACATGAATACGAACGTGTTGACCGAGCATGCATTGAGCGTGATCTACAGACACGCCTGCAGGACCTATCCAAGGGAATGCTGCGGATTCGTTCTCGCCGATGCAAAAGTGAAAGAGGGTACGAACATCCAGGATGAACTGCACATGGCTGACCCCCGGAGGTACCCACGCACGGCCGCCAACGGGTACACGTTTTCCGTGACGGATACCGTATTCCTCAACAGCAGCTTCAAGACGTGCAGCCCGGTATCCGTCATCTACCACTCCCACCCGGACGTCGGTGCCTACTTCAGCCGGGAGGATATCGACAAGGCATTGTATGCCGGGGAGCCAATGCTGCCGGTCGACTACCTGGTTGTTGATGTGGCCGCCGGCAACGTTCGCGGCGCAAAACTGTTTGCCTGGCGCAACGGACGCTTTGAATGCACACGAGAGTTCGGGCCATCGAGCCAGGACGAGTAGACATCTGGCAAGGAGCTGAAAAGTGAAGACGGTAATTTTTCCGGAAGTACTGGTACGGGCCGCCCAACTGGAAGGCGGGCGCCTGGAGGGAGCGGGCTTGACGGTTGGCGAGCTGCTGGCAGGCCTTGCCAGGAAGCATCCTTCATTACTCGGGCACCTGTATTACGAAAACGGTCAATTGAAAGAACACTTCCTGCTGACCCACAAAGGTTCGCTAGTCAATCTGGATGGCGAGCTTTCCGATGGAGATGAAGTCGAAGTCATGCTCGCGACATCTGGCGGTTCTGGCGTTGAAGCGTTGAGCGACGAAGAAGTTCAACGCTACGTTCGCCACATCACGTTGCCAGGCGTTGGCAGGGAAGGCCAGCAGCGCCTGAAGCAGGCCAGGGTGCTGATAATCGGAACGGGCGGCCTGGGTTCGCCCGCTTGCCTTTATCTGGCCGCAGCAGGAGTGGGCACCATCGGGCTGGTTGACTTTGACGTGGTGGAGTCGAGCAATCTCCAGCGCCAGGTCGTCCATGGCTATAGCACGCTCGGTATGCCGAAGGTTGAGTCCGCCCAGCGCCGGATGCAGGACCTGAACCCCTACATTGAAGTCGTAACCCACCGTTACGCCATCGACGCGGACAATGCGCAGTCACTGATTCAGAGCTATGACCTGGTATTGGATGGCACCGACAACTTCGCCACACGTTACTTGGTCAACGCGGTTTGCGCCAAGCTCGGAAAACCACTCGTCTTTGGCGCGATCTATCGGTTCGAAGGTCAGGTCAGCGTCTTCAATCTGGAGGGAGGCCCCTGCTACCAATGTCTCTTCCCGAACAATCCCCCGCCTGAGGTGGCTCCAAGCTGTAACGCAGGGGGAGTTATTGGTGTGCTGCCTGGAGTGATTGGCCTGCTGCAGGCAACCGAGGCGGTGAAGGCCCTCGTCGGCCTGGGCAAGTCCCTATCAGGCAGACTTCTTCGATTCGACGCGCTGCTCATGCACTTCAATGAAGTGAAGTTCAATCGGCGCGACGATTGTCCGGCCTGCGGCAAAACCGCTGCAGAGAATCCCCGCCACTGGAGGGAGGGATTGCTCTGCCAGGCAAGCGCGGCACCGTCGCAACGACTCGACGACGATCGCTATATCGATCCCAGCTGCCTGTTGCAGTTGATGAAATCCAACAGCGAAAACTATGCCCTTCTGGATGTACGCGACGCGGGCGAGCTCGAAGTGTGCCAGTTGCCGGGGATCGTCCACGTTCCCTTGAACGAACTCGCCAGCCATTTCGCCAATCTCGACTTCAGTAAGCGCTACATCCTCGTGTGCTACGCCGGCACTCGTGCCGAACGCGCGGCCATACAGCTCATGGGGGCAGGGTTCTCCAACGTCCAAGTGCTCGATGGCGGCATGAAGCGATGGGCGAAAGAGATAGAGCAGCACATGCCGATGTACTGAACCATAGGCAGGGAAAGCATGATCTACGATTCGCTACTCGATTTAATTGGCGGGACGCCGGTGATACGGCTGAGCAAATTGTCTGCTCGCCTGGGGGTGAGCGTATTCACCAAGCTGGAATCCTTCAATCCAGGAGGAAGTCATAAGGCGCGTATCGCGCTCTGGATGATTCTGGATGCCGAACGCAAAGGAATCCTGGTGCGCGGGAAAGGGCAGACCATTCTCGAGCCGAGCGGGGGAAATACGGGGATTGGACTGGCAATGGCGGGGAACATCCTGGGGTACCGCGTGACCCTGGTGGTTCCCGACAACTACAGCCCTGACAAGAGACAATTGCTCGAGCTGTATGGCGCTCACGTCGTGCTGTCGGATAGCAGAAAAGGGAACAACTCGCATGGCGAGCTGGCAATCCAGATACTGCTGGAACATCCGGAGTTCGTCATGCTCAACCAGCAGCGCAATCCAGCCAACCCGCAAGCCCATCGCGAAGCTACAGCCCTGGAAATCCTGAGGGACTTTGCAGGCCAGCCACCCCCGGACTTCTTCTTCGCTGGCATTGGAACTGGTGGACATATCACGGGTGTTGGAGAGGTGCTGAGGAACCACTGGCCGGATATGGCCATCTATGGCGTGCAGCCAGAGCAGTGCGACTTGCTCGACGATAGGCACGCACCGCATGAGATTCAGGGACTTTCCATTGGTATCGTGCCGGAAGTCTGCAACCTCGGCATTGTTACTGGCATGGTCGGGGTGTCGAAATCTGCCTGCTTGTCGATGATCCGGGAAGTCCTGCAAAACGACTCTGTGAGCATGGGGTTGTCCTCCGCAGCCAACCTGGTCGCGGTGCTGAACATGGCATCTGCCATGCCGTCAGGCGCTCGTGTACTGACGATGATCTACGATGGCGTCGAGTCATACATGGACGCTTTTCGATGAAGTTGTAGAGCAGAGCACGGCGATAACGCTTGCATGGTCGAAATGAGGTCGCATGCGATGGACAAACTGGTAGGTAATCTGATGCGCGCGGCATTGATGGAGTGCTGCTCACCCCAACTGGTGGAGCGGATAGTCGCTCATTCGATGTTCGAAGAAGCCAGACGTTGGTGCGAGGAAGACCTGCAGGCATTCGCCAGCAAGGATCCAGCCGCACAGGGACGGACATCCGACATTGCGTTTGGCTACAGCTCGTTTAAGGCAGTGCTGCACTACCGGCTTTCCCACATGCTGTGTCTGCGAAGCACATCTGAAGGCGATCCTGAGAGAGCGTTGGAGGCTACCGCGCTCCTGGTCTCCTCTCGTGGAAAGCTCCTGTCGGGCGCGGAAATCCACCCAAGATGCAAGATTGGCAGTCGATTCATCCTGGACCATGGGCATGGCACGGTCATTGGCGAGACAGCGGTAATCGGTGATGACTGTTACATCCTCGGAGGTGTGGTATTGGGGGCAACTGGCATATCGGCTAATCCCGCCGGTAAGCGTCACCCCACCATAGGGAGCCGCGTCCAAATCGGGGCCTTCACGCGTGTACTGGGTGACATCGCTATCGGCGACGATGTGTTTGTCGGTCCGCATTGTGTCATCAAGGACGACATCCCTGTCGGTTCAGTCGTAACCCTGCGTTCTGAACTACAGGTCATCCGAGGCCCCCACATAGTTCAGCAACTACAGCCGGCAGCCACGCAGACCCAAATTCAACCAATGGAGGCATCATGACGCAGACCGCCTCCCTTTTTCTCCAGGACTCCTACCGGGAAGAGTGTTTGGCGAGAATCACCGATCTCGTTGAAGATGGCCTGCTGCTCGACCAGACCGTTTTCTATCCCCAGGGGGGTGGCCAGGCTGGAGACAGTGGTTGGCTGACGCTGGCTGATGGCACGCGGCTCCGGATCGCCGATACACGCAAGGGGACAGAAGCAGGTGCTGGCAGGGATGCCATCCTGCATATCCCAGCTGAAGGCCAGGCAACCGTTCTCCGAGCAATGAAGCCTGGCGAGGTGGTTCTTGCGCAGATCGATTGGGTGCGTCGTTACCGGCACATGCGACTGCATACCGCAGCGCACATGCTCTGTGCTGTCCTGCCCTATCCGGTCAATGGGTGCAGCATCACTGATGAGCATGCGCGCCTGGACTTCGTGACGAGTGAACCGCTGTCCCGCGAGGCCATTGATAGCGCCTTGGCGACAATGGTCGAGGCAGCACATCCGGTTTCGATCGACACCATGAGCGACGATGCACTGCGGGCTAGGCCAGATCTGGTGCGCACCATGAGTGTCCAACCTCCGATGGGCGCCGGGCAGGTTCGGTTGGTGAGTATTAAAGACACCGACCTGCAGCCTTGCGGTGGAACCCATGTGGCGAATACCGAAGAAGTTGGGGTGGTGCGCGTTTCCAAGATGGAGAAGAAATCAGCGCGCACCCGTAGGGTGGTACTGGTACTGGGTTGAGCGACTACCGTCGACATGGCCGTCGGTTTCCCATTCTACGCCACAGGTCACCCTCGCCACGCCCGGCAGCTCCATGCAATGCCAGAGGGCCTCAGGCCGGCAACAACGGCCGACAGGCCTCGACGAAGCGCCGGCAGGCACCCGCACATTCGCGCTCCAGCGGCTCGTCGCCATCGCAACGCTCCGCGCATGCCAGGGCATAGCGCGCCGCCAGCTCGCAGGCGGCCGGCGCCCATGGGCTGCGGCGCTCCAGTAGCAGGGCGGCGAGGCGGCAGAGGTCGGCGCAGTCGCCGGCGTGCTGGCGTTGTTCCCTGCTGGACTCGATGCAGAGCGCCAGGTAGCGCTCGCACGCGCGGATGCAGGCCTGGGCTGCGAGCCGGCAGCGCTCTTCCGGCGCCTGGGCGGCGGCACCGCCGAGCAGGGCGTCGGCGTCGGTTTCCAGCAGGGAGCCGGGGTCTTCGTTTCCGGGATCGTTGATGGCGCGGGTCATGGCGGCACCTCCTGGCGATTGCGCCCATGCGGGCCCTGTCCCTTGGGCCGGTCGCCCGCGCCGACAGTTCAGTCGATTTCGCCGTCGGCACCGCCGCTCGATTGCCTTGAACCCTCGCCTGCGGCGCCAGTCCTCATTGGTACGACCCCAGACACGACCAGGAGGCGAGAATGTCCAGCACGGTTGCCGATCAATTGCTCGAACGCTTGAGCCAGTGGGGGGTGAAGCGCGTCTTCGGCTACCCCGGCGATGGCATCAACGGGATCATGGGCGCCATGGGCCGGCGCGCCGAGGCATTCGACTATATCCGCGTGCGCCACGAGGAGATGGCGGCCTTCATGGCCGGCGCCCACGCCAAGTTCACCGGAGAGGTCGGGGTGTGCCTGGCCACCTCGGGGCCGGGCGCGATCCACCTGCTGAACGGGCTCTACGACGCGCGCATGGATCATCAGCCGGTGCTGGCCATCGTCGGCCAGCAGGCGGCTACCGCGCTGGGCAGCGACTACCAGCAGGAAGTCGATCTGCAGAGCTTGTTCAAGGACGTTTCCGCCTATGTCGAGACCGTGGTCAGCCCGGCACAACTGCTCCATGTGCTGGACCGAGCCCTGCGCGTGGCGGTCGGCGAGCGGCAGGTGGCGACGGTGATCGTGCCCAACGACGTGCAACAGATGGCGGCCCCGAAGCGCCAGCCCCACGAGCACGGCCACGTGATGTCGGCGGTGGGCTTCGTCCAGCCGCGACCCTACGCGCGCGACGCCGACCTGGAAGCCGCCGCGGCGATCCTCAATCGCGGCCGGCGCGTGGCGATCCTCGCCGGTGCCGGGGCCCTGGGCGCGCACCGGCAACTGGAAGCGGTCGCCGAGCGCCTGGCCGCCGGAGTGGCCAAGGCGCTCCTGGGCAAGGCGGCGGTTTCCGACGACCTGCCGTACGTGACCGGCTCCATCGGCCTGCTCGGCACCCGCGCCAGCAGCATGCTGATGTCGCATTGCGACACCCTGCTGATCGTCGGCAGCACTTTCCCCTACAGCGAGTTCCTACCCAAGGCCGGCCAGGCGCGGGCGGTGCAGATCGACCTGTATCCGCGCAACATCGGTATCCGCTATCCGATCGACCAGGCCTTGCTCGGCGATGCAGGGGAAACCCTGGAGCGCCTGCTGCCGCTGCTCGAGCAGAAAAAGCACGGCGCCTGGCGCCGCCGGGTCGAGCGGGCGGTGACGGCCAGTCGCGAGGAAGCCCGGCGCCAGGCCGAAGAGCCAGCCGACCCGATCAACCCGCAGCGGGTATTCCGTTCCTTGTCGGAGCAACTGCCGGACGATGCGATTCTCTGCGGCGACAGCGGCTCGCATACCAACTGGTACGCCCGCGACATCCGCATGCGCCCGGGCATGCTCGGCTCGCTGTCGGGCAAGCTGGCGACCATGGGCAGCGGCGTGCCCTACGCCATCGCCGCCAAGCTCGCCTATCCGCAGCGGCCGGTGGTGGCGATGGTCGGCGACGGCGCCATGCAGATGAACGGCAACGCCGAACTGGTCACCGTGCAGCAGTACTGGCAGCGCTGGGACTCGCCGACCTTCATCGTGCTGGTGCTGAACAACGGCGATCTCAACCAGGTGACCTGGGAGCAGCGTGCCCTGGCCGGCGACCCGGAGTTCAGCCCGGCGCAGGAAGTGATCGATTTCCCCTACGCGCGTTATGCGGACATGCTCGGCTTCAAGGGCATCCGCGTGGATCGCCCGGAGGACATCGACGCCGCCTGGGCCGAGGCCTTCGCCGCCGACCGCCCGGTGCTGCTGGAGGTGGTCACCGACCCGAACGTGCCGCCGCTGCCGCCGCACATCAGTTTCGAGCAGGCCAAGCACCTGCTTGGCGCCATGCTGCAGGACGATCCCAAGCGCTGGGGGGTGATTCGCCAGAGCGCCCGGCAGGTCCTCGCGCGGCACTGAGCAAGGCGGTCGCGGCGCTCAGTCGGCGCGGCCGCTACGCAACTGGTCGGCCAGTTCGCGGTGGTGGTAGAAGCGCGCCAGCCATTCGTCGGCGAAGCGGCGCAGGTCAGGATCGGCGGAGTCCCGGGCGATTCCCTCGAAGCGTGCGACCAGACGGTCCTGCTGGCGAATCTGCGCGTCGAGGAAACCGCGCTCGTCGAAGCCGCCGGGAGCGGCGGCCTGCCGTTCGGTCTGGCGCGGCGAGGGCAGCGCCAAGGCCTTTTCCCCGGCCAGGGCGCGCAACTGATGGTCGAACTCCTGCTGTTCGGTGAGTACGCGCTTGGCATAGAGCTGCACCGCCTTGTTTTCGGAACGGCGCATGGCTTGCTCGGCTGCCTCCACCTGGGCCTGGCTGTCGGCCAGGCTGTCGGCGAGCAGGGCCCGGGTATCAGCGGGTTCGGCCTGGACGGCCAGGGGCAACAGCAGGGCGGCGATCAGTGACAGGCGACTGGGCATGGCGAACCTCCGGACGGGACGAGTGTGCGGTGGACGCTCGCCATACGGCGCCGTTCAAAAAAACCGCCTATGCGTCCCAGGCCGCCAGCAGGCGTCGATGCTCGCGGTGCGCCGCCTCCTGCACCGTCGGCAGCAGCCGTACCGGCTGGCCTGGCAGGCATTGCGCCAGGCGCGCCAGCGCCAGCGGGGCGAGGGCGCCGAGACGGGGGTAGCCGCCGATGGTCTGGCGGTCGTTGAGCAGGACGATCGGCTGACCGTCCGGCGGCACCTGCACCGCGCCGAGGGCGATGCCTTCGGAGATCATCGACTGCTGCCGGCATTCCAGGCGCGGGCCGAGCAGACGTACGCCCATGCGGTCGGCGCGGGTATCCACCTGCCAGTCGCCGTTGAACGCATCGAACAGGCTCATGGCCGGGAAGTCGCCGATCTGCGCGCCGAGGATCAGCTCCAGGCGCGCTTCGCCGGTGCAGTCCATGATCCGTTCGCTGGGCAGGGGCAGCGCGCGCGGTCGCGCGCCATCGGCCAGCCAGCCGAGGCTGTCGCCTGCGGCCAGGGCCTTGCCGTCGGCGCGGGGGCCGCCCAGGCCTTCGCGGGCCACCGTGGCCAGGCTGCCCAACTGGCGCTCGCCGGCGAAGCCGCCGGGCGCCGCCAGGTAGGCGCGGGCGCCCTGGCGTGGGTGGGCGAAGGCCAGGCGCTGGCCGCCGCGCACGGCGAACGCGCCCCAGGCCGGTAGCGGCTGGCCATCGAGGGTCGTGCCGAGGTCGCCGCCGGCCAGGGCCAACCAGCCGTCGGCACGGCATTCGGCGACGAAACCGCCGAGGGCGATCTCGATCACCGCGGCGTCCAGGGGATTGCCCAGCAGCCAGTTGGCCCAGCCCATGGACAGCCAGTCGAGGGCGCCGCCCTGGGTCACGCCGAGATGGCGGCAGCCGAAGCGGCCGCGATCCTGCAACTGGACCAGCGGGGTGCTCTGGCACACCCGCAGGCCGCCGTGGATGGAGTCGTTCATGCCTGGACCTCCAGGGGCGTGTCGTCGCCGCCGAGACGGACGAATTCGGCGTGTCCGATGGGTTCGAAACGCACCCGGTCGCCGGCGCGCAGCAGGCTGTAGCCGTCCAGGGTGAGGTCGAACAGGCGCACCGGGCAGCGCCCGAGCAGGTTCCAGCCGCCTGGCGAGGCCTGCGGATAGACCGCCGTCTGGCGCTCGGCGATGCCGACGCTGCCGGCGGCGATGCGTTGCCGGGGAGTCGCCAGGCGGGGTGCCGCCAGGGCTTCCTCGACCAGCCCCATGAAGGCGAAGCCGGGGCTGAAACCGAGGGCGAAGACCCGATACTCGCGCTGGCTGTGGCGGCGGATCAGCTCGGCGACGCCGAGCTGCTTGCGCCGCGCCAGGGGTTCCAGGTCGGGGCCGACCCGCGGGTCGTACCAGGTCGGCAGGATGTGCAGGCGGCCGCCGTCCTGGCGTCTCGGGTGCAAGTCGGACAGCGCCGCGGCGATCCGCGCGCGGGCCTCGCCAGGGTCGAGCTGGAGCAGGTCGTATTGCAGGAGCAGGGTGGTGTAGGACGGCACCAGGTCGAGCAGGGCGGCGCCGAACGCCGCCCGCAGGTTTTCCTCCGCCGCCAGCAGCCAGGGCATGTTGGCTTCGTCGATGCGCTCGAACAGGCGCAGGACGAAGCTGTCGATGGCGGCCACCTCGATGCGCGGTTGCGGTTGGCTCATGCCGCCTCCAGGGCGTCGCGGATGCGCCGCACCGCAGCCAGCGAGGCGGGGTTGTCGCCGTGTACGCAGAGGGTCTGCGCCTCCAGCGCCAGGGCGCTGCCGTCGCTGGCTCGCAGCGCCGCGCCACGGGCCAGCAGGAGGGCCTGGGCGAGCACCGTCTCGGCGTCGTGGTGTACCGCGCCGGGCTGGCTGCGCGAGACTAGGTAGCCGGCGCCGTCGTAGGCGCGGTCGGCGAACGCCTCGAACCACAGCTCGATGCCGTGGGCCTCGCCCAGCGCGCGCGCCGCGGTGTTGTCGCGGGTGCTCATCAGCATCAGCGGCAGGGCGCGGTCGTAGGCCGCCAGTGCGCGCAGCACGGCGGCGAGGATCGCCGGGTCGCGCATCATGTCCTGGTACAGCGCGCCGTGCGGCTTGACGTAGCGTACCCGTTCGCCCTGGGCGCGGCAGAGTCCGTCGAGGGCACCGATCTGGTAGAGCAGCAGGTCTTCCACTTCCTGCGCCGAGCAGGCCAGCGAGCGCCGGCCGAAGCCGACCAGGTCGGGGTAGCCGGGGTGCGCGCCGATGCGCACGCCATGCTCCACCGCCAGGGCCACGGTGCGGCGCATGGTGCCGGGATCGCCGGCGTGGAAGCCGCAGGCGATGTTGGCGCAATCGATCAGCGGCATCACCTCGGCGTCCAGGCCCATGCGCCAGGCACCGAAGCTCTCGCCGATATCGCAGTTCAACAACAGGTTGTTCATGCAGGTTCCTTCAGGTCATTGCTCGCCGGACCTCACCACAGCGTCAGGCTGTAGCTGAGGATCAGGCGGTTTTCGTCGAGGTCGTTGGCGAAATTCGAACGCACCGTGGCGTTGCGCCATTTCACCCCGAGGTTCTTCAGCGGCCCGCTCTGCACCACGTAGCCGAGGTCGGTGTTGCGTTCCCATTCCTTGCCGTCGTTGGCCGCGCCGCGGGCGACGTTGTCGCCGGAGACGTAGCGGCTCATGAAGCTCAGGCCGGGCAGGCCGAGCGCGCCGAAATCGTAGTCGTAGCGCAGTTGCCAGGAACGCTCGTCGACGTTGCCGAAGTCGCCGATCTGGATGAAGTTGACCAGGTACGGGTCGCTGCCGGCGATGTAGGGATAGGGATCGTCGCCACTGATCCGCTGGTAGCCGGCGGCCACCGCGTGGGCGCCCAGGCGCAGGCTGAAGAGGGCGCCGAAGGCGCGGTTGTCCAGTTCGCGGAAGCCGCCGTCCTCGCTGGCCCGGGCGAAGCGCAGGTCGCTCTTGAGCGAACGCTGTCCGCCGAGGTCGAGGGTGTGTACCAGGCCGGCGAAGGTCTGTCGGTAGATGTCCTTGAGCCGACCCTGGTGCAGGCTGGCGGTCAGCGCCGGGGTCAGGCGATAGTCGCCGCCGGCGAAGTCGAAGGCATCGCTGCGCCCGCCGATGCGGTTGGCGCTGAACACCTGGTAGTCGCTGGAACTGTTCAGCTTGTTGCGGTCCAGGTGCGCGCCGCGCAGGGTCAGGCCGTCGATCTCCTGCACGTCGATCAGCGCGCCGCGGAACAGTTCCGGCAGCAGGCGGGTGTCGTTGGCCGAGACCAGCGGGCTCTTGAAGTGCAGCGCGCCGACCTTGAGCAGGCTGTTGGAGACCCGCGCCTTGGCGGTCAGGCCGAGCTTGGCGTAGTCATCCTGGGAGCCGCCGGCGGAGCCGTCGGCCGGCAGCAGCCCGGTTCCGCCGCTGCCGCCGCCGGAGTCGAGCTTGAAGCCGAGCAGGCCGATGGCGTCGACGCCGAAGCCGACGGTGCCTTCGCTGAAGCCGGACTCCAGGCGCAGGAGGAAGCCCTGCGCCCATTCGTCGGCGTTGTCGCGCGCGCCGCTCTGGCGGAAGTCGCGGTTGAAGTAGAAGTTGCGCAGTTCGAGGCTGGCGTGGCTGTCCTCGACCAGGTCGGCCTGGGCGAGCAGCGGCCAGCCCAGCCCGCTGCCGGCGAGCAGCGCGGCAGCCAGGCGGGGAGTGGGATGCATGCTGGGATTTCCTCGGTCGACGGCTCAGAGTTCCAGTTGCTTGCCGCGGGTTTCCGGCAGGCTGAGGGCGGCGAGGATCACCACGCCGTAGGAGACCGCGGCGAAGGCGCCGATCCCCAGGCCCAGCGAGAGCTTCTGGCCGAGCATGCCGATCAGCATCGGGAACAGCGCGGCGATGGCGCGCCCGGCGTTGTAGCAGAAGCCCTGGCCGGAGCCGCGGATGCGGGTTGGGAACAGTTCGGTGAGGAACGAGCCCATGCCGCTGAAGATGCCCGAGGCGAAGAAGCCGAGCGGGAAACCGAGCCAGAGCATGGCGCCGTTGCTCACCGGCAACTGGGTGTAGAGCAGGACCACGGTGAAGGAGCCGACGGCGAACAGGACAAAGTTCTTCTTGCGCCCGATCAGGTCGGTGAGGAAGGCACTGACCACGTAGCCGACGTAGGAGCCGAGGATCACCATCGCCAGGTAGCCGCTGGTGCCGAGCACGGTCAGCCCGCGTTCGGTCTTGAGGAAGGTCGGCAGCCAGGCGGTGATGGCGTAGTAGCCGCCGAGCGCGCCGGTGGTCAGCAGCGAGGCGCGCAGGGTGATGCTGAGCATCCCGGGGGCGAAGATCTCGTAGAAGCTGACCTTGTCGGCGCCCTGGTTGCGTTGCCTGGCCTCGCGGTAGATCGCCGGTTCCTTGACCAGCCGGCGTACCACCAGGACGAACAGCGCCGGCAACAGGCCGAGCATGAACAGCGCGCGCCAGGCCTCTTCCGGCGGCAGCAGGCTGAACATCAGCGAGTAGAGGATGGCGGTGAGGCCCCAGCCGATGGCCCAGCCGGACTGCACCAGGCCGACCGCCTTGCCGCGGTCGCGGGCCTTGATCACTTCGCCGATGAGTACCGCGCCGGCGGTCCATTCGCCACCGAAGCCGAAGCCCATCAGGGTCCGTGCGACCAGCAGCTGCTCGTAGTTCTGCGCGAGGCCGCAGAGGAAGGTGAAGAAGGCGAACCAGAGCACCGTCAGTTGCAGGGTCAGCACCCGGCCGATGCGGTCGGAGAGGATCCCGGCGATCCAGCCGCCGGCGGCGGAGGCGAGCAGGGTCATGGTGTGGATGAAGCCGGCTTCGCCGGTGCCGATCCCCCACAGGGCGATCAGGGTAGGGATCACGAAGCTGAGCATCTGGGTGTCCATGCCGTCCAGGCCGTAGCCGATCTTGCAGCTCCAGAAGGCCCGGCGTTCCTGCTTGTCGAGGGCGCGATACCAGCCGAAATGACCGTCCCGGGAAGCGTCCGGGCCGGCGTCGAGGGTCATGTGTTTTTCCATGGGGGCACCGATCGTCGTTATTGGTGTTATGAAGATTCGGTGGGCGCCGTCGCACCCGGTGGTCGCATTCTTCGAGGCTGGCCAGCGAGCGTCCAACTAATTTATGCGGCCGCCGGGGATAAGAAATTTCGATGGCGGAGCAGGCCGTCATGCGTCGATCATGTGCCGCCGGAAGGTGGGCGCTGGCATGGAAGCTGCTCGCTCCCGCCACCTTGTGTCCCTTGCCCGTCGGTACCCGCCACATGAACCTGAAATTCCTCGAGACCTTCGTCTGGGTCGCGCGCCTGAAGAGCTTCCGCCTCACCGCGGAGAAGCTGTTCAGTACCCAGGCTTCCATTTCCAGCCGGATCGCCGTGCTGGAGGACGAACTCGGCGTGAAACTGTTCGTCCGCGACTCGCGCGGCGTGACCCTGACCCCGGAAGGCGACAAGGTACTGGCCTACGCCGAGCGGATGATGGACACCATGCACGCGCTGAAGCAGTCGCTCGACACCGGCGCCAGCACCCAGGGACGGATTCGTATCGGCGCCATGGACACGGTCATCCACACCTGGCTGAGCCCGTTGGTGGCCAGGGTCACGGAAACCTTCCCGGCGGTGGAGATCGAGCTGATGGCGGACACCGCGCGCAACCTCTCCGAGCAGTTGCAGAAGGGCTACCTGGACCTGATCTTCCAGACCGACTCGCTGCGCCACGAGTCGGTGCTGAACCTCGAACTGGGCAGCTATCCGCTGCGCTGGATCGTTTCCACCGGCTCGATCTACCACCGCGACTACGCCTCGCTGGCGGACCTGGCGCGGGAGCGGGTGGTGACCTTCTCCAAGCACTCGCGGCCGCACCAGGACGTGCTCGGCCTGCTGCACGCCAACGGCGTCGCGGCGCCGCGCCTGAACTGCGTGAACTCGGTGGCGGCGATGACCCGCCTGCTGCGCGACGGCTTCGGCGTCGGCGCCTTGCCGCCGGCGCTGGTCAGCCAGGAACTGGAACGCGGCGAACTGACCCTGCTGCGCCTCGGCCCGCCGCCGCCGAACCTGCCGGTGGTGGTGTCCTGGCGCGGCGGCACCGGCCTGGAACTGGTGGACGAAGTGGTGGAGCTGAGCAAGGCGGTGCTGGCCGACTACGCGGCCAACGTCGGCCCGGAGTGCATGCTCCTGGCGCCGCTGAAGAAAGGAGTGGGGCGGCTGCGTTCGCGCTGATTCGGATTTTCCGATCGCCCCCGGCGGAAAAATCTCGTTGGACGCTGACCGCCGTCCGCTTCTACAAACCTGCCAACAACGACGTCCGCCAGCGCACGGAGCCGCCATGCCCGAACCGACCTTCCACGAACTCGCGCAACTGCCGCCGCCGGTCCTGCGCCAACTGATCCGCCGCGGCGACTACACCGGCCATACCAGCGGCCTCGGCCAGCGCCACTTGCAGGCCAACCTGGTGATCCTGCAGAAATCCTGGGCCGACGAGTTCCTTCGCTTCTGTGCCCTGAACCCCCGGGCCTGCCCGCTGCTCGACGTCAGCGAACCCGGCTCGCCGCACTTCGCCAGGCTCGGCGCGGATATCGACGTGCGCAGCGACCTGCCGCGCTACAGGGTGCATCGACGCGGTCAGGAGCCCGTCGAGGTGAGCGACATCGGCACCTTCTGGGAAGCGGATTTCGTCGCCTTCGCCATCGGCTGCTCGTTCTCCTTCGAACAGGCGTTGCTCGACGCCGGCATCGGCCTGCGCCACCTCGAGCTGGGGCGCAACGTGGCGATGTACCGCAGCTCCATCGCTACCCGGCCGAGCGGTCGCCTGGCCGGGCCCACGGTGGTATCGATGCGGCCGTTGAAGGCCGCCGAGGCGATCCGGGCGATCCAGGTCACCAGCCGCTTCCCTATGACCCATGGCGCACCGCTGCACCTGGGCGATCCGGCGCTGATCGGCATCCGCGACCTGGCGCGGCCCGACTACGGCGACCCGGTGCCCCTCGCGGCGGACGAGATCCCGCTGTTCTGGGCCTGCGGGGTCACGCCCCAGGCGGTGCTCGCCGAGGTTCAGCCGGAGCTGTACATCAGTCACGCGCCGGGGCACATGCTGGTCAGCGACCGACTCTACGACGAGCTCTGAGGGGCGTCGTCCTTCGCCGGACCGGGGATGATCGCCAGGTGGCGCAGGGCATCCGGCTCCAGGCTGTAGCTCTTGCCGCTCGGCGCTTCGATGAGCCGCCCGAGGGCGTAGAGGGTGAAGTAGCGCACCGTTTCGGCGCAACCGAGGATGTCTTCGAGGTAGCGCCGATGCGGATAGCCCTGCAAGGTTTCCGGAGCGACGTAGAGGAATACCGGCTTGCCGTCGATGCGGTCGCGGAACTTGAAGCGGAAGCCCTGCGGCCGGCTCGGCGCACCGTAGCGCCGGACCAGGTCGGCGCCGCCGTAGAATACCTTGCCGGCGCTGCCCGGGGTGGCATAGCCGATGTGCTGGAAATAGGCGCGCAGCGGTATCCGGCCGAGGCCGCTGATGCGGATGTCCAGTTGCTTGAACTCTTCCGCCGGCAGCTCGGCGCGGGCCTGGCGGAAGGTGTCGACGAGCAGTTCGAAATCGCGGGTGCGCCGTGGCCGTTGCGTTCTCTGCCGAGGCGCGGCGGGAGCGTCGGTGCGCACTGCGGCGGAGGCCGGCGGGTGTTCCTCGGTGTCCGGGTCCGCTTGCGGCGGCGCGGCCTCCTCGGCAATGGCCGGGTCGAACTCCTCGACGTAGGCATCCAGCTTGTCGCGGATGCGCCGCTGGCCGGCATCCTCGGCGGACTCGCCCGGGCGCAGAGCGTCCTCGTCCTCCTCGACGAACCATTCGCAATCCGACAGATGGGTGGAGTGCGGGAACTTGCTGAAGTGCGCGGCCTTGCGGGTGTCCTGCGGCAGCTTGTCGTAGTTGCTCGCCGATACCTTGATCCCCTGTGCCCGGCACCCTTCGCTGGAGCAGAGGAAATCGAAGCGTTTGCGCGGCTCGGCCTGGGAGAAGTATTCGCGGCTGGCGCTGGCGATGGAGATCACCCGATCCAGTTGCACGCAGTAGGCCAGTGCTATCCGTTTGAACGCCATGTTCCCAATCCTTCCGCCGGTTCGAGCGGGCCATTATGGCGCCTGGCGATGGGTAGGCAAGCCGACGGCCTTCCGCACCTGCCGAAGCCGGGCACATGGCCTTGCTCGAATTCAAGCGCAAGAACCGGAGTTCTTGCGCTTGAATGGCGAATTAGTCTGCGGGCATCATCCGCTCCCACAGGGGAAACGCCATGAGCCAGCAGCTCGATCCTTGCAACGCCTACCACACCGACGAACAGCGCTGGGCCGCCGTGCTGGCGCGCGACGCGGCGGCGGACGGGGCGTTCGTCTATGCGGTGAAGACCACCGGGGTCTATTGCCGCCCGAGTTCCTCGGCGCGTCGGCCCAGGCGCGAGAACGTCGAGTTCTTCGCCACTGCCGAGGCCGCCGAGGCCGCCGGCTATCGGCCCAGCCGGCGCGCCGCCGGCGACCGCAGCCTGGCGGCGGAGCAGCGCGCCGAGCGGGTGGCGCAGGCCTGCCGGATGATCGAGACGGCGGAGACGCCGCCGGCACTGGAGGCGCTGGCCGCCCGACTGGGCATGAGTCCGTTCCACTTCCATCGTCTGTTCAAGGCCGAAACCGGCCTGACGCCCAAGGCCTACGCCTCGGCCTATCGTGCCCGGCGCCTGCGCGAGCGCCTGGGCCAGGCGTCCGCTTCGGTGACCGAGGCGATCTACGAGTCCGGTTTCAACTCCAACAGCCGCTTCTACGAGTCCTCGTCGCAACGCCTCGGCATGCGCCCGCGCGATTACCGCGATGGCGGCGCCGGCGCGGCGATCCGTTTCGCCATCGGCCAGTGCTCGCTGGGCGCGATCCTGGTAGCGCAGAGCCAGCATGGCATCTGCGCGATTCTCCTCGGCGAGGAGCCGGAGCCGTTGCTGCGCGAGTTGCAGGACCAGTTCCCGCGCGCCCAGCTGCTCGGCGGCGACGCCGACTTCGAACGGCTGGTGGCGCAGGTGGTGGGCTTCGTCGAGTCGCCTCAACTGGGGCTGGACCTGCCGCTGGACGTGCGCGGTACGGCGTTCCAGGAACGGGTCTGGCAGGCGCTGCGGGAAATACCGCCGGGCAGCACGGCGAGCTATGCGCAGGTCGCCGAACGGATCGGCGCGCCGCGAGCGGTGCGCGCGGTGGCGCAGGCCTGCGCGGCGAACCGGATCGCAGTGGCGATTCCCTGCCACCGGGTGGTACGTCGCGACGGCGACATTTCCGGCTACCGCTGGGGCGTGGAGCGCAAGCGCGAACTGCTGCGCAGGGAAGAGCGGGATTGAGCCCAAGGCCAGGCGATACGCGGCCCGGAATGCAAAAAGCCCACTCGATGGTGGGCTCTATGCAATGGGGCGCTGGTCCTTCAGCTGGTTCCAGTATCCATGTCAGCGGTGAAAATTTCGTGAAATGAAACGACAACCCTGACCGTTCGTCCTTTCCTCCGTCGTTTCATTCGTCGCTGCACGCACGCGCCTGCTTCAGGTAGTGCAACACCTGGCGCTCGCCGTGGGAGTCCAGGTACACCAGGGTGGCGCGCACCACCTGGCAGGTATCGCTGGGCGCCTCGTCGACGCTCAGCACCCTGGCCACGTCCAGCGGCATGCCGTAGACGTAGTCGGCAGTCGCCGCACCGGCGATGGCCGGCACCAGCAGTAGTGCAACGCAGCAGAGGTAGAGCTTGGCTCGGTTCATGGACGGTATCTCTCCATCCCCCCGCGAAGCGACGGCGCAAGGGCGCCGCCGACGCCATGGGTGGAACCCGCTTCGTCGTTCGCGACGGGTTCGCCACCTCCGTCCAGCAGTATAGAACGGCGGCCTCAGCCGCCGTCGAGGGAAAGGATGTAGCCCAGTTGCGGTGCCGAGCGCCCGGCCAGCAGGTCCTGGTAGACCTCCAGCACCTCGCTGCCGCCGACACCGCGGCGGACCTGGATCCAGCCGCCGACGAAGGCCGAGAACTCGCCCCAGACTTCCGCCAGGCGCGCCTGGAACGCCGCGCCGCCCCAGTCCTTGAGGCGTTTTTCCGCCTGCGCCGGGGCGAAGAACAGCTTCGGCGTCGGACCCGGCAGCGCCTTCGGCAGGCCGCCGCGCTGGTCCCAGTGGGCGGCGCCGACCAGGCAACTGTAGCGCAGGCGGTCGCCCAGGCGCTGGTGCAACTGGCCGAGCAGGGCGCCGTTGCCGGCGAAATCCACGCTCAACGCGTCTCCGCTGGCGTCCAGTGCGTCCAGGCGGTCGTAGGCCAGGACCTCGTCATAGCAGCCCAGGCCTTCGACGAAGGCGCGGTTGCCCGCGGAGGTCAGGCCGACGATGCGGTAGTCCTGGCCGCGTTGCGCACGATTGCGCTGGAGGAGGAAGGCCAGGCCGATGGCGGTCTTGCTCGAGGCACTGCTCAGCAGCAGGTCGGTGGCGCCGAAGAAGGCATGCTCGGCGAGGAAGTCGTCGAGCAGGAACGAGGTGGTGAACAGCGGCCGCAGGAGCATCTGCAGGGCCTCGTCGGAGGCCCGGTAGAGCGGGTCGCTGCTGCAGCGCAGGTACTGGTTGTAGACCGACGGGAGGTTCCGGCGGTGCTCGCTGGCGTCGACGAAGCCGCTGCCGCGGACCTGCGCCGGCGCGACCAGCAGGTGGCTGGCCATCGGATAGTAGCCATAGAAGCGCTCGCCCGGTTCGACCCCCGGGCAGCGCGAGGCAAGCACCTCGGCGAAGCCCCAGACCGGGACGATGCCCAGCCCCTCGCCGGCCGGGAAGAACTCCCAGTAGCGCAGGGCATCGCCGAGGGCGGCATAGGTGACGTTGTTGGCGGTCAGGGCGAACTCGCCGACCGCCAGCAGCGCCTGGCCTTCCGCCAGCGCCTCCGGGGCGGGCAGGTTGCGCGTACGCAGGGCGGCGGTGGTGAGCTGGCGACGCTCGACCACGACTTCGGTGATGCGGGTCATGGCAGGTTCCTCCGCCTCAGGCCTTGCTCGCGGCCAGATAGGAGGCCAGGCGCCGGCCCATCTCCTCGCCGAGGGCCTGGAGGCCGCTCATGGGACGGACCATCACTTCGAAGTCGACGATCCGGCCGTCGTCGTCGAAGCGGATCATGTCGATGCCTTTCAGTTCGCGTTCGCCGACCCGTGCGCTGAATTCCAGCACCACGCTGCGGCCGTCGGCGCTGGCCAACTGGCGGTGATAGGCGAAATCCTCGAAGACCGTGAGCACGGTATTCAGGATCATCGAGACCACCGGTGCGCCGGCATACGGCTTGTGCGCCATCGGCGAGCGGAACACGGCGTCGGGGTGCAGCAGGCGCGGCAACCCGGAGAGGTCGCGGCGGGCGATCAGCCCGTGCCATTCGGCGAGGGTGGCGGCGGCGTTGGCTTCGAGCGGCAGGCTGGTCATACGGTGGCTCCTCTGGCGGGTGCTGGACTGTATCCCCGGGGCGGCCTGGGGCCGGCAGCGGGGCGCAGCCTCACCATAGGTCGCGGGAAAGGCCTCGCTCAATGATCGAAAGTGACGGAAGACTGATCCTGGCGCGCAACCTGCGACTCAGCCCTGTTCGATCTGCACGATCTGCTCGCGCAGCCATTGCAGGCCGGGCGTCGCTTCCTGCTGGCGATGCCAGATCAGGTTGACCTGCACCGGGGCCATCTCGAAGGGGACGTCCGCCAGTTGCAGACCATGGCTGCCGGCGAAACGCTCGGCCAGGCGGCGCGGCACGGTGCCGAGCAGCTCGGTGCTGGCGACGATGGCCGGGATGGTCAGGTAGTGAGGCACCAGCAATTGCACCTGGCGCTGTACCCTGGCCGAGCCGAGGACGATCTCCAGCGGACTGCCGCGCCCGACCCGCGGCAGGATCGAGACGTGCTGCGCGGCCTCGTAGGCCGCGCGGTCGAGGCCGCCGCGGAAGGCCGGATGGCCCTGCCGGGCGATCACCACCAGGCGTTCCTCGCCGACCGGCCGGTAGGCCAGCTCGGGCTCGTCGAAGTACAGGTAGTCGATCGCCAGGTCGAGTTCGCCGCTGGCCAGTTGCGCCGGGATCGAGGCGCCTTCGTCGGGACGTACCTCCAGCGTCACCCGCGGGGCCAGGGTCTTCAGGCGGGTCACCAGGCCCGGCAGCAGGCGCAACTGGGCATAGTCGTTCATCGTCAGGCGAAAGGTCCGCGCAGTGTGCGGATCGAAGGTTTCCTGGGAGCCAAGGCCGGCCTGCAGCAGATGCAGGGCCTGGCGCACCGGCACGTACAGGGCGAGGGCGGCGGCGGTGGGTTCCAGGCCCTTGGCGGTGCGCCGGAACAGCGGCTGGTCGAGCTGCTCGCGCAGGCGGGCGAGGGCGTTGCTCACCGCCGGCTGGCTGCGATGCAGGCGGATCGCCGCGCGCGACAGGTTGCGTTCGCGCATCAGGGCATCGAAGACCAGAAGCAGGTTGAGGTCGAGCTGCTGCAAGTTCAGCTTCATGAATAATCCTCATTCTATTTATCCATTACCCTGATAAGACTGGCATCGCTACACTCGAATGCAAGCCCTTCCGCCCCGGCGGATCGGCCCGGTTCGCGGCCCAGCCAATAACAATCACACGCGAGATGCCGACCATGTCCTTCGATCCCCAACCCTTTCGCCAGCAGTACCGCGCGGCCATCCGGCCCGGCTACAACCCCTGGCTGCACGCCGGCTTCGTCCTCGCCTACGGCGGCGCCTGGATCGTCTTCTTCCTCTCCCGGCTCGAGCAGCCGAGCCTGCTGGAATGGCTGACGGTGCCGGCCGCGCTGGTGTTCTTCAACTGGGGCGAGTACCGCATCCACAAGTCCCTCGGCCACCACAAGCACCCGCTGGGGCGGATGTTCTACAAGCGCCATACCGGCGACCACCACAGCTTCTTCGTCGCCGGCCAGATGCGCTACGAACAGGCACGCGACTGGCGGGTGATCCTGTTCCCGGCCTGGCTGGTGGTGGTCTTCAGCCTCGGCGCGCTGCTCGCCTGGAGCCTGCTCGGCCTGCTGAACGACAACCTCGCCGCGCTGTTCGCCGCGACCCTGCTGCTGGGCTACCTCAGCTACGAGATCTTCCACGCCTGCGAACACCTGCCGCCGGAGCATCCGCTCAGCCGTCTGCCGTGGATCCGCCACATGCGCCGCCTGCACGAACTGCATCACCGTCGCGAGCTGATGCAGACGCACAACTTCAACCTGGTCTTCCCGTTGATGGACTGGTGCTACGGCACCCTCCACTGGGAAGCGGAACCCGCCGAGGAGCGCGCCATGACCCGCATGCAGCACCGAATCGAGATCGCCCGCGGGCCCGAGGCGACCCTCGCCTACGCCGCCAGCCCGGCACTCTGGCCGGAATGGCATCCCTCGTCGTTGCGGGTCGACGGCGCCTCGGGCCCGCTGCCGGCCGGCGCGCGCTTCGAGGAGGACATCCACGCCGGCGGCCGCGCCGGGCACTTGTCCTGGACGGTGGTCGAGTACCAGCCGGGCCGCCTCTGGCGCGCCAACGCCCGTGGCGACCACGGCCTGCACCTGCGCCTGAGCTACGAATGCCAGCCGAGCGCGGCCGGCACCCGCTTCGTGCGCACCCTGGAATACCGCTTCGATGGCTGGTCAATGCGCCTGGCCAACCTGTTCCTGCTGCGCCGGCGCATCGAGCGCGAGTCGGAGGAGTCCATGCACCGCCTACGCCGGGTCGCCGAGGCGCGGATAGCGGCGGCGGAAAGCGTATGATCGGGGGCCGCGGGGGCGGATCGCAGAAGGACACCGATGAACAAGTTTGCCGAAATGACCACCTTCGTCAGCGTGGTTGACGCCCGTAGCTTCTCCGAAGCCGCCCGCCGCCTGGGCACCACCAAGTCGCAAGTCAGCCAGCGTATCCAGCAACTGGAGAGGCGCCTGGGCCGGGTGCTGCTGAACCGCACCCGGCCGCTGAGCCTCACCGACCCCGGTCGCACCTACTACGAACATGCCTGCCGCCTGCTACAGGAGCTGGAGCAGGCGGAAGCCTCGGTGCTCGACGCCGATGACGACCTGCGCGGCCAGTTGCGCCTCTCCGCGCCGCTGGCCTTCACTCCGCGCTACCTGGCGCCGCTGCTGGCGCGCTTCGCCGAGCGCCATCCGCAATTGCGGGTGGACGTGCAGGCCGACGATCGTTTCGTCAACCTCCAGGAACCGCGCTTCGACATGGCCCTGCGCATGGGCCGGCTGGACGACTCCTGCCTGGTGGCGCGGCCGATCACCGCCAACCGCCACCTGCTCTGCGCCAGTCCCGACTACCTGGCGCGGCATGGCGTGCCGCAGCATCCCGAGGAATTACAGGCGCACGACGGGCTGGTCTACTACAACCGCGAGCCCGGCGGCATGCTCTGTCTGCCGGTGGACGGCGAACCGGCCTCGTTCCGCATCCGGGTGAGGATGCGCACCGACTCCGGGCACCAGTTGCTCGAAGGTGCGCGCGCCGGGCTCGGCCTGGCGATCCTGCCGAGCTTCCTGGCCGCCGATGCCTTGCTGGCCGGCGAGCTGCTGCCGGTCCTGCCTGGCTACTCGCCGGACGGCGGGCAGGTTTCCGTGGTCTACCGCAAGACCCAACGGACGCCCCGGAAGATCCTCGTCCTCGGCCAGTTCCTCGAAGAGGAAATCGGCGATCCGGCACCCTGGGACCGCGCGCTCATCGAGCGTGGCCTGTTGCCGCCGGGCTGAGTTCGGAAAAACCGAACCAGCGGTTCGCCTTCCGCTGTCTGTCGCCGAGGGCGCGCCGGGCATAGCGTTGCTCCCGTCAATCGATCTGGATACGGGAGAACCCCATGCACCAACCCGAAAACCCGGCGCGCCGCACCTTGCTGGCGCAGACCGTCGCCGGCTCCGCCGCGCTCGCCCTGGGCTCGCTGCTCGGCGGCGCGCCCGGCGTGGCCAGCGCCACGGCGGAAACGCCCCGCAAGGCCTTCGATGGCGGCAGGATCGATGTGCTGATCGTCGGCGGCGGCTCCGCCGGCGCGGTCCTCGCCCGGCGCCTGAGCGAGCGCGGCGACCGCCGGGTACTGTTGCTGGAAGCCGGCCAGGCCTATCCGGCCTGGGACTACCCCAGGATCATCGCCAGCAGCGACAGCGTCGGCGGCGACCCCTCCAGCGACTGGGGCTACCAGTCCCAACCGGGGGCGATCGGGCACCCGATCCATGCGATCCGCGGCAAGGTCCTCGGCGGCAGCTCGGCGATCAACGGCGCGGTGGCGATCCGCGCGCGGCGCGAAGACTTCGCCCGCTGGAACCTGCCGGGCTGGTCCTACGACGACCTGCTGCCGGCGTTCCGCCGCCTGGAGACCCGCCAGGGCGGCGACCCGGCCCTGCACGGCGGGGACGGACCGCTGCCGGTGCGGCAACTGAGCCGCGCCGATCTCTCGCCGATGCAGAGGGCCTTCGTCGACGCCACCCTGGCCAACGGTTTCAAGGCCATCGCCGATTTCGACGGCGCCGACGCCAACGGCGTCGGGCCGTACCCGATGAATGTCGTCAACGGTGTGCGCGTCAACACCGGCATGGCCTACCTCGACAACGCCGTGCGCGCTCGCGCCAACCTGTCGATCCGCGGCGACGCGCTGGTCGACCGGGTGCTCTTCGAAGGCAAGCGCGCGGTGGGCGTGCGCCTGGCCTCCGGCGAGGAAATCCACGCCGGCGAAGTGATCCTCAGCGCCGGCGCCTACGGCAGCCCGGCGATCCTGCTGCGCTCCGGTGTCGGCCCGGCCGACGAGCTGAAGGCGCTGTCGATCCCGTTGCTTGCCGACTTGCCGGTGGGCCGCCGGCTCAAGGACCATCCGTTCTACTACAACGCCTATGCCGCCCGGCCGGAGCGCATCGGCGCGCAGTCGCCGGTGATCGGCGCCAAGCTCTGGACCCATAGCTCGCGGGCGCAGAACGGCGAGCTGGACCTGCACATCACCGCCACCCACCTGTTCCCCGCCGAGATGAGCCCGACCGGGGTCGGCTTCGTCCTCGCCGTGGCCCTGACCCGGCCGCAATCGCTGGGCAGTGTGCGCCTGGCCAGCCGCGACCCGGCCGTCGCGCCGCTGATCGACCTGAACTTCCTCGCCGAGGCCGAAGACCGCGCGCGGTTGCTGGAAGGGGTCAAGCTGGCGCGCCGGATAGGCCGCAGCGAACCGCTCGCCGGGCTGATCCACGCCGAACTCGGGCCGGGGCCCGAGGCACGCAGCGATGCGCAGATCGAAGCGGCGATCCGCGCCACCCTCGATACCTACCACCACCCGACCTCCAGCGCGCCGATGGGCCGCGCCGGCGAGCGCTGGGCGGTGGTCGACCTGGAGGGCAGGGTGCATGGCCTGCAAGGATTGCGGGTGATCGACGCCTCGATCTTCCCCGATGCCATTTCGGTGGCCACCAACATCACCACCATCGCCGTTGCCGAGCACCTCGCGCAGCGCATCGCCTGACCGACCCAGGAGAACTTGCAGATGAACGGACACGCCAGACACTGGATCGACGGCGCATGGCTCGATTCCGCGCAGCGGGGACAATCCTTCGACCCCGCCAGCGGCCAGCCGATCGGCACCTACGCCGACGGCGGGCGGGCCGAGGCCGACGCGGCGATCGCCGCCGCTGTGCGCGCCTTCGAAGATGGTCCCTGGAAGGACGACCACGCGCTGCGCGCGACAGCCCTGGAGGAAATCGCCGCGGCCTTCGAGCGGCATGCCGATGCGCTGATCGACCTGCTTGCCCTGGAGAACGGCAAGATCAAGCCCGAGGCTGCCTTCGAGGTCGGCATGGTGCCGGGCAAGCTGCGCTACTACGCCGGCCTGGCGCGCAGCGAACGGGGCGCCAGCGGCACGCCGCGCCCCGACGTGGTGTCGCTGGTGCTGCGCGAGCCGATGGGCGTCGCCGGCATCATCGTGCCGTGGAATTCACCGGTGGTGCTGATGATCCGCTCCCTGGCGCCGGCGCTGGCCGCCGGTACCACCACGGTGGTGAAGATGCCGGGGCAGACCGCGCAGACCAACGCCATGGTCGCGCGGATCATCGCCGAAGCGCCGTCGCTGCCTGCCGGGGCGGTGAACATCTTCAGCGAATCGGGTTCCGAAGGCGCCCGGCGATTGATCGACGCGGCCGAGGTGCCGGTGATCAGCTTCACCGGCTCGAGCGCCACCGGCCGAGCGATTTCCGCCGCCGGCGCGCGGCACCTGAAGCGCTTCGGCCTGGAACTGGGCGGCAAGACACCGCACCTGGTGTTCGACGACGCCGACCTGGACGCCGCCTTGCCCGTGCTGGAGAAGTCGCTGACGGTGTTCGCCGGGCAGTTCTGCATGACCGGTTCGCGCCTGCTGGTGCAGCGCGGCGTTGCCGAACGGCTACGCGAACGCCTGGCGCAGCGCCTGGAAAACCTGCGCGTGGGGCCGGCGGCGGACCCGCGCAGCGACATGGGGCCGTTGATCGACAAGGCCAACGTCGAGCGCGTCGAGCGAGCCGTACGCCAGGCCATCGCCGCCGGCGCGCGGGTGGTGGTCCGCGGCGGCCCGGTAACCGAGGGCGAGCTGGCGGCCGGCGCCTTCTACCGTCCGACCCTGCTGGAGGTCGATGATCCGGACCTGGACATCGTGCAACAGGAAACCTTCGGACCGGTGCTGACCCTGCAGGTATTCGAGCACGAGGAGGAGGGCGTCGCCCTGGCCAACCGCAGCGAGTACGGGCTGGCGGCCGGGGTCTGGACCCGCGATGTCGCGCGTGCCTTCCGGGTGGCGCGGAAGATTCGCGCCGGCACCGTGTGGATCAACGACTGGGCCAAGGTCTACGACGAATTCGAGGAGGGCGGCTACCGCCAGTCCGGCCTCGGCCGGCTGAACGGGGTCGCCGCCCTGGACGACTTCGTCGAATACAAGCACATCAGCCTGACCACCGGCGCGGCCTGAGCCTGGGCGAGCGGTGCGGCCGACGGCGCCGCCCGCTACTCCCAGGAGCGGGAATACACGTGTTCGCGGAACAGCTCGGGCAATCCGGAAACCTGCTTGAAACGCAGCACCTCGTCATTGTCCATGCCCAGTTCGCGGGCCACGTCGGCCTCGCTCCAGCCGGCCTTGAGCAGGGTCACCACGATCGCCGTCATCGGCAATACGCCGTGCACGCCGCGTGCTCGGTTGTGGCGGATGGTGGCGGCGATGCGCTCGCTGTCGCCTTCACGCCCGGCGCGTATCGCGGCGATCGGCAGGTAGCCGTGCAGACGCTGGCGCAGCGCGCCCTTGGCGCTGCCCACGCGCAGGCGGTGAAAGCCGTCGACCACCTCGTAGCGCCCGTCGGCCTGCGGATAGGCGACGATGGGCTGGGTGAATCCGTCGGACTCGATGGACAGCCTCAGCAGTCGCATCTCCGGTGGCGCGACGGTATTGGGGTTGTAGTCGTTGCCGGCGACGCGCTCGGCACGCACCCACTGCACGCAATCGACCGGCTCTTCGGCGAACGGACTGTGCGCGTGGAGCAGCCGGCGGATCCGGTTGATGGCTTCAATCCGCTCGGCAAGCGGCAACCCGTGCAGTTCGCCGAACAGCGCCTCGGCTCGCTCCGTCAGTGTCTTTGTCTGTGCCATGGGCTTTCCTCATGAGCGTCACCCAGCTACCCCGGGTGGAATGCACGGCGAAGCCGTGCGGTTCGAGAAGGCGCGCGCAGGCCTGGGGCGCGCGGGTGGTACAGGCCAGCCCGAGTTGGTCGACATGCCCGAGGACCCGCTCGCGCAGGGTGCGGAACAGCCCGCGACCGCGCGCTTCCGCACGCAGGTAGGCATCGCGCAGGCGAACCACGTCGGGATGTTGCTCCAGGCTGACGAACCCCAGTATCCGCGTGTCCCCCAGGCGGCGGAGCACGAACCAGCGGTGGTAGGGACCGTCGCTCAGCGGGTAGCCGCCGCACTCGCGGCGCACCCGGGCGCTGGCGAAGAAGCGGCCCATGCTGGCGAAGAAGGCGGCCTCGTCGTCGAACGAGCGCCACTGCAGGATCTCGCAGTCTTGCGGGCGGATCACGAGCGCTTCTCCCGACCGGGGACCAGTCTGTCGATATCGGCCTGGGAGAAGCCGAAGGACAGCGAGCGGGCCATGTCCTGCTTCAGCAGGGATAGCGCGATACGCCGCCAGGACGGCTGCTTGCGACGATTCTCCAGGGCCGGGATCCCCGCGTCCGGCCAGATGGCAAGGGGATAGTCGTGCTGCTTCCACCAGAGGATGAAACGCTCGATGCGCCGCTGGTAGATGCCGCGCAGAGGCGGCGGCATGCTGCGCAGGAGGAACTGGCTGTACTCGCGCCAGGTGCCGAAGGAGGGCGGCAGGCCAAGGCCGCCACGGTAGCCGAGGAAGCGCTGGCGACAATAGCGCGCCCCATAGTTGGCGCCGGCGACGCGCCGGACTACCTTGAACCAGGTGCGTGGCTCGATCCGGTGGAACAGGTCGAGGCCCTTGCGCTGGTCGTCGCCATAGGGCTGGCAGATGCGCATCTGCGAGAACGGCACGCCGGCGCGGTACATCTGGTCGTAGAGGCGGTTATAGGCGTAGCCGTGGTCGGCGACGCAACGCCAGAGATCCTCGAAACGCCAGTCGTAGATCGGGAAGAAGCTCACCGCCTGCGGGTTGGCCCGGTCGCGCGCGCTCCAGGCCAGCGGCGCGCAGCCGCCCGGCGGCGTCCAGGCGCATTGTTTCGCCCGGCTCCTGCGCTTGACCGCCAGGTAGCGATTGAGCGATTCGTCCGAACGGATGCCGACCAGGAACGCGGTAGGCTCTTCCCTGGCCAGCCAGGCGTTGAAGCCGGCGACGAACTCCTCGAACTCCATGCGGTAGCGGTAGAAGGGGAAGAACGCCGGGTCGCTGATCACCCCTCGCTGCTTCGGTAGCGGGCGCACCCAGTCGGCCTCGGCGCCGGGCTCCCAGCAGCACCAGTAGGGTTCCTCCAGGCTAGAGGCGTTGCGCAGGTTGAGTGGCAGGCAGACCCACCAGGGGCGTACGTCGGGACGCCCGAGCATCTCGCTGACGTGATCGATGGTGGCCTGGTACTGCCCCTCCAGGTCGATGAACAGTACGTCCACCGGGCTGCGTCCCAACTCGCGTGCCACGTCCAGCGCCAATTGCAGGGTGACCGAGCTGTCCTTGCCACCGGAGAAGGCGACACAGACGCGCTCGAAGTTCCGGAATACCAGTCGGAGGCGGGATAGGGTTGCGGCATGCACATCGGCATCCTGGTAATGCTTGCCTGCCATGGGTGCGAACCTCTTCTTTTAATAACTATTGAGGGAGACCGTTGCGACGACGGTCCATGTGCAATGTTTGTTTCGGAGTTTCTCCAGGCTATTTTTTCGAGAGTCGCGGCAGCCGGCACGTTCGGCGACGTTGGACTCCGAATCAGTGGATAACGGAAATATGTCCAGGCACTTGGCAGAGCGACGACCAACAGGCCCGACAACTGTCGTGCAGGAACTTTTTCAATGCTAGGCGAAGCCGTGGTTCGAGTTGTTGACTTGTCGCAAGACGGATTCTCCGAACAGCATCGGCGCAGCGCCCACTTGCAACGAGAGTGCGCACGCCGCCATTGGCACTCGTCTGCGCACCGGACTTCTGAGCGGCGGCGGAAAAAGCTTGCTACGCAAGGAGAAGCGCCTGCGGGTGAACATGGAAATTGCCCGGGAAAAGTCGACGGTAATTATTCGTTGAATAACAGGGAAGTGCATACTTCCAACTTGGAAGTTAACTGCATGGCACCATCCATGCATTACACGGATGACGGTTTTTATTATAAGTCCAAACTGGCGAAGACAAGCAAGAGAGGCCGGGATGCCAGAGTTCCATAGTCGGAAATACAAGCGTTGCAATGTCGACGGATAGCACGAAGAGGCGGCGGTACCCTGCGAAACGAGGCAATTCCCCGAATGGCGGGCACTCGAACGGATTTATAAGTCCGCCGTTCGGCGTTCACCTCGACGCCTGTGCACGGGATACTTATATCGGTGGTTCGCACCACTGATTATCGATTTGAACTCGTTCGAGTCTTTACCGCGTTCCCGGCCGAAATAAAAGGCGGGTGGACGATTATTGCCTCACACAAGGAACATAGGCATGACCAGAACTTCGAACCCATGCGCAGTGGTATTGGCCTTTGCGGCAATTGCCGCTTCGGGAACCGCGATGGCGGCAAACACTATCACATTCAGCGGCGAAGTGACCGACCAGACCTGCCAGGTCGCGGTCAACGGCTTCACCGACCCCACGGTGATCCTCGACAGCGTACCGGTGAGCGCCCTCGATGGCGCAGTGGGCCGCAGCGCCGGCGAAACCGCCTTCACCCTGCAACTCACCGATTGCGTCGCGCCGACGGCCGACGAGCATTTCACCACCCTGTTCCAGGCCACCAACCCCAGCGCCGCCGGGAACCTGGTGAACACCGCCGCCAGCGGCGCGACGGGCGTGGCGCTGCAATTGCTCGATAGCGTCGGCGGCAACCCGGTCGACCTGGCCGGCGGCGCGGCGGTGCCCGCCGGCGACATCGTGCTCGCCAACGGAGCCACCAGCACCAGCTACGACTACGCGGTGCAGTACGTCTCCGAAGCGGCGACCGTGACGCCCGGTCCGGTACTCGGCGCCGTGACCTACACGCTGCGTTACGAGTGAATGCCGGCGGCGCATGCGCCGCCCCTTCCTTTTCCCAGCACTAAAGCCGGGCCCGGTCGCTGGACCGTGCCCGGCCAGGTAAGCCGCATGCCCAGACATTCGTACCGATCCGGCAGGACATCGGCGCTTCTGCTCGTCCTGCTGGCGAGCATCGCCCAGGCGCGGGCAAGCGTGGTGGTGACCGGGACCCGGGTGATCTATCCCGGCGAGGCACGGGAGAAGACCGTGCAACTGAGCAATCGCGATGCGTTTCCCAACGTCGTCCAGGCCTGGGTCGACATCGACGCCCCGGACGCGCCGCCGGACCAGGCGGACGCGCCGTTCCTGGTCAACCCGGCGGTATTCCGCATGGCCCCGGACAGCGGCCAGACGCTGCGCATCGTCTACACCGGGCAGGGCCTGCCGGGCGATCGCGAATCGCTGTTCCATCTCAACGTCCTGCAGATCCCGCCACGCAACAGCAGCCATGCGGATCGGAACCAGATGCTGCTGATGCTGCGCAATCGCCTGAAGCTGTTCTACCGCCCGGCGGGCATCCAGGGCCGTCCCGAGGACCTGCCCGGGCAACTGCGTTTCGCACTGGTCCGGCGCAGCGCCGGCTGGGCGGTGCGGGTGGACAACCCGAGCGGCTACTACGCCTCGTTCGCCAGCGCCACGCTCAGCGTCGGCCAGCGCCGCTGGCGCTTGCGCAGCGGCATGCTGGAGCCGCGCAGCCATGCCGAATGGCAGGCCGAAACCCGAGAAGCCCTGCCGCCGGGACGCGTGCGCCTGCACGCGCTGCTGATCAACGACTACGGCGCCCATATGGATATCCGTCATGACCTATCGCCATGAACGCCGCTGCCGCACCGGCACGGCCCTGATGGCGGGCGGCATGGCGCTGGCGGCGAGCGCCTTCGGTCATGCCCAGCCCGGCTACGAATTCGATGATCGCCTGTTGCTCGGCTCTTCCCTGGGCGGCGGCGACCTGTCGCGCTTCAACCAGGACGGTCGGATCGATCCGGGTCGCTATCACGTCGATGTCTACCTCAACGAGCGCTTCGCCAGCCGCAGCGAAGTGAGTTTCCGCGCCAACCCCGCCAGCGGCGCGGTGGAGCCCTGCCTCGACGAAGACTTCCTGCGCCAGCGCCTCGGCGCCAAGCCTGGTGACGATCCGCGCAAGAGCGGCGACGGGCGCCACTGCGCCTTTCTCGATGCACGCCTGCCCGGCTCGCGGTTCAGCCTGGACGTCGCCCGCCTGCGCCTGGATCTCTCGGTGCCGCAAGCCTTGCTCGACCTCAAGCCGCGCGGCTACGTCAGCCCCGAGGAGTGGGACGCCGGCGACAGCATGGGCTTCGTCAACTACGACACCAACCTCTATCGCTCCGAATACCGCGGCGGCGAATCGGGACGATCGGACTACGCCTATGTCGGCCTGAACAGCGGCATCAACCTCGGCCTGTGGCGTTTGCGCCACCAGTCCAACTACACCTATTCCCGCTACAACGGGCAGGCCAGGCGCAAGTGGAACAGCATCCGCACCTATGCCCAGCGCGCCTTGCCGGCCTGGCGCAGCGAACTGACGGCGGGGGAGAGCTACACCGCCGGCAACCTGCTCGGCAGCATCGGCTACCGCGGCCTGAGCCTGGCTACCGACGACCGCATGCTGCCCGAGTCCCTGCGCCGCTATGCGCCGCAGGTGCGCGGCACCGCGGCCACCGCGGCGCGGGTGGTGATCAGCCAGAACGGCAGGAAGATCCGCGAGGTGAATGTCGCCCCCGGTCCGTTCGTCATCGACGATCTCTACGACAGCGCCTATGCCGGCGATCTGGATGTCCAGGTGTTCGAAGCCGATGGCAGCGTATCGAGCTTCAGCGTGCCGTTCGCCTCGGTCCCGGAGTCCATGCGTCCCGGCCTGTCGCGCTACAGCTTCACCCTGGGCCAGGCGCGCCAGTATGGCGACGGCGACGACCTGTTCGCCGACTTCACCTACCAGCGCGGCATGAGCAACGCCCTGACCGCCAACCTGGGACTGCGTGTCGCCGACGACTACCTGGCCATGCTGGGCGGCGGCGTCCTCGCCACCCGCTTCGGCGCCTTCGGCCTGAACAGCACCTATTCCAGCGCACGCGTCGAGGATGGCGCGCGCAAGCAGGGCTGGCGCATCGGGCTCGACTACAGCCGGACCTTCCAGCCCACCGGCACTACCCTGACCCTGGCCGGCTACCGCTATTCCACCGAAGGCTACCGCGAACTCGGCGACGTGCTCGGCTCGCGCGACGCACTGCGCCACGGGGACACCTGGGATTCCGGCAGCTACAAGCAGCGCAACCAGTTCAACCTGCTGGTGAGCCAGGCCCTCGGCGGTTACGGCAACCTCTATCTTTCCGGCTCCTCCAGCGATTTCTACGACGGCAAGAGCCGCGACACCCAATTGCAGTTCGGCTACTCCAATACCTGGGGGCAGTTGAGCTACAACCTCGCCTGGTCGCGGCAGACCACCACCTACTACCAGGAGCAGGGCGACCAGGACCCTGGCGTCGAGCTGCTCCGGCGCGACCGGCGCAGCGGCCAGCGCAACGACACCCTGACCCTCAGCGTCTCCATGCCGCTGGGTTCTTCCAGTCGGGCGCCGACGCTCAGCGCCATGGCTACCCGGCGCTCCGGCGACAGCCGTGGCGGCAGCCTGCAAACCGGGCTGAACGGTACGCTGGGCGACGAGCGTACCTGGAGCTACGCGCTGTCCGCCAACCGCGACAGCGAGGTCGCCGACACCACATGGAACGGCACGTTGCAGAAGCAGGCGGCGCTGGCCACCGTGAATGCCGGCTATGCCCAGGGCGATCGCTACCGGCAATACAGTGGCGGCATCCGTGGCGCGCTGGTCGCTCACCGCGACGGGCTGACCCTTGGCCCCAGCGTCGGCGATACCTTCGCCCTGGTCGAGGCCAAGGGCGCCAGCGGTGCCGCGATACGCGGCGGGCAGGGCGCGCGCATCGACGGCAACGGCTATGCGCTGGCCCCCTCGCTGTCGCCCTATCGCTACAACCCGATCTCACTCGATCCCGTTGGCATCGATCCCGACGCCGAACTGCTGGAAACCGAGCGCAAGGTCGCGCCCTACGCCGGTGCCAGCGTGCGCGTGACGTTCAGGACGCTGACCGGCCATCCGCTGCTGATCCAGGCGCGGCGCGAGGACGGCAGTGTGCTGCCGCTCGGCGCCGTGGTGGTCGACGACGGCGGGGCGGCCATCGGCATGGTCGGGCAGGGCGGCCAGGTCTATGCGCGCGCGGAAAACCAGCGGGGCAGGTTGCTGGTGCAATGGGGAACGGCGCGCAAGGAGCGTTGCGAGTTGCCCTACGACCTGGCCGGTGTGTCTCGCGACCAGGCGCTGATCCGCCTGCGCGGCACCTGCCGGGCAGCCACCACCGACTCCAACCTGGAGAACGCCAGATGAACCGCACGCTTCCCCTGCTGCCCGCGCTGGCCCTCGGCGTGTTGCTGGGGCTTCCCGCCAGTGGCCAGGCGACTTGCTACCGGGTCACCTCGGTAGGCAGCGAGACGACCACCTCGAACACCCAGATCCGCCCAGGCGAAGGTACCGCCGGCAGTTGGACCGGCGCCTGCGACACCTGCAATGGCTCGCTCGGCCTGCCCAGCGTGGTCAACGTCAGCGACGAGAGTTTCCAGCCCTATCCGACGCTCATCGCCAGCGCGGTGGCGCCGCTGACCCAGTACGGCGCCACCGGCGGCTACGACCCCGAACGGGTGTTCTTCCGCTGTAGCGCCGGGGACGCCGTCTACGAGATGTTTTCTACCAACGGCGACGATCTCTATAGCGGCTACTACACCGGCGCCGATACGGTGGGCAACGACATCGGCCTGCAGGATGCCTACCGGACCGCCTGGCCCAACGTGCTGCTGCGCCTGACCAACGTCGAGACGGGGGAAACCATCACGCCGATCTGGAAGGAGCGCCAGCTCTCCGGGCTGGACATAGACTCGCGCGGCTTCCAGCTGGTCAAGGCGAAGAACCTCGCAGCGGTACGCGCCGAGCTGTACAGCGCGCCGCTGGAGGCGATCCGCTACTACTCGCCGACGATCCTCTCGCAGCCCTATTCCTACACCCAGCCGGCGGCCTACATCGCCATCAAGGGGCCGGGCCTGACCGCGCCGACCGTCGGCCAGGCGCACGTGGGCGGCAACTGGGGCGGCTGGTACAGCAACTGGCCGGGTGCCATCGGGCTGTACCGCTACGTGACCCTGAAACGCTATCCCACTTGCGCGGTGATGACGGTCACCCCGCACGTGCAGTTCCCGTCCATCACCCTGGCCGAGATCGATGGCGGCGGCGTGCGCGAGGCGCCCTTCGAACTCACCTTCAAGTGCCAGAGCGGCATGACCAACGGCACCGGGGCCGGCGCCACGGCGCTGGGCATCCGCGTGTCCAGCGGGGCCCTGGCGGCCAGCCCGGCGCTGGGCCTGGTCAACGCCAGTGGCGGACTGTCCTACCTGCTCTCCGACCGTTATGGGGAGCCGGGCATTGCCCGTGGGGTCGGCATCCGCATCTACCGCGACGGCACGCCGATGACGCTCCTGGCCAACGAGAACTCCGCCGGCGGCAGCAACGCCGAGGCCACCGGCTGGTACCCCGCCATCGGTGGCGCGACCCAGGCCAACGGCGGTAGCGGCGGCATCGACCTGTACCGCGAAACCTTCCGCGCGCGCCTGGAGAAACTCGCGCTCGGCAGCCAGCCCGGCGTCACGGCGGGGCGAGTCGAGGCCACGGCGCAGGTGGTTATCCGTGTCCAGTAGGCGCGCGCTCGCGCTGCTGGCCATGCTTTGCCTCGCGCCGACGAGCGAGGCCGGAGTGACCGCGGAGCGCACCCGCCTGGTGTTCGTGGAGGGCCAGCGCGAGGCCTCGTTGCTGCTGGTCAACCAGAATCCCTACCCGGTGCTGGTGCAGGCGTGGGTCGATGACGGCGCCCTCGACGGCGAACCGGATACCGCGCTGGCTCCGTTCCTGCCGCTGCCGCCCGTATTCCGCCTGGAGCCGGGACGCCAGCGCAGCCTGCGCCTGCTGGCTACCGGCCAGGCCCAGGCACGGGATCGCGAATCGCTGTACTGGCTGAACATCTACGAGATCCCCCCGCAAGCCACCGCCGAGGCCGCTGGCCGGCCCCGGCTCACGGTCACCCTGCGAACCCAGATGAAGGTGCTGTACCGCCCGCACGGCCTGCATCCGCACGCCGAGGACGCGGCCGCCGAACTGGGCTTCGCGCTGCGCGACGAGACCCTGCGGGTGGACAACCCGACGCCGTACTTCGTGTCCCTGGCGGGGCTGGCGCTGGAGATAGGGGAGACGCGCCTGGATCTGCCCGGAACGCTGCTGGCTCCGCGCTCGCAACGACGCCTCGGCCTGCCGCGGCGGGTGGACGGCGGGACGCGCGGCGAGGTGGCGTTCGACTGGATCGACGACAACGGCGTCAGCCGCCAGGAAAGGAAAGCTCTACAGTGAACGGTTCCCCACAGGCTCGCCAGCACGAGCACCCACCGGCCGTTGCCGCCTCCCTGGCCGGCGACCTGCGCCTCGCCCGGCGTTTCCAGGCCGCCCTGGCGCGCGGTCGGGTGCGCCTGGACTGGCAGGCCGTACGGCATGCCGGGCATCCGGAATGGGAGCCGCTCTACCGGGAAACCCTGCTCAGGGTTACGGCCGCCAGCGGCGAGCCGCCGTTGCCGACCCAGGAACTGATCCTGGCGCTGGAGCGGCTCGGCCTGGTACGCCTGCTCGATCGCTGCGTGCTGGGCACGGTCCTCGACCGGCTGAACGCCGAGCCTACCTTGCGCCTGGCCTGCAACCTGTCGCGCCAGAGCGCGGCGATGGATGCCTGGTGGGAAGCGGTCTGCCGATGGCTGGCCGCCCGTCCGCAGGTGGCACGGAGGCTGACGCTGGAGCTGACCGAGACCGCCGTGGGCGAGAGAGTCGCGACCCGGGAGTTCATCCGACGCCTGCGCGAACATGGCGTGCGCATCGCGATAGACGACTTCGGCGCGGCGCACAACAACCTGGACTTCGTTCTCGATGCCCGTCCCGATGTGATCAAGATCGATTGCCGGTATACCCGCGAAGCACGTCGCTCGGCGAAGGGCGCCGAAGTGCTGCGCCATCTGCTGGCCCTGTGCCGCGAACTGGCGCCCTGCGTGGTCCTGGAAGGTCTCGAGGAGGACGATGCGTTCGCCCGGCTGCCGACCGGGGACGTCTATCTCCAGGGCAACGCGATCGCGCCGCCGATGCGGGTCGAACCGCCGCTGTCCGTACGCCGGCCGAAGAGCCGGGCGCGGATCGAGGCGCTGGCGAGCCGCCAGGGGTGACCGGGGAGGGCGCCCGGCCTGGCACGGTCGGCGAAAAATCTGAACGGTCGGCCGGCGGCGCCGTCACAGCAGCGACGATGCCGAGGTGCGTTGTGCCGAAGTCCCGGCATTTTTTCCCTGTCACGCCAACGGAGTCGACCATGAACAGAGCAATCAGCCTTCCCCTCAAGGGAGCCGCCTGGCTCCTGCTGGTCCTGGCCCTGCCTTTCGCCAACGCCCAGGACATGAACAAGACCGCGCCACAGACCTTCGTCAGCGAGGCCTCGGCGGCCGGCGTAGCGGAAATCGAAGCCGGCAAGATGGCGCTGGAAAAGAGCACCGCCGCCGATGTGAAGGTATTCGCCAAGCAGATGATCGACGACCACGGCAAGGTCAACGCCGAACTGCGCAGCCTGGCCGAGCGCAAGAAACTGGAGGTCGAAGACGACGCCAGCCTGACCGACAAGGCCAAGGCGACCCTGCTCGACCTGCGCGACGCCTCCTTCGACCCGGCCTACGCCAATAACCAGGTGGCGGCTCACGAAAAAGCCGTGGAACTGTTCACCCAGGCCGCGGACAACCTGACCGACCCGGAACTGCAGGCATTCGCCAAGACCCATCTGCCGGCCCTGAAGCATCACCTGGAGATGGCCCGCGCGCTGGCCAAGGCGCACCCATCCAAGTAACGCCCCCGCGGGCGGAGCCTGGCCAGGCATGAGTTTCAGCCTGTGGTTGCTGGTACTGGGCTGCATCCTGCTGACGCTCGGCCTGGCTTCGGCCTACCTGCGCCTGCTGCCGGTCAGCACGTCGTTCATCTACCTGCTGTTCGGCCTGGCCATCGGCCCGGCCGGGCTGCACGCCTGGCGCAGCGGCCTGGCGGACATCAGCGGCTGGTTCGAACACCTCAGCGAGGCGGCGTTGCTGATCTCGCTGTTCATCGGCGGCCTCAAGCTGCGCCTGCCGTTGCGCTCGCCGGCCTGGACCGCTGCCTGGCTGCTGGCCGGACCAGTCCTGCTCGGCTGTATCCTCGGCCTTACCCTGGGCGCGCATTTCCTGTTCGGCCTGGACTGGGGGCTGGCCTTGCTGGTCGCGGCGATCCTCGCGCCCACCGATCCGGTGCTGGCCAGCGACATCCAGGTCAACCACGCCGGCGACGACGACCGCCTGCGCTACGCCGTATCCGGCGAGGCGGGACTCAACGACGGCATCGCCTTTCCCTTCGTCATCGCCGCCCTGCTGCTGATCGGTCAGGGCGGCGGCCTGCCCGGGGAGTTCGACCGCAGCGGCCTGGACTGGCTGCTGCGCGACGTGCTCTGGGCGATTCCGCTCGGCCTGCTGGTGGGCTATTGCCTGGGCCATGGTCTCGGCCGCCTGGCCATCCACCTGCGGGCGCGGCACACCGACACCTCGGTGTCGGCCAACGACTTCCTCGCCCTGGCGCTGATCGCGCTGTCCTATGTCGGCGCCGACGCACTGGGCGGCTGGGGCTTCCTCGCCAGCTTCGCCGCCGGGATCGGCCTGCGCCACGCCGAGGTGGCGACGCTGGGGCGCGCCTCGGCACCGGCCGAGGCGCAGGCGGCCGCCGCCGACGTGCGCGAGGCAGGGCAGGCCAGCGGCGCCATCGAGTACGGCGCCGACCGCAGCGAACACCCGAAGGTGGCGGCCGGCGCGGTGATGCTCGACGTGCTCTCCTTCGGCAACCTGCTGGAGCGCTCGCTGGAAGTGCTGCTGGTGACCCTGCTCGGCGCCATGCTCTACCAGCACTGGGACTGGCGCGCGCTGCCGCTGGCGCTGCTGCTGTTCTGCGTGTGCCGGCCGGCGATGGTCTGGCTGCTGGTCGGCCGGCGGCTGATGCACCCGGCGCAGCGGCGCCTGCTCGGCTGGTTCGGCATCCGCGGCATCGGCAGCCTGTACTACCTCAGCTACGCGCTGAACCAGGGGCTGCCTACGGCGCTCGCGCATACCGCCAGCGACCTGGTGCTGAGCCTCGTCGCCCTGAGCATCTGCGTGCACGGCCTGAGCATCCAGCCGCTGCTGATGCGCCACGCGCGCAGCGTCAGTCGCCGCGATCGGGAATGATCGAGATCTTGCCGTTCTTCTCGAGGATGGCGAAGCGGATCTGCTCCATGCGTTCCAGGCCCTGGGTCTCGCGGGCGGCCAGGAGAATGTCTTCCTCGCGCAGGCGGGCCTCGGCCAGGCGTGCGTGCAATGGCCTGCCGTACTCGACGATGAGCGTCGGGGAGCCCTCGATCAGGGTGTCGAGCTTCGGATGGCGCAGCTTGAGCAGGGACAGACCGACGTCGATGACGATCAGGGTGATGATCACCAGTACCGCGTTGACCAGCGAGAAGTCGTCGCCCAGCAGCGCCTGCTGGGTGGCTTCGCCGATGATCATCAGCAGCAGCAGGTCGAAGGTGGTGATGTCGGTCAGTGAACGCCGCCCGGCGATGCGGAAGAGTACCAGCAGGACCAGGTAGAGCGCGGCGGCTCGCAGTATGGAATCCATCGTGCGCCTCCTCGGAACGGATGACTCAGGGGTAGATGAACTGGTCGAAGGCCAGGCTCTCGCCGGCGAACTCCAGTCGACTGGCGACTTCGCCGAGCTGGTTCGGCAACAACGTCAGGAACAGGCTCAGGCGACCGTCTTCGTCGAGCCTTCCCTCCAGTTCCAGGCCACCCCGCCAGCTGTGACTGCGCAGCGGTTGCGGTTGCAGGCTCTGGATGCTGTGCGCCTGTAGCAGTCCGCCGCCCAGGCGCACGCCAACTTCGGTGCCCGGCGCGCCGCGCAGATCGATGCGCAGGCGGCTGGCGGCGCCGCTGCGTTCGAAACGCTCGTAGGCCAGGGTCAGCCTGCCGCTGTCGCTGACCAGCGTCCGCGAACTCAGAGGCCCGCCGGCGAACACCCCGGTCAGCGCCAGGAGGATCACCCCGAGCAGGACCCACAGGCCCGCCCGTTCGAAACGCCAGGCGCGGCGCTGGCTTTCCAGGCGCTCCGGGATCGGATACTCGCGCTGGTCGAACGCATCGTCTGCGGCGTCTTCTGGGGCAGGGCGCATGGCTGGCTCCTTCGCTCGCGGTCTCTCAGGCTGGACCCCGGTCGACGCGGTTGGTGCCGGCGGGCTTACCAGCGGTCCGCGCGGGTCGGGCAATCTGCACGATGAACAGGCGCCTTCCGGGCACTCTGCTGATCGCACTTTGCGATCAGCCCGCGCCCAATCGCCGTGGTCACGCTGCTCCGGCGCAAGCGGGGCGGACGGCGCGAACCTTGCAGCGAAGCCTTCCTGACAATCCGACAGGGAGAACCATGGTGAACGGAGAAAACAAGATCGTCCTGGTCCTCGAAGAACACGCCGACCAGCTCTGGCGGATCGAGGAATTCCTCCTCGATCGAGGCTACGCGGTGCTCAGCGCGGCGAGTCGCGACGAAGCCCTCGAGCACCTGGCCTCGGACGCGGTGATCGACCTGTTCCTGCTCAGCGAGCAGCTCGAAGGTCCTCTGAGCGGCAGCATGCTCATCGAAACCAGCCTGCCGGTGCGCCCGCGGATGCGGGTGATCCTGCTCAGCGACAGCGCTCGCGTCGGCATCGACCCGGCGGCACCCTATCCGGTGCTGCTCAAACCGGTGACCCTGGAGGAACTGGGGAAAGCCATCGACATGGTCCTGCACAGCGCGCCGGTCTGCCCCGGCGTCTGACCACCGAGGAGCCCACCATGCCCAGCAGCAAGCCGCTCGCCGAGTACGCCCGCAAGCGCGATTTCCGCCAGACCCCGGAGCCCAGCGGCCGCAAGCCTCGCAAGGACAGCACCGGGCTGCTCCGCTATTGCGTCCAGAAGCACGACGCCAGCCGCCTGCACTACGACTTCCGCCTGGAGCTGGATGGCACCCTGAAGAGCTGGGCGGTGCCCAAGGGGCCGTGCCTCGACCCGGCGGTGAAGCGGCTCGCGGTGCAGGTTGAGGACCATCCGCTGGACTATGCCGATTTCGAAGGCAGCATCCCCCAGGGGCACTACGGCGCCGGCGATGTCATCGTCTGGGACCGAGGCGCCTGGACGCCTCTGGACGATCCGCGCGAGGGCCTGGAAAAGGGCCATCTCAGCTTCGCCCTGGATGGCGAGAAACTCTCCGGGCGTTGGCACCTGATCCGCACCAACCTGCGCGGCAAGCAGCCCCAGTGGTTCCTGGTCAAGGCCAAGGACGGCGAGGCGCGCAGCCTGGATCGCTTCGACGTGCTGAAGGAGCGTCCCGACAGCGTGCTCAGCGAGCGTACGCTGCTGCCCCGCCATGGCGAAGCCGCCACGCCCGCGGCCAGGCCGGCGCGACGCGGCAAGAGCGGGGGGAAGACGCCGATGCCCGAATGGATCGCCCCCGAGCTGGCCAGCCTGGTCGAGCAGCCTCCGCGAGGGGAGTGGGCCTACGAACTCAAGCTGGACGGCTATCGGCTGATGAGCCGCATCGAAGACGGCCACGTGCGCCTGCTGACCCGCAACGGCCATGACTGGACCGAACGCCTGCCGCACCTGGAGAAGGCCTTGGCCGGGCTCGGTCTGCAGCGCAGTTGGCTGGACGGCGAACTGGTCGTCCTCGACGAGGAGGGTCGACCGGACTTCCAGGCCCTGCAGAACGCCTTCGAGGAAGGTCGCGGCGAGAACATCCTGTACGTCCTCTTCGACCTGCCGTACCACGAAGGCGAGGATCTGCGCGATGTTGCCCTGGAGGAGCGCCGCGCGCGCCTGGAGGCGCTGCTGGAAGGGCGAGACGAAGACCCGCTGCGGTTCTCCGCGACGCTCGCGGAAGACCCCCGCGACCTGCTGGCCAGCGCCTGCAAGCTCGGTCTCGAAGGCGTGATCGGCAAGCGTCTGGGCAGCGCCTACCGTTCGCGCCGCAGCAACGACTGGATCAAGCTGAAGTGCCAGTTGCGCCAGGAGTTCGTGATCGTCGGCTATACCGAGCCGAAGGGCTCTCGCCGGCATATCGGCGCCTTGCTGCTCGGCCTCTACAGCCCTGACGAGGAGCGCCGGCTGCGCTATGCCGGCAAGGTCGGCAGCGGCTTCACCGCGGCCAGCCTGAAGAAGGTCCGTGAGCGCCTGGAACCCCTCGCGGTCCGCTCCAGCCCATTGGCGAAGGTGCCGCCGGCGCGCGAGACCGGGTCGGTGCAGTGGGTGCGCCCGCAACAGCTGTGCGAGGTTTCCTATGCGCAGATGACCCGTGGCGGGATCATCCGCCAGGCAGTGTTCCACGGCTTGCGCGAAGACAAGCCGGCGCGCGAGGTGACCGGCGAGCGTCCCGCCGGCCCGCCGCCGCTGCGCGGCGCGCGCAAGGCCGGCTCCGGTGCGTCGCGGGCGGCCACCGCCGGCGTGCGCATCAGCCATCCGCAGCGGCTGATCGACCCGTCGATCCAGGCCAGCAAGCTGGAACTCGCCGAGTTCCATGCGCGCTACGCCGACCTGCTCCTGCGCGACCTGCGCGAGCGCCCGGTGTCGCTGGTGCGCGGCCCCGACGGAATCGGCGGCGAACTGTTCTTCCAGAAGCACGCGGCGCGCCTGAAGATCCCCGGCATCGTCCAGCTCGACCCGGCGCTCGATCCCGGTCATCCGCCGCTGTTGCAAATCCGCAGCGCCGAGGCGCTGGTCGGCGCGGTGCAGATGGGCAGCATCGAATTCCATACCTGGAACGCCAGCCTGGCCAACCTGGAGCGGCCCGACCGTTTCGTCCTCGACCTCGACCCGGACCCGGCGCTGCCGTGGAAGCGCATGCTCGAAGCGACCCAGCTGAGCCTGACGTTGCTCGACGAGCTGGGCCTGCGCGCCTTCCTCAAGACCAGCGGCGGCAAGGGCATGCACCTGCTGGTGCCGCTGGAGCGCCGGCATGGCTGGGACGAGGTCAAGGATTTCGCCCAGGCCATCTCCCAGCACTTGGCGCGCCTGATGCCGGAGCGTTTCTCGGCGGTTTCCGGGCCGCGCAACCGGGTCGGCAAGATCTTCGTCGACTACCTGCGCAACAGCCGCGGCGCCAGCACCGTGGCCGCCTACTCGGTGCGCGCCCGCGAAGGGTTGCCGGTGTCGGTACCGGTGTTCCGCGAGGAACTCGACTCGCTGCAGGGCGCCAACCAATGGAACCTGCGCAGTCTGCCGCAGCGCCTCGACGAACTCGCCGGCGACGATCCCTGGGCCGACTACGCCGGCACCCGCCAGCGCATCAGCGCGGCCATGCGGCGCCAGCTCGGGCGCGGCTGACCGTCCGCGAAAAAGGCGGAACTCCCCCGGCGCACAGGGCCTCCACCGTGCAACGAGATGCCGAGGAGGCCCCGATGGATACCGCCTACCTGATCCTCGCGCTGCTGGTCCTGTTGCTCCTGGTGGATGCCTGGGCCATCAACAGCGTGCTCCGCAGCGACAGCTCCGCCAGTCGCAAGCTCGGCTGGTCGCTGCTGATCCTGCTCCTGCCCGTGCTCGGCCTGGTCCTCTGGGGCTGGACCGGCCCCCGTGGCTTGCGCCCGGTGACCTCGCCGGAACACAGCAAGTGAACCCCACTGGAGACTGCCCATGAACAGCGAAACCTGTGCCTGTCCCAAATGCACCTGCCAGCCCGGCGCCGATGCCGTCGAACGCGACGGCCAGCACTATTGCTGCGCGGCCTGCGCCAGCGGCCACCCCCAGGGCGAGCCGTGTCGCGACGCCGATTGCCCCTGTGGCGGCACCACCCGGCCCCAGGTGGCGGAGGATCGCCAGCTGGACGACGCGTTGAAGGAGACCTTTCCCGCCAGCGACCCGATCTCGCCCTGAGGAGCGTGCCATGCCCGACCTGCAACTCGCGGACGAGGCCTCTCGCCTGGTGACCTACCTGCGTAGCGCCGACCTCAGCCTGATCACCGCGGAATCCTGTACTGCCGGGCAGATCAGCGCCGAACTGTCGGCGGTGGCCGGCAGCGGCAAGGTGATGGAAGGCGGCTTCGTCGTCTATTCGCCGGCGGCCAAGCTTGCCCTGCTGGGGCTCGACCCGAACTGGCTGGAGCGTTTCAACCTGACCAGCGTGGAGGTCGCCGAGGCCATGGCCAGGGCGGCCCTGCAACGCAGTCCGGCGAGCGCCGCGCTGGCGGTCACGGGGTTGCTCGGCAGTGAAGCGAAGGACGGCATCCCGCCCGGTACCGTGTGCTTCGCCTGGGCCTTCCGGTTGCCCGCCGGCCTCGCCCTGTTCTCGCGCCGCGAGCGCTTCCACGGCGACCCCGCGCGGATGCGCCGGGAAGCCACCCGCTGGGCGCTGCGGCGCCTGCCCGAATTCCATCAACGCGCCTTGCGCGGCGAACGCGCCTGAGGCGTCCGACAGAGAGGAAACCACCATGAGCGAACAGCGACAGACCCTGCCGGCGCAGCACCAGGACCAACGTCCCGGCCACGAAAGCGAGATGCAGCCGAAGCCGGAGTTCGTTTCCGCCGATTACCGTCCGGCGGCCAAGCTGGAGGGTAAGGTGGCCCTGGTCACCGGCGGCGACAGTGGTATCGGCCGCGCGGTGGCGGTGGCTTTCGCCCGCGAGAAGGCGGATGTGGTGCTGGTCTACCTGGATGAGAACGAAGACGCGGCGAAGACCCGCGAGATCATCGAGTCGCTCGGCCGCCAGTGCCTGGCGTTCGCCGGCGACGTCGCCGACGCCGGCTTCTGCCGCCAGGTTGTGGACACGCTAAGGCAGAAATGGGGGCGCCTCGACGTGCTGGTCAACAACGCCGGCGAGCAGCATCCGCAGGCGCGCCTGGAGGACATCAGCGAAGAGCAGTGGGAGAAGACCTTCCGCACCAACATCTTCGGCATGTTCCAGTTGACCAAGGCGGCCCTGCCGCTGATGGGCAAGGGCGGGGCGATCATCAACACCACCTCGATCACCGCCTACAAGGGCAACCCCCAGCTGATCGACTATTCCTCGACCAAGGGCGCGATCACCTCGTTCACCCGGTCGCTGTCGATGAACCTGGTCAACCGCGGCATCCGCGTCAACGCCGTGGCCCCGGGCCCGATCTGGACGCCGCTGATCCCGTCCACCTTCAGCGCCGAGAAGGTCGCCCACTTCGGCGCGGATACGCCGATGGGCCGGCCCGGCCAGCCGGAAGAGCTGGCCGCCAGCTACGTCTACCTGGCCTGTAACGACTCGTCCTACGTCAGCGGCCAGGTGCTGCACGTCAACGGCGGTACGGTAGTCAACGGCTGAGGCGCCCCGGCGGCCGCGTTCACTCGCGTGCCGCCGCCGGCAGCAGGGGTAGACCCGCACCGCGCTCAGACGCTGCGGGAACAGCAGGGGATAGCAGAGTTGCAGGCGAACGTGCGCCTCGCTGGTGCTGAGGGTTGGCGCGAAAGTGGTGAGCACGGTCCGGCCGGGTTGTCCGGCGTCTGAGAAATGAACCATGAAAGCCTGCATCGGAGCGCTCCTGCCGGGATACGGGAAAGGTCACTGCTCAGTGAAGCTGCGCTCCAGCTCTCGCGCCAGTCCGCACACCGACCGTTGGCAACGGCATTCCTCCCGACTGACGCCGGCGCCCGGCGGTTCCGTCGTGCGGACAGGCGGGCCGCCGGCGAAAAAGAATGAACCATCGCGGCCGCCGCGACTCCGCTTCTAGGTAGCCGGAACGGCCGGCCGCGACGCAGACAAGGAGCATGCCGATGAAACGCGACTGGGGGTTGATCAGGGATCTGCTGGAGCATCTGGAAAGCCTTGGCTTCGGCCAGCACTGGGAAGCACGCGAGCTACCCGGTCATTGCCGCGAGGCGGTGGCCTACCACTTGCAGTTGCTCAACCAGGCGCAACTGCTCTGCGGCAGCGTCCAGCATTCCTGGACCGGCCAGGAGCAATGGGTGGTCCACCACCTGACCCTGGCCGGCCACGACCTGCTCGACCGCCTGCGCCAGGAAAGCGCGGCGGCCGCCGTGCCGGTACGCAAGAGCGCCTGAGAAAACCCCGCAAGCACCGGCCTGCAGCGGCGGGCCGGAAGGAAGCCCGGCGATGCCCGACAGCCAAGACCAGACCCCAAGTGCGGTCCAGACCCTGAAAGCCAGCATCCTCGCCAAACTGCGCTACAGCGTCGGCCGCGACCCATCCACCGCCTGCCCGCACGACTGGTTCGAAGCGGTGGCCCTGGCGGTGCGCGACCACATCATCGACCACTGGGAGGAGGCCACCCCGCAAGGTGAAGCGCCCGCGCGCAAGCGGGTCTACTACCTGTCCCTGGAGTTCCTCATCGGTCGCCTGTTGCTGGACAACCTCGGCAACCTCGGGCTGCTCGAGGAAACCCGCCAGGCCCTTGCCGAGCTGGGCGTCGACCTGCAGCGGATCGTTGCCCTGGAGCCGGACGCGGCGCTCGGCAACGGCGGCCTCGGACGCCTGGCGGCATGCTTCATGGAAAGCATGGCCAGCCTCGACATTCCCGCGCATGGCTATGGCATCCGCTACGAGCATGGCCTGTTCCGCCAGGTGCTGACCGACGGCTGGCAGCAGGAGCAGACCGAGACCTGGCTGGATTTCGGCAATCCCTGGGAGTTCGAACGACCCGAGGTCAGCTACTACATCGACTTCGGCGGCAGCGTGCAGGTCGACAGCGAGCACAGTGGCCGAGCCATCTGGCGGCCGGACGAGCGGATCCGGGCGATCGCCTACGACACGCCGATCGTCGGCTGGCGGCGTGCCAGCGTCAATACCCTGCGCCTGTGGCGCGCTCGCGCCGAGGAAGACCTGCAACTGGACCGTTTCAACGCCGGCGACCATATCGGCGCGGTGGTCGACGTGGTCAAGGCGGAGAGCATCTCGCGGGTGCTGTATCCGGCCGACAGCACCGAGGCCGGTCAGGAACTGCGCCTGCGCCAGGAGTACTTCTTCGTCTCAGCCTCGCTGCAGGACCTGCTCGACCGCCACCTGCGCCATCATCACGACCTGCGTAGCCTGCCGGAACAGGTGGCGATCCAGCTCAACGACACCCACCCGGCGATCGCCGTCGCCGAGCTGATGCGGCAACTGGTGGACGTGCACCAACTGGCCTGGCCGGACGCCTGGGCGCTGAGCGTGGCGACCTTGTCCTACACCAACCACACGCTGCTCCCGGAAGCCCTGGAATCCTGGCCGGTGGCGCTGATGGAGCGCCTGTTGCCGCGCCACATGCAGATCATCTACCTGATCAATGCCTTCCATATAGACGCGCTGCGTGCCCAGGACATCCACGACTTCGACCTGTTGCGTTCGGTCAGCCTGATCGAGGAGGGCCACGGCCGACGGGTGCGCATGGGCAACCTGGCGTTCCTCGGTTCGCACCAGATCAACGGGGTATCGGCATTGCACACCGAGCTGATGCGCGAAACCGTGTTCCATGACCTGCATCGCCTCTATCCGCAGCGCATCAGCAACAAGACCAACGGCGTGTCGTTCCGCCGCTGGCTGTTCCAGGCCAACCCGGGGTTGACCGAGCTGCTGGTGGAGACCCTCGGCGCCGACCTGCTGGACACCCCGGAACGGCGCCTGCCGGACCTCGAGGAACACGTCGAGGACGCCAGGCTGCGGGCACGCTTCGCCGAGCAGCGTCGGCAGAACAAGACCGCCCTGGCGCGCCTGGTGCTGGACAGCCTCGGCGTGGCGATCGAACCGGAAGCGCTGTTCGATGTGCATATCAAGCGTATCCACGAATACAAGCGGCAGTTGCTCAACCTGCTGCACACCGTGGCGCTGTACCAGGAGATCCGCAACGACCCGACCGCCGACCGCGTGCCGCGGGTGAAGATCTTCGCCGGCAAGGCTGCCGCCAGCTACCACCAGGCCAAGCTGATCATCAAGCTGGCCAACGACATCGCCCGCACCATCAACGACGACCCCACCGTGCGCGGCCTGCTCAAGCTGGTGTTCCTGCCCAACTACAACGTCAGCCTGGCCGAGGCGATCATTCCCGCGGCGGACCTCTCCGAGCAGATTTCCACCGCCGGGCTCGAGGCCTCCGGGACCAGCAACATGAAGTTCGCCCTCAACGGCGCGCTGACCATCGGCACCCTGGACGGCGCCAACGTCGAGATGAGCCAGCGGATCGGCCTGGAACACATGTTCATCTTCGGCCTCAGCGCCCAGCAGGTGGAGCAGCGCCGGCAGGCCGGGGAGCTGGAGATGGGCGGGGTGATCGCGGCCTCGCCGCGGCTGGAGGAAGCCCTGGAGGCGATCCGCAGCGGGCTGTTCTCGGCCGACGACCGCAGCCGCTACGAAGGGCTGGTGGACGGCCTGGTGCACGACGACCGCTTCATGCTCTGCGCCGACTTCGAGGCCTACTGGCATGCGCAGTGCCGGGTCGAGGAAGTCTGGCGCGAGCCCGATCGCTGGTGGCGCTCGGCGTTGCTCAACGTGGCGCGGATCGGCTGGTTCAGCGCCGACCGGACGATCAGCGAATACGCCCGGGATATCTGGAAGCTATGAAGGGCCTTACCAGAAGCCGGCCGGGTGACGGCGTTCGGGGCCCTCCAGGCGAAGGTCGAAGGCGCGGCGGAAGAATACCGCCAGCTCGCTGTCCAGCACCATCGGGTTGATCGACGCCAGCTCGGCCGGCAGGCTGTGCCATTCCTGGGCCCCGGCCAGGTACTGGCGATGGATGACCCGCTCGCCGGGAATCGCCAGCAGGCTGTAGTGGCTTTTCTCGCCTCCCGGCTCGCCGACTTCCAGGCGCAGGCGAGGATGGCCGTCCTCGTCGAGGTCGAGGTCCACGTTGCAGTCCAGGCCGTAGCTGCGCGCCTCTTCGCAGGAGTCGACGAAAAGCGGTTTCGCCACCTGTTCCACGAGAGAAATGAAATAGTGCTGGAATCGCACTTCGTCACTGTTTTCCATGGCGAGTTCCATTTGTTTTAAAGTTCGACGATTAATTATTGAATGGGTCTATCGGAATGTCAGGGGTTGCAATAGAAAAGAATAATTAAGTGCCTCCGCCTGGGCATTCTTCGGTATTCGCTCCATGATATTCGGGGTAGGGTTCCTGATCACTGTCTCCCGGTTCGAAATTCCATTCATGGCAATCGCGATCGGGTTCTTCGTTGCTTACCATGGGATCGCTGTAGGCCGGATGCTCGTAGGGTTTCATGGTGCTCCTCCGAGATGTGCGGGCTTTCATCTGACGCAATTCGGGGATTCCTGTCAATGCTGGCAATGGAATAAGGCAAGGATCTTTGAACCCTATGGATTGCGCTCAAAACATGCTGGCAAAGCGCTTCGCTTTCATTCGCTGAAAATAATCTGAACCACTGGCGAAACACCCTCTCAGAGTTAGGGCATGCGCAACGCATGCGTCCATGAAATCTGTTCTGAAGAGATTATTCGGAGGAAATAGAAATGGCACAGCATCAAGGTGGTAAAGGCAACTTCGCGGAAGACCCGAAACGTGCTTCGGAGGCCGGCAAGAAGGGCGGCCAGGCCAGCGGCGGCAACTTCAAGAACGATCCGCAGCGGGCCTCCGAGGCTGGCAAGAAAGGTGGCCAGCGCAGCCACGGCGGGAACTGATAACCGCGCAGTGAAGTGAATGGGGCGGAGCAGGGAGGCATCCGCCCCATTTTCATGCCCAGGATGAGGAGAGGAAACCGATGAGCGAGCAGAACAACGAGCAGCGCAGCCAGGCGGCCGGCACCGACACCGTCGACCGTGGCAACAGCAACGCCAAGCTGGAACAGCTGGAGGCCTATCGCGAGGACGCCACCGGAGAGGCCCTGAGCACCAATACCGGCACCCGCATCGCCGATAACCAGAACACCCTGAAGGCCGGCGAGCGCGGACCGTCGTTGCTCGAAGACTTCATCATGCGCGAGAAGATCACCCACTTCGACCACGAGCGCATTCCCGAGCGCGTGGTCCACGCTCGTGGCTCGGCGGCGCATGGCTACTTCGAGGCCTACGAGGACCTCAGCGACCTGACCAAGGCCGGCTTCCTCGCCGAGGCGGGCAAGCGTACCCCGGTCTTCGTGCGTTTCTCCACCGTGCAGGGGCCGCGCGGGTCCGCGGATACGGTGCGTGACGTACGCGGCTTCGCCGTGAAGTTCTATACCGACGAAGGCAACTTCGACCTAGTCGGCAACAACATGCCGGTATTCTTCATCCAGGATGCGATCAAGTTCCCCGACTTCGTCCATGCGGTGAAACCCGAGCCGCACAACGAGATTCCCACCGGAGCGTCTGCCCACGACACCTTCTGGGACTTCGTTTCGCTGACCCCGGAGTCGGCGCACATGGTCATGTGGCTGATGTCCGACCGCGCCATTCCGATCGCCTACCGCAACATGCAGGGCTTCGGCGTGCACACCTTCCGCCTGGTCAACGCGGCCGGCGAGAGCGTGCTGGTCAAGTTCCACTGGCGACCGAAGTCCGGGACCTGCTCGCTGGTCTGGGACGAGGCGCAGAAGCTCGCCGGCAAGGACCCCGACTTCAACCGGCGGACCCTCTGGGAGGACATCGAGAAGGGCGACTATCCCGAATGGGAGCTGGGCCTGCAGGTGATCCCGGAGAACCAGCAGGACAGCTTCGACTTCGACCTGCTCGACCCCACCAAGCTGGTGCCCGAGGAGTTGGTGCCGGTAAGGGTGGTGGGGCGGATGGTACTCAACCGCAACCCCGACAATTTCTTCGCCGAGACCGAACAGGTGGCGTTCCACGTCGGCCACGTGGTCCCCGGAATCGACTTCACCAACGACCCGCTGTTGCAGGGTCGGCTGTTCTCCTATACCGACACCCAACTGCTGCGCCTGAGCGGGCCGAACTTCAACGAAATCCCGATCAACCGCCCGCTGTGTCCGTTCCACAACAACCAGCGCGACGCGCCGCACCGGCAGACCATCAACCGCGGCCGGGCTTCCTATGAACCGAACTCGATCGACGGCGGCTGGCCGAAGGAAACCCCGCCGGCGGCGCGCAACGGCGGCTTCTCCACCTACCACGAGCCGGTCAGCGGCAGCAAGCTGCGCAAGCGCGCCGACTCCTTCGCCGATCATTTCAGCCAGGCCGCATTGTTCTGGCACAGCATGAGCGAGGCCGAGCAGGCGCATATCGTCGCCGCCTACAGCTTCGAACTGTCCAAGGTCGAGCGGCAATCGATCCGTGAGCGCGAAGTCAACCAGATACTCCTCAACATCGATCCGCAACTGGCCGCCAGGGTCGCGGCGAACGTCGGTGTGCAGCTCGCCGCGCCGGCCAACCCGGCACCGCAGCCGAAGCCGTCGCCGGCGCTGAGCCAGATGAACCTGCTGTCCGGCGACATCCGTTCGCGCAAGGTGGCGATCCTGATCGCCGACGGCGTCGCCGAGAGCGACGTCAGCGACCTGCGCGACGCGCTCCGCCAGGAGGGCGCGGACGCCAAGCTGATCGCGCCCAGCGCTTCGCCGGTGCAGGCTGAAAACGGCGCCGAACTGAGCCCTGAGGGAACCTGGGACGGCCTGCCGTCGGTAGCCTTCGACGCGGTCTTCGTGCCTGGCGGCGCGGCCAGCAGCCAGGCCATCGGCGCTGACGGACGCGGCCTGCACTACCTGCTGGAAGCCTACAAGCACCTGAAGCCAGTGGCCTTCGCCGGCGATGCCCAGGCGCTGGCCAGCCAGCTTTCGTTGCCTGGCGACCCCGGCGTGGTGCTCGGCGCCACGGCCACCGATGTCTTCCCCGGCCTGCGCCAGGCATTGATGCAGCACCGGATCTGGCAGCGCGAGGCGGCGACCAAGGCGATCCCCGCCTGAGGAGCGCCGCTGGCGAATCCGATCGCACCTTCCCGTCGTCTCGTCGGTCACAGCTGGAAAGGGCGGCTGGCCGAGCGATTCGGCGGGAGGACCCGGATGACCTTGCGTTGCCTGATAGGCGGTTGCGACTGGTGCCGGCAACCGGCGTTGCGACTGGGTGAGGAAACCTTCGACTGCGAGCGCTGCCTGCGTTGCGGTGCCCTGCGCTACAGCGAGATACAACGCCGATGAGCGCCTGGGAGACGTTGTGGAAGATCCTCGGCGAGGAGTTCGCCGATCTCGCCGACTTCGAGCAGACCGCCCGCGCCGCGTTGCGCCTGCTGCTGGCGGCGGCGCTCGGCGCGGTACTCGGCTACGAGCGCGAGCAGAGCGGCAAGGCCGCCGGCCTGCGCACGCACATGCTGGTAACCCTCGGCGCGGCGCTGTTCGTCATGCCGCTGCAATTGCAGGGTGGCGGGGCGGACGCGCTGAGCCGGGTGATCCAGGGCACCGTCGCCGGCATCGGCTTCCTCTGCGCCGGCACCATCCTCAAGGCAGGTCGGGAAAGCCGGGTCAGGGGCCTGACCACCGCGGCGGGTCTCTGGGCCAGCACCGCCATAGGCGTCGCGGTCGGACTCGGTCACCAGGGTACCGCGGTGCTCGGGACGGTCCTGGCGCTACTGGTGCTGCATGTCCTGGCCTGCCTGAACCGTTCGCCGCCATCTTCCGATAGCCATTGAGGAGAGTTCCGTCATGTTCAAGGACTTCGACGCCTGTACCGCCTGGACCGACGCGATGCAGGAGCGCTGCCAGCCGGTCGGTCTGATCCTCTATCAGCCCAAGCGGCGTGGCGCGGCGGTACGCATGCTGTGGGTAGTGACCCCGGGTTGCAGCTGCCTGAGCGACGCCGAGACCGCCGCCGACAACCTGCTCCAGCGTATCACCGACATCGCCGCCGACGGCCGCGTGCGTTACGCGGACGGCGGCACGCTGTAACCATCAAGAGGAGGAAACCGGCATGGCGCGTGCGATCTGGAAAGGCGCGATCAGCTTCGGCCTGGTGCATATACCGGTGAGCCTGTCGGCGGCGACCTCGTCGCAGGGCATCGATTTCGACTGGCTCGACCAGCGCAGCATGGAGCCGGTCGGCTACAAACGGGTGAACAAGGTCACCGGCAAGGAGATCGAGCGCGAGAACATCGTCAAGGGCGTGGAGTACGAAAAGGGTCGCTACGTGGTGCTGAGCGAGGAAGAAATCCGCGCGGCGCATCCCAAGTCGACCCAGACCATCGAGATCTTCGCTTTCGTCGATAGCCAGGAAATTCCCCTGCAGCACTTCGATACCCCGTACTACCTGGCCCCCGACCGGCGCGGAGGCAAGGTCTACGCGCTGCTCCGGGAGACCCTGGAGCGTACCGGCAAGGTCGCCCTGGCCAACGTCGTCCTGCACACCCGCCAGCACCTGGCGCTCCTGCGGCCTCTGCAGGACGCCCTGGTGCTGATCACCCTGCGCTGGCCGTCGCAGGTGCGCAGCCTGGATGGCCTGGAGCTGGACGAAAGCGTCACCGAGGCGAAACTCGACAAGCGCGAGCTGGAGATGGCCAAGCGCCTGGTGGAGGACATGGCCTCCCACTGGGAGCCGGACGAATACAAGGACAGCTTCAGCGACAAGATCATGAAGCTGGTCGAGGAAAAGGCCGCCAAGGGCCAGCTGCACGCGGTGGAGGAAGAGGAGGAGGTGGCTGGCAAGGGCGCCGACATCATCGATCTCACCGACCTGCTCAAGCGCAGCCTGCGTTCCCGCGCCGGCGGCGGCAAGGACAAGGGCAGCGAAAAGGCCGGGGCCGACCCGAAGGGTCGCGCCAAGTCCGGTGCCTCGCGTTCGCGGCGCAAGGCCTGAGGCGAGCCGCTGGGTAAATCAACCTGAACCAATCGGTCGCCGGCGGGCTCGGAATCAATGACCGTCCGCGCCGCCGGCCATTCGAGGCCGGCGGAAGCCTCGCGACCCATCGCCGAACCCACGTCCCGGAGGAGCGCGCCTCGATGAGTTCGATTGTCCGCAACAGCGACGATGATCCGCTGGTCATCGCCATCCAGCAGCCCCGTATCGCCATCGAGTCGGTCAGCCCTGTGGTGGAAGAGGGCGCCTATCCCGCGAAGACCGAGAGCGACCGCGACCTGCGCCTGGCCGCGCGAATCTTCGCCGATGGCCATGAGGTACTCGGTGCCGAGGTGGTCTGGCGGCGTGTCGGGGAAACCGCGGAGCGGCGCCTGCCGCTGCTGCCCGAAGGCAACGATTTCTGGAGCGCGCAGTTGCGCACGCCGCCCTGCGGCCGCCTGTACTTCCGTATCGAGGCCTGGATCGACCGTTTTGCCGGCTACCGCCGCGAATTGCGTGCCAAGCATGGCGCACGCCTGCCGCTGGACCTGGAGCTGCGCGAGGGCGACGAACTGCTGCAGCGCTGCGCCGAGCGCGGCGGTCCGGAGATCGCCGCCGCCTGTGCGCCGCTGGCCGAACGCCTGCAGGCCTGCCAGAGCGTCGAGGAGCGGGTGGCGCTGTGGCTGGCGGCGCAGACCGGCGAACTGTTGCGTCTGGTCGGCCCGCGCGAGCACCTGGTGCGCAGCCGCGAATACCCGGTGGAGGTGGAGCGACCGCTGGCGCGCTTCGCCAGTTGGTACGAGCTGTTTCCTCGCTCGGAAAGCGGCGACCCGACACGCCACGGTACCTTCGACGACGTGATCCGGCGCCTGCCGCAGATCGCCGCGATGGGCTTCGACGTTCTCTATTTCCCGCCGATCCACCCCATCGGCCGCACCCATCGCAAGGGCCGCAACAATTCCTTGCGTGCCGAGGCCGGCGACCCCGGCAGCCCGTATGCGATCGGCAGCGAGGAGGGCGGCCACGAGGCGATCCATCCCGAACTGGGCGACCGCGAGGATTTCCGCCGGCTGCTCGTTGCGGTGCGCGAGCACGGCATGGAACTGGCGCTGGACTTCGCCATCCAGTGCTCCCCCGACCACCCCTGGCTGCGCGAGCATCCCGGCTGGTTCGCCTGGCGTCCGGACGGTAGCTTGCGCTACGCGGAGAACCCGCCGAAGAAGTACGAGGACATCGTCAACGTCGACTTCTACGCCGAACAGGCCCTGCCGAGCCTGTGGGAAGCCTTGCGCGACGTGGTGCTGGGCTGGGTCGAGCAGGGCGTGACGCTGTTTCGCGTCGACAACCCGCACACCAAGCCACTGCCGTTCTGGGAGTGGCTGATCGCCGAAGTGCGCGGCCGCCATCCGCAGGTGATCTTCCTTTCCGAGGCGTTCACCCGCCCGGCGATGATGGCGCGCCTGGGCAAGGTCGGCTTCAGCCAGAGCTACACCTATTTCACCTGGCGCAACGACAAGCAGGAACTGGCGGAGTACTTCGCCGAACTCAACCAGCCACCCTGGCGCGACTGCTACCGGCCGAACTTCTTCGTCAACACCCCGGACATCAATCCCTGGTTCCTGCAACGCTCCGGCCGCCCCGGCTTCCTCATCCGTGCCGCCCTGGCGACCATGGGGTCGGGGCTGTGGGGCATGTACTCCGGCTTCGAGCTGTGCGAGGCGGCGGCCTTGCCGGGCAAGGAGGAGTACCTCGACTCGGAGAAATACCAGTTGCGTCCGCGCGACTACCAGGCGCCGGGCAACATCGTCGCCGAGATCGCCCGGCTCAACCGCATCCGCCGGGAAAACCCGGCATTGCAGACGCACCTCGGGTTCCAGGCCTACAACGCCTGGAACGACCGCATCCTGTATTTCGGCAAGCGCACCGCGGACCTCGCCAACTTCGTCCTGGTGGCGGTCTGCCTGGACCCGCACGAAGCCCAGGAGGCGCATTTCGAACTGCCGCTGTGGGAGTTCGGCCTGCCCGACGACGCCAGCCTCCAGGGCGAGGACCTGATGAACGGGCATCGCTGGGTCTGGCACGGCAAGGTCCAGTGGATGCGCATCGAACCCTGGCACCTGCCGTTCGGCATCTGGCGCGTGCGGCGCGTCGACGCATAAGGAGAAACCCATGGCCAGACGCGAGAAACCGGTCTTTCTCAACGACCCGCAATGGTACAAGGACGCGGTGATCTACCAGGTCCACGTGAAATCCTTCTACGACGCCAACAACGATGGCATCGGCGACTTCGCCGGGCTGATCGAGAAGCTCGACTACATCGCCGACCTCGGCGTGAACACTCTCTGGCTGCTGCCGTTCTACCCGTCGCCACGCCGCGACGACGGCTACGACATCGCCCAGTACCGTGGCGTGCACAGCGACTACGGCAGCCTCGCCGACGCCCGCCGGTTCATCGCCGAGGCCCATCGACGCGGTCTGCGGGTGATTACCGAGCTGGTGATCAACCACACCTCCGACCAGCATCCCTGGTTCATCCGCGCCCGCCACGCGAAGAAGGGGTCGCGCGCCCGCGACTACTACGTCTGGTCGGACAGCGACGAGAAATACCAGGGTACGCGGATCATCTTCATCGACACCGAGCAGTCCAACTGGACCTGGGACCCGGTAGCCCAACAGTACTACTGGCACCGCTTCTATTCCCACCAGCCGGACCTGAACTTCGACAACCCGCAGGTCCTGCGCGAGGTGCTCGGGGTGATGCGCTACTGGCTGGACATGGGCGTCGACGGCCTGCGCCTGGACGCGATTCCCTACCTGATCGAACGCGACGGCACCAGCAGCGAGAACCTGCCGGAGACCCACCAGGTGCTCAAGCGCATCCGCGCCGAGCTGGACGCGCACTATCCCGACCGCATGCTGCTGGCCGAGGCCAACCAGTGGCCGGAAGACACCCGGCCGTACTTCGGCGGCGAGGATGGCGGCGAGGGCGACGAATGCCACATGGCCTTCCACTTCCCGCTGATGCCGCGCATGTACATGGCCATCGCCCAGGAGGATCGCTATCCGATCACCGACATCCTGCGCCAGACCCCGGACATCCCGGCCAATTGCCAATGGGCGATCTTCCTGCGCAACCACGACGAGCTGACCCTGGAGATGGTCACCGACGACGAGCGCGACTATCTCTGGAACCACTATGCCGCCGACCGCCGCGCGCGCCTCAACCTGGGCATCCGCCGGCGCCTGGCGCCGCTGGTGGAGCGTGACCGGCGGCGCATCGAGCTGCTGCACAGCCTGCTGTTGTCGATGCCGGGCACGCCGACCCTGTACTACGGCGACGAGATCGGCATGGGCGACAACATCTACCTCGGCGACCGCGACGGCGTGCGGACCCCGATGCAGTGGTCGGTGGACCGCAACGGCGGCTTCTCCCGCGCCGACCCGGCGAAGCTGGTGCTGCCGCCGATTCTCGACCCGCTGTACGGCTACCAGACGATCAACGTCGAGGCGCAGGCGCGCGACCCGCATTCGCTGCTCAACTGGATGCGCCGCCTGCTCGCCGTGCGCAGCCAGCAGAAGGCCTTCGGCCGCGGCAGCCTGAAGATGCTCGCGCCGAGCAACCGACGGATCCTCGCCTACCTGCGCGAATACGCCGAGGGCGAACGGCAGGACAGCATCCTCTGCGTGGCCAACCTGTCGCGCGCGGCCCAGGCGGTGGAACTGGACCTCGCCAGCCATGCCGGCAAGGTGCCGGTGGAGATGATCGGCGGCATGTCGTTCCCGCCGATCGGCGAGCTGACCTACCTGCTGACCCTGCCGCCCTACGGCTTCTACTGGTTCTACCTGGCCGACGCGACGCAGATGCCGAGCTGGCACGTGGCCGCCGACGAGCGCCTGCCGGAACTGCCGACCCTGGTGGTCAAGCAGCGCCTCGGCGAGCTGCTGCAGGGCGCATCGCGGAACATCCTGGAAGGCGAGACGCTGCCGGCCTACCTGCCGAAGCGCCGCTGGTTCGCCGGCGAGAAAGGCCAGCCACGGCTCTGCTACATCGTTCCGCTGGACGAGGCGGAGCCGCGCTGTGCGTTGTGCGAAGTGGAGATCGACGGGCTGCGCTACCAGTTGCCGTTGGGCTTCCTCGACGCCGACCAGCGCGGCGACAGCCTGCCTCAGTTGCTGGCCCTGGCGCGCCTGCGGCGCGGTCGCAAGGTCGGCCTGCTGACCGACGCCGCCAGCCTGCCGCTGTTCGCCCGCAAGGTCCTCGCGCAACTCCGCGCCGAGGCGGTGATCGCCCACGGCGACGGCGAGATCCAGTTCATCCCGGCGGCGGGACTGGCGGAAATGGACGACATCGCCGACGAAGACGTCCTGCCGTTCTCGGTGGAGCAGTCCAACAGCTCGATCCGCTTCGGCGAGCGCATGGTCCTCAAGGTGCTGCGCAAGATCCTTCCGGGGCTGCACCCGGAAATCGAGGTCGGCGGCTACCTGACCCGCCACGGCTACCCCGGCATCGCCCCGTTGCTCGGCGAGGTACGGCGGGTCGGCGCGGATGGCGAGCCGCACACGCTGATGATCCTGCAGGGCTACCTGAACAACCAGGGCGACGCCTGGAACTGGACCCTGGACAACCTGGAACGAGCCGTGCGCGACGAGATATCCGCGGCCAGCGAGGCGCTCGAAGGGCAATACGACAGCCTCGCCGAACTGCGCGGCTTCGCCGCCAACCTCGGCGCCCGGCTCGGCGAGATGCACAGCGTACTGGCCGGCGAGTCGGACGATCCGGCCTTCGGCAGCCGCGAGAGCGACGAAGCCAGCGTCCAGGCCTGGGCGCTGCGCATCGCCGAACAGTTGCGCGAAGCCGGCAAACGCCTGAGCGAGCCGCCACGGCCGTTGCAGGGCGAGGCGGCGGAACAGGCGCGGCGCCTGCTGGAACGCCTGCCGGCGCTGCTCGAACGCCTGCCGCTGCTGGCCCGGCAGGCAGCCGGCGGGCTGCTGATCAGGGTTCACGGCGACCTGCACCTGGGCCAGGTGCTGATGGTCCAGGGCGACGCACGCTTCATCGACTTCGAGGGCGAGCCGGCGCGCAGCCTGGAAGAGCGCCGCCAGCGCCACAGTCCGATGAAGGACGTCGGCGGCATGCTGCGCTCGTTCGACTACGCGGCGGCGATGGTCCTGCGCAACGCGCAGAGCACCGATAGCTCGGAACAGGCCGACAGCGCCCGGCGCAAGGTCGCCATGCGCTATCGCAGCGAAGCCCGCGACGCCTTCCTGGCCGGCTATCGGGCCGCCGCGGCGGGTCTCATGCACGCCTGGCACGGTCGCGAAGGCGAGGGGGCGGCGCTGGCCCTGGCCTGCCTGGAAAAGGCCGCCTACGAACTGCTCTACGAAGCCGACTACCGCCCCGACTGGCTGGAAGTGCCTCTCGCCGGTCTGGCCGAACTCACCGAACACCTCCTGAAGGGCAAGAACCGATGAGCGAACCGATGTCCGAACGCGAACGCTGGCAACTGGAGCTGGACAAGCTGCAGCGCGGCCTGCAGGGCGATCCATTCGCCTTCCTCGGCCCGCAGCGCGACCCCGGCGGCGAAGGCGGCGTGCTGCGCGCCTACCTGCCCGGCGCGCAGCGCGTCGAGCTGCTCGACGAAGACGGCGCGACGCTCGCCGAACTGGAGCAGAGCGACCCCGGCAGCGGCTTGTTCCAGCGCCACCTGGAGCGCCTGCCACCGCGCTACCGCCTGCGCGTGCACTGGCCGGACGGCGTGCAGGAAAGCGAAGACCCCTATGCCTTCGGGCCGTTGCTCGGCGAACTCGACCTCTACCTGTTCGCCGAAGGCAACCACCGCCAACTGGCCTCCTGCCTGGGCGCGCAACTGACCCGTCACGAAGGCGTGGAGGGCGTGCGCTTCGCGGTCTGGGCGCCGAACGCCGTGCGCGTCTCGGTGGTCGGCGATTTCAACGGCTGGGACGGGCGTCGTCACCCGATGCGACGACGCTATCCATCCGGCGTCTGGGAACTGTTCGTCCCGCGCCTCGGCGAGGGCGAACTGTACAAGTACGAGTTGCAGGGCCACGACGGCCTCCTGCCGCTGAAGGCCGACCCCCTGGCGCTGGCCTGCGAGACGCCGCCCGGAACCGCTTCGAAGACCTGCGCGGCGTTGCGCCACGAGTGGCGCGACCAGGACTGGCTGGCTCGGCGCGCGGAGCGCCAGGGCTATGCGGCACCGCTGTCGATCTACGAAGTCCACGCCGGCTCCTGGCGCCACCGCGACGGCCGGCCGCCGCACTGGTCGGAACTGGCGGAGGAGCTGATTCCCTACGTGCGCCAGCTCGGCTTCACCCATATCGAGCTGATGCCGGTGATGGAACATCCCTTCGGCGGCTCCTGGGGCTACCAGCCACTCGGGTTGTTCGCCCCTACCGCGCGCTACGGCACGCCGGAGGACTTCGCCGCGTTCGTCGACGCCTGCCACCAGGCCGGCATCGGCGTGATCCTCGACTGGGTGCCGGCGCATTTTCCCACCGACGCCCACGGCCTGGGCCGTTTCGACGGCACGGCGCTGTACGAGTACGAACATCCCTTCGAAGGCTTCCACCAGGACTGGGATACCTACATCTACAACCTTGGCCGCAGCGAGGTGCACGGCTTCATGCTGGCCTCGGCGCTGCACTGGCTGCGCACCTACCACGTCGACGGCCTGCGGGTGGATGCGGTGGCCTCGATGCTCTATCGCGACTATTCGCGCAAGGAAGGCGAATGGCTGCCGAACCGCCATGGCGGCCGGGAGAACCTGGAGGCCATCGACTTCCTCCATCACCTCAACCAGGTGGTCGCCAGCGAAACCCCCGGCGCGCTGGTGATCGCCGAGGAATCCACCGCCTGGCCCGGCGTCAGCCGTCCGGTGGCGGAGGGCGGCCTGGGCTTCAGCCATAAGTGGAACATGGGCTGGATGCACGACAGCCTGGCGTACATCGGCGAAGACCCGCTGCACCGGCGCTATCACCACCACCAGTTGACCTTCGGCCTGCTCTACGCCTTCTCCGAGCATTTCATCCTGCCGATCTCCCACGACGAGGTGGTACATGGCAAGCACTCGCTACTGGACAAGATGCCCGGCGACCGCTGGCAGAAGTTCGCCAACCTGCGCCTGTACCTGAGCTTCATGTGGTCGCACCCGGGCAAGAAGCTGCTGTTCATGGGATGCGAGTTCGGCCAGTGGCGCGAGTGGAACCACGACGGCGAACTGGACTGGTACCTGCTGCGCTATCCGGAGCATCAGGGCGTACAGGACCTGGTGGCGGCCCTCAACCGGCTGTACCGCGAACTCCCCGCACTGCATGCGCGCGACGGCGAGGCGCTCGGCTTCGAATGGCTGATCGGCGACGACCAGGCGAACAGTGTCTACGCCTGGCTGCGCCACGCGGCCGGCGAGCCATCGCTGCTGGCGGTACACAATTTTACCCCGGTGCCGCGCCAGGGCTATCGGATCGGCGTACCGCAAGGCGGCGACTGGGACGTGCTGCTCAATAGCGACGCCCAGGCGTTCGCCGGTTCCGGCGCAGGCAGCCAGGGCCGCGTCTCCAGCGAGTCGTGCGGCGCCCATGGCCAGGCGCAGTCGCTGGTGCTCGACCTGCCGCCGCTGGGCACGCTGCTGCTGCGTCCGGCCGGCTGATTCAGGCCTGGCCCTGGTGCAGGCGGCGCTGTTTGCGGCGCAGGCGGATCGCCCGGCGCTCCAACAGCAGGTAGACCACGCAGGCCAGCGCCAGGGGTAGGAGGAAATACAGCACCCGGTAGCCGATCAACGCGGCCAGCAGCACGCCCTGGGACAGGCGCCCCTGGAGCAGGGCGATGAACACCGCTTCGAGCACCCCGAGCCCGGCCGGGATATGGGTGATGACCCCGGCGATGCTGCTGATCAGGAGGATCGCCAGGACGCTCGGGTAATCCACGCTGTGCGGCAGCAGGCTGTACAGCAGGAGCGCCATCAGCGACCAGTTGCTCGCTCCGAGCAGGCCTTGCAGGGCCGCCAGCCGCCAGGACGGCAGGGTCAGCCGATGCTCGCGCCAGCCCCAGGCGCGGCGTCGGGCGAAACGGCAGGCCAGCAGGTAGCCTGCGGCCAGCGCTAGGAGCAGGGCGCCGATCAGGCGCAGGCCGTCGCTGCCGAGCTTCCAGCCCGGCGGCAAGGCCGGCAGGCCGCAGCTGAACAGGATGCCGGCGAGCAGCAGGTAGCCGAACCAGTTGGTCACCAGGCTGAAGGTGAGGATCCGGGTGATATCGGCGATGTCCAGGCCGAGCCGACTGTACAGGCGATAGCGCAGCGCCACGGCGCCGACCCAGGAACTCAGGTTGAGGTTGAACGCATTGCACACGAACGCCACGGTGAAGACCCGCCGCTTGGGCAGCGAGTGGCCGATGTAGTAGCGGCTGAGCAGGTCGAAGCTGCTGAACACCGTATAGCCGGCGGCCGCCAGCAGCAGTCCGAGGAACAGGGTCGCGGGGCGATACTCGCCGAGGGCGTGGCGGACTTCCTGCCAGTCGAGATTCTTCACCAGCAGGAACAGCAGCACCGGGACCAGCACGAAGAACGCCAGGGTCAGCAGCCTGCGCAGCCAGCGCCAGTGAGAGCGGCGCGGCGGCGTCGAGGTGGCTTCGTGACCGCTGCCGTTCATGGGTTGCCCCGCTGGCCCTGGCGTTCCTGCCAGCGCCGCGACGGACGCGGCTCCAGCGATTTCAGGCGTGGCAGATGGGCGGGTACCCAACCGGCGATAGCCGGAAAGTTCCTGGAAAAGTGGAAGCCGAGGAAAATCAGCGGCGCTCGCCACCAGTAGCCGCGCCTCGCGTGGCGGCGGCTGATGCGCCGGCAGTGGCGGCGCGCCAGCTCGCGCAGGTGCTGGTAGAGCTGGCCGTTGAAGGCGACGTCGCGGATCACCAGGTTGGCCTCCAGGTTCAGCGACAGGCTGAGGGGATCGAGATTGCTCGAACCGATGGTCGACCAGTCGTCGTCGATCACCGCGACCTTGCCGTGCAGCGGACGCTGGCAGTATTCGTGGATACGCACGCCCTCGCGCAGCAGGTAGTCGTAGAACAGCCGGCTGCACAGGCGCACCAGCGGCATGTCCGGCATGCCCTGTAGTACCAGGTCGACGCGCACGCCGCGGCGCGCCGCATCGCGCAGCTCGCGAAGCAGGCGGTAGCCGGGGAAGAAATAGGCGTTGGCGATCAGCAGGCGTCGCCGCGCCTGGCGGATCGCCTGCAGGTACTCGCGCTCGATGTCGTCGCTGGACTGGTCGTTGTCGCGGATCACCAGGCGCACCCGCGCCGGCTGCCCGGCGCCCGACGGCCGCAACGGCGGGTAGTCGGCGTCCGGTTCGAGCAGCGCCAGGCAGGCCTGGCGGATATCGCGCACCACCGGGCCCTCGACGCGCACCGCGTAGTCCTGCTTGGCCATGTTGCCGCGACGTACCAGGTGGTCCTCGCCGTAATTGATGCCGCCGACGAAGGCCTGCCGGCGATCGATCACCACCAGCTTGCGGTGCAACCGGCGAAACAGGTTGGTGCGCATGCCGAGCAGGCGCGGGCGCGGGTCGAACAGGTGCACGCGGACCCCGGAGGCGGTCAGCCTGGCCAGGTAGTCCGGGCTGAGCGAGGCGGTGCCGTAGCCGTCCACCGTGACCTGCACCTCGACACCGCGCTCGGCGGCGGCGCTGAGGGCTTCCTGCAACTGCCGGCCGACCTCGTCCTCGAAGATGATGAAGGTTTCCAGGAGGATCTCCCGGCGCGCCTCGGCGATGCACTGGAACAGGCGCGGAAAGTACTCTTCGCCGTTGATCAGCAGTTCTACGCGGTTGCCGTCGCGCCAGGGGAAGTTCATGGCTCCACCTCCACCGCCAGCGGCAGGTGGTCGGACAGGTGCGACCAGGGCCGCCGCGAGAGGATGCGCGGCTGGCGCCCGCGGGCATTGCGCAGGTAAATGCGGTCCAGCGGCAGCACCGGCCAGCGCGCCGGGAAGCTGCGCGCCGGCCGGCCCTGGGCGCCGACGAAGACTTCGCGCAGGCCGCAACCGGCGAGCAGGCGGTCGGCGCGCTGGCGCCAGTCGTTGAAGTCGCCGGCGACCACCACCGGCTCGCGCTCCGGCAGGCCCGCCACCAGCTCGCAGAGCAGTTGCAACTGGCGCTGGCGCTGCGCCTCGCGCAATCCCAGGTGCACGCAGACCGCGTGCAGCGGACGGCCGATGTCGATCACCGCATGCAACAGGCCGCGTTCCTCGTTGCCCGCCACCGAGACGTCGAGGTTGCGGTGGGCGAGGATCGGATGCTTGGAGAGCACGGCATTGCCATGGTGGCCTTCGGGATACACCGCGTTGCGCCCGTAGGCGAACTGCGGCCACATGCTGTCGGCCAGATACTCGTATTGCGGCGCCGGCGGCCAGGACGGCAGGCGCGCGGCGTGCAGGCTATGGGAGCCGAGGACCTCCTGGAGGAACACCAGGTCGGCACCGACGCTGCGCACCGCTTCGCGCAACTCCGGCAGGATGAAGCGCCGATTGAACGGGTTGAAACCCTTGTGGGTGTTCACCGTCAGCACCTGCAGGCGCGGCAGGATCATGCGGCACTCTCCCGCAGGTCATCGGGCAACTGTCCGGGCACCGTGCGCAGGCCGCCGTCGAGTTCCAGCAGCTGCAGGAGGCGCCGGGCGTCGTAAGGTGCGCGCACCTTGACGTCGTTGTCGAAGTAGCAGTACAGGTCGCGCGCCGTCGCCTTCGCCGGGGCGTCCTGGCTGGCCCGGCGCAGGTCGTCGGCCTGGCCGCCGCCGGCCCAGGCGCGGATCCGTGCCTGCCACTGGCCCAGGGCCGCTTCCGAGTAGCCGCTGCGGTACAGCTCCTTGTCGCCATGCAGGCGCAGGTAGAGGAAGTCGGCGCAGACGTCGCCGAGCAGCGGCCACTTGCCGGCGGTATCGGCCACCACCAGGGCCACCCGGTATTCGCGCAGCAGCTCGATGAACGTCGGGTCGACGAAGCTCTCATGGCGGATTTCCACGGCATGCCGCAGGCGCTGCGCCGGATCGCCGTCGAGGTAGCCCTCGCGGTGCAGGCGCGCGGCGCTGTGCCGGGCGAGCTTCTGCGCGGCGGCGCCGTCGCGCGGCAGGCGGGCGAGGAAATCGGCGAACAGCTCGCGGTCGAAGCGCATGCTCGGCGGGAACTGCCAGAGGAACGGGCCGAGGCGCTGGCGCAGGGCGAGGGGGCCGGAGGCGAAGAAGTTCGCCAGCGGCTCGTCGATCTCGCGCAGGCGCCGCACGTGGGTGATGTAACGCGGGCCTTGACGCTGAAAACGAAGTCCTCGGGGGTGTCCTCGGCCCAGCCGCGGAAGCGCTCGGGCGTCTGCAGGGCGTAGAAGGTGCCGTTGATCTCGATGCTGTTCACCGCCCGCGAGGCGAAGCGCAGTTCGTCCTTCTGGCGCAGCCCCTCGGGATAGAAGTCGCCTCTCCAGGGGGCGTAGCGCCAGCCGGAAATGCCGATGCGCAGGCGTGCCGGTGCGCTCATGCATCACCCCCGGGCGCCGCTTTCCGGCGTCGGCCGGCGCGCCAGTTCGTCCACCGCGCGTTCGTCGAGGCGTTCCTCGCTGCCCTCGACCTGGCGCTTCTGCGGCACCAGTTCGACCTTGATCCAGCCGGTCTCGCGGCGGTCGAAGGCTTCGAAGGCCTCGATGGCGTCGCCGATCGGCTTCACCTGGGTGAGGATCTTCGCCGGGTCGATGCGTCCGCTGAGCACATGTTCGAGCAGCAGCGGAATGTACTTGCGGTGGTGGCAGTTGCCCATGCGGATGGTCAGGTTGCGGTTCATCGCCAGGCCGATGGGAAACTGCCGCGAGTCTTCGGCGTAGACGCCGATGATCGACAGGGTGCCGGCCTTGGCCAGGCCCTGCACCGCCCACTCCAGGGCCTGTGCGGGGGCGTTGCCGGGACTCCAGCTGGTGCCCTCCTGGCGCGGCGCCGGGGTGGCGGTGCCATGGCTGTGCTCGGCGTCCACGCCGACGGCGTCGATGGCGCGGTCCACGCCGATCCCGGCGGTCAGCCAGCGCAGGGCCTGGACCGGATCCTCGCGCTCGAAGTCGATCACTTCGGCGCCTTGCTGGCGGGCCATGTGCAGGCGGTCCGGGTGGCGGTCGATGGCGAACACCCTGGCGGCGCCGAGGAGCAACGCGCTGGCGATGGCGAACTGGCCCACCGGACCGCAGCCGAACACGGCGACGGTGTTGCCGGGGGCGATACCGGCCAGTTCGGCGCCGAAGTAACCGGTGGGGAAGATGTCCGACAGGAGTATCGCCTGGTCGTCGCTGATGCTGCTGGGCAGGCGGATCAGGCCGATGTTGGCATAGGGAATCCGCGCTTTCTCGGCTTGCAGCCCATGGAAGCCGCCGTTGGCCCGGGGACCGCCGAAGAACGCGGTGCCGGCCTGGCTGCCGCCGGGGTTGGCGACGTCGCACTGGGCGTAGTAGCCGGCTCGGCAATACACGCAATTGCCGCAGGCGATGGTCGAGGGAATCACCACCCGGTCGCCGACCTGAAGGTTGCGCACTTCGTCGCCGAGCGCCTCGACGATGCCCACGCCCTCATGGCCGAGGATGGTTCCCGGACGCATGCCGCCGACGCTGCCACGGACGAAGTGCAGGTCGGTGCCGCAGATCGCCGAGGCGGTCAGCCGCACGATGGCGTCGGTGGGCTCCTGCAGGCGCGGCTCCGCCACGTCTTCCAGGCGGATGTCGCCGATGTCATGGAATACCACGGCTTTCATGGCGTTCTCCCGGTTGGGGCCCGGCCTCGGCCGGTACGGCAAAGGCGGGCCGGGTGGAAGAAAGGCTCAGTAGTGGGCCTGGGCGACGCCCTGCAGGACGGTGGCGCTGGAGGCCTGGTCGCGGCAGCTGGCGATGTTGCCCAGGGAAACCACGCCGACCAGCCGCTTCTCGCGGTTGAGCACCGGCAGGCGGCGCATCTGGATGTCGGCCATGTTGCGGGCCACGTGCTGGACGTCTTCGTCTTCGAAGCAATAGTGGATGTCGCCGCTCATGATGCGGCCCAGCGGGGTATCCCCGGACAGGCCGCCGGCCACCGCGCGGATGGCGATGTCGCGATCGGTGATCATCCCGACCAGGCGGTCGCCTTCGCCGACCAGCAGGGCGCCGCTGTCGATCCTCGCCATGGTGGCGGCCGCCTCGCGGATGCTCTGCTGCGGGTCGGCGACCTGGACGTTGCGGGTCATGATGTCGCTGATCTTCATGCTGTCCTCCTGTGTAGGGTGGATGTGCGGGCGCCGCGTGCGGCACCTACAGGTTCCGACTGGAGGTGCCGGGGCGGTTCAGCTTTTTTCCCCGCCGTTCATCCTTCCGCTCCGGCGCCCGGCGGTTGTAGCTCGAACAGCAGGAAACTGCGGCCGCCGACCAGGAACTCGCTGGCGAACGGGTAGCGTTCGCCGAGCGGGTCCTCCGGCCGCTGGGTATCCAGCAGGCAGGTCCAGCCGCTGCCTTCGGCCACCTCGGGAAGACGGAAGGACACCGCGTCGTGGTAGGCATTGAGGATCAGCAGCAGGGTGGCATCCTCACCGCTGCGCAGGATCCCGGTGGGTTGCGCGCGGCCATCGAGGAGCACGCCGAGACAGCGGGCGTGCTCGTCGTGCCAGTGTTCCTCGGTCATCTCCTCGCCGCCGGGCGCCAGCCAGGTGACGTCCTTGACACCCAGCGCCTCGTTGTACTCGCCGACCAGGAAGCGCCCCCTGCGCAGGATCGGATAGCGTTGGCGCAGGGCCAGCAGGCGCTGGGTGAAGGCCAGCAGCGAACGGCCCTCGTCGTCCAGCCGCCAGTCGATCCAGCCCAGTTCGTTGTCCTGGCAATAGACATTGTTGTTGCCCTGCTGGGTGCGGCTGAACTCGTCGCCGGCGACCAGCATCGGGGTGCCCTGGGACAGCAGCAGGGTGGACAGCAGGTTGCGCATCTGGCGCAGGCGCAGGGCGCGGATCTCCGGGTCGTCGGTGGGGCCCTCGCAGCCGTGGTTCCAGGACAGGTTGTGGTCGCTGCCGTCGGCGTTGTTCTCGCCGTTGGCCTCGTTGTGCTTGTGATCGTAGGAAACCACGTCGCGCAGGGTGAAACCGTCGTGGGCGGTGACGAAGTTCACCGACGCGTAGGGCCGCCGTCCACGCTGGTCGTAGAGATCGCCGGAGGCGGTTAGGCGTCGCGCCAGTTCCGGCAGCATGCCGTCGTCGCCGCGCCAGTAGGCGCGCACGCAATCGCGGAAACGGTCGTTCCATTCCGCCCAGCCGGGCGGGAAGCCGCCTACCTGGTAGCCGCCGGGGCCGCAATCCCAGGGTTCGGCGATCAGCTTGCACTTGCTCAGCACCGGGTCCTGGCGGCAGGCGACGAGGAAGCCGTGGCGCTCGTCGAAACCGTCCGGATGGCGGCCGAGGATGGTCGCCAGGTCGAAGCGGAAGCCGTCCACGCGCATCTCCGTGGCCCAGTAGCGCAGCGAGTCGGTGACCATCTGCAACACGCAGGGGTGGCTGAGGTCGAGGGTGTTGCCGGTGCCGGAATCGTTGATGTAGTAGCGGCGCTGGTCGGGCATCAGGCGGTAGTACGAGGCGTTGTCGATGCCGCGCATGCACAGGGTCGGACCCAGCTCGTTGCCTTCCGCGGTGTGGTTGTAGACCACGTCGAGGATCAGCTCCAGTCCGGCGTCGTGGAGGTGCGCGACCATCTCCTTGAACTCGTTGACCTGGCCGCTGGCGAGGTAGGCCGGGTGCGGGGCGAAGAAGGCGATGCTGTTGTAGCCCCAGTAGTTGCTCATGCCGTTTTCCAGCAGGTGCTTGTCGTCGACGAAGCCGTGGATCGGCAGCAGCTCGACGCTGGTCACCCCGAGCCGGCGGATGTGCGCCAGCAGGTCGGCGTTCATCAGCCCGGCGAAGGTCCCGCGAACCGCCTCCGGGACCTGTGGATGGCGCATGCTGAGGCCGCGCAGGTGGGCTTCGTAGATCACCGTGCGGTCCCAGGGGACGCGTACCGGCGGGCGCTCGGCCCAGGTGAAGGCCGGATCGATGACCTTCGACTTGGGCACGAAGGGCGCGCTGTCGCGCTCGTCGAAGCTGAGGTCGGCGTCGGCCGAGCCGATGGTGTAGCCGAACAGCGCCTCGGACCAGCGCAGGCGGCCGACCAACTGCTTGGCGTAGGGATCGAGGAGCAATTTGTTGGGATTGAAGCGGTGGCCGGCATCCGGCTCGTAGGGACCGTGCACCCGGTAGCCGTAGATCTGCCCCGGGTGGGCGTCGGGCAGGTAGCCGTGCCAGATCTCGTCGGTGTACTCGGGCAATTCGATGCGCTCGATCTCCTTTTCCCCGCGCGCGTCGAACAGGCACAGCTCGACCTTGGTCGCGTGGGCCGAGAACAGCGCGAAATTGACGCCGAGGCCGTCCCAGGTGGCGCCAAGGGGGAAGGGGTGCCCTTCGCTGATCCGCGAAGGAGCGGGGCTACGCTTTCTGCTCATGCACTGGACTCCTCATTCGCCCGCTTCGGGCTTGCGGCGGCTGCGCGGCTTGGCCGCCGCCGGTTTTTCGCTGGCGGGCCGCGCCGGGGACGCGGCCCTCGGCTTGCGCGGCTTGGCGGCCGGCGCTTGCAGCAGGGCCGGGGTTTCCTTGGCGGCCTTGGCCCGACCGCGGGTCTTCTTCGGTGCCGCCGCGGCGGCTTCCGCTTCGGCCAGTTGCCGGGCCATGGCCCAGTGGCGTTCGGCCTGGCCGTCGGGGCAGCCCTCGGATTCCCAGATCTGGTAGGCGAACTCTCGTATGCGTTTTTCGTCGGCGCTCATGGGGTGTCCTCCTGGGCGAGGCGGTAAAGCAGGTTGACGGGAAAGTCGGCGAGCACTTCGGACAGGCTCAGGTGCCCGTCGCTGGGCAGCGGCATGGTGGAAAACAGGCCGCTGTAGGTGCATTCGGAGAGACTCGGCGGCAGCAGGAGGCAGGTGTCGCCCCAGGCCTCGGCCGGCACCTGCGGCTGCGTGGCGTGGCCGAGCAGGGCGCAGGCCAGGCGCGGGACCACCACCAGCAGGCAACCGTGACGACTGCGCCGGGCGAAGGCCAGGACCCGCTCGGCATGCTCGCCGCTGACCTCCAGGGGCAGGTAGTCGCCGTCGCGGAACAGGCCCGGCTGCATCCGCCGCAGCCCCAGCACGCGGGCGATCAGGGTCTGCTTGATGCGACCGTCGCGCCAGTGCTCCAGCAGTTCCGGGAAGGGCGTCGGCGCGGCCAGGGCGGCGGCGTGCCGGGCGAAGTCCACCGGCCTCCGGTTGTCCGGGTCGACCAGGCTGAAGTCCCAGTACTCGCGCCCCTGGTAGAGATCGGGGATACCCGGGCAGGTCAGGCGCAGCAGGCATTGGGCGAGGCCATTCAGGGCCCCGGCCGGCATCAGTCGCGCCGCCGCGTTGCCCAGCGACTGGCGCAGGGCCTGGGCCAGTGGCGCGCGCAGGAGCTGTTCCAGATAGTCGGCGCAGGCGCGCTCGTAGTCTTCGTCGGGCGCGGTCCAGCGCGTGCGCAGCTTGGCTTCGCGCAAGGCCTTGCATTGCCATTCGCGCATCCGCGCGAGGAACGCTTGGTCCAGGGCGGCGCCGTCGCAAGGCGCGTCGAGCGGCCAACTGCCGAGCAGGGCCTGGAACAGGATCAGCTCGTCGCCGGGACTCGGCGCCGGCCCCTCGGCGAGGTCGCGGCGCAACGGCGTGGCCAGGCTTTGCCAGTGCTCGACGTTACGCGCGAACCAGGGCGCCAGTTCACTGAGCGCCGCAAGACGGGCGCGGGCGTCCTCGCCGCGCTTGTGGTCATGGCTGGCGGTGGCCAGCAGGGCGCGCGGGCTGGCCAGGCGCCTGGCTTCGCAGGCGGCATGGAATTCCTCGGCGGAAGCGGCGAAGCGCTGCGGGTCGAAGCCGACGTCGTTGCGCGAGAGCAGGGCCGCCGAGCGATAGCAGGCGGTATCCTCCACGGCCTTGGCGGCGGTCGGCGAACTCAACTGCTGGAAGCGCGCCAGCAACTCGCCGCGCAGGCGCCGCAGCGGACCGGGCGGCAGCTCGCGCAGCGGCTGCCCGCCGAGCCAGCGTTCGAGATGGTCGAGGACCGCCCGGTCGGCTTCGTCGAGATCCTCGCGGGCCGCCTCTGCGGCATAGCGGAACACCTCGCGATCCTGCACCGAGCGACCGCAGGCCCCGGCGTAGGTACGGTAGACCGGAAAGCGCGCGAGCAACTGGAACAGCGCGCGGCGGATACCGCCCAGGGTCAGGTCGCGGCTGGCCAGGTCGGCCCGCGCCACCCGCAAAAGACCCTGGGCGAGGTTCTCCAGGTCACCGGCGAGGCTTCCCGCCAGGACCAGTTGGCGAGCCTGGTAGACCTCGTCGAGAAACGCCTCCGGGCGTCCGCTGACCCGCTGCCAGAGTTCGCGCAACGGTCGTTCGCCGCGCGGATCGTGCTGCAACAGGCTGACCTGGTTCATGAAGTCGTAGCCGGTGGTGCCGTCGCACAGCCAATCCTCGGGCAGGCGCTCCTCGCCACCGAGGATCTTCTCAACGTACAGCAGCATCGGCGCGCCGCCGCGATGGGCGCGGATCCGCTCGCTGCGGCGGCGCAGGCGTCGGCAATAGCCGCGCGGATCGGCCAGGCCGTCGACGTGATCGATGCGCAGGCCATCGAGCAGACCGTCCTCGAGCAACTGGAAGACCTTGCCGTGCACGGCCTCGAACACCTCGCCGCGCTCGACCCGCAGGCCGACCAGTTCGCTGATGTCGAAGAAACGGCGCCAGTTGATGTCGTCCGCCGCGGTGCGCCAACTGGCCAGGCGGTAGTGCTGCGCCTCGAGCAGGCGGTGCAGGCGTTGGCGAGCCTCCTCGTGGCGTTCCTGGAGTTCGCCCAGCGTGCGCTGGAGGGCTGCGCGCGGAGCGCTCTCGGCGAGCGCAGCCGCCAGTTGACGCTGCATCTCGCGCAAGGCCTCGCGGTCCTGCCGGCACTCGCGGAAACCGCCGGCCAGGGCTGACAGGCGCGGCTCGCCGCTGTCTTCCAGCAGCTCCGGGTAGCTGCCCGGCCAGAGGGGGAAGCGCTGCTCGCCGTGGCTCGCCAGCAGGCGGCCGGCCTCGCGGTCCAGGCTCAGGCCGATCTCCCCGGCAGCCAGGACCTCGCCGTAGTCGCTGCGCAGGAACGGCAGCAGCACCTGGCCGCGCAACGCGGCGTCGTGGGATTCCCACTGGATGTCGAAGAAACTCGCGTAGGGACTCTCGCGCCCCCATTCGAGCACGTCCTGCCACCAGGGATTGGCGCCGCCGCCGATGCCCATGTGGTTCGGCACTATGTCCATGAGCAGGCCCATGCCGCGTTGCCGCAGCCCCTGGATCAGGCGCAGCAGCGCCGGCTCGCCGCCCAGTTCCGGATTGATCCGGGTCGGGTCGACCACGTCGTAGCCGTGGCTGGAGCCGGGCCGCGCGCGGAACAGCGGCGAGGCGTAGAGATGGCTGATGCCCAGGTCGGCGAAATAGTCCAGCCAGGGCAGGGCATCGTCGAGGGTGAAGCCGGCGTGGAATTGCAGGCGCAGGGTAGCGCGGGGCTCAATCATGGGCGGCCTCCTCGGCATCCCGGCGGCTGCGTTCGAGCAGGCGCAGGCGCCGGTCGACCTGCGGCGTTCCGAGCATCTGCGCGGCGTTTTCCGGCCAGCGCCGCCGCCAGTTCGGGTGGGCGTCGCCGGGGCCGGGCAGGTTCGGCTGCTCCAGGCTGCCCAGGGCGTCCTCCAGGGGCAGTAGCACCAACGGCGCGGGGGTTGCCCCGACATAGCCGATGCAGGCGTCCAGCGGTACTTCGGCGGCGGGGTCGGGATCGACTGGCGGTTCGAGGCTGGCGGCCAGGGCCCGGCGCTCCTCGGCGCGCAGTTCCAGGTCGGCCGCGCATTCCTCGGCGCTGCGGTGTCCGGCGCGGCCGCGCCAGTGGATGTCCTGGCCCCGCCACCAGCCGGACAGGCTCGGCAGGTCGTGGGTGCTGGTGGTGGCCATGGCGTCCGCCGGCCATTGCGCCGGGGGCACGAAGCGTTCGCCGCGCCGCTCGAAGAGCAGCACGCGGGTACCCAGCACTTGGCGGCGTGCCAGTTCCTCGCGCAGGCCTTCGGGAACGGTGCCGAGGTCCTCGCCGATGACCAGCGCCGAGGCGCGACTGGCCTCCAGCGCCAGCAGGCGCAGCAGCTCGCGTTGCGGGTAGCGCAGGTAGGCGCCAGCGTGGGGCGGCTGGCCGCGCGGGATCAGCCAGAGACGTTGCAGGCCCATCACATGGTCGATGCGTAGCCCTCCGGGCCAGGCCAGGTTGGCCCGCAGCATCTCGCGGAATGCCCGGTAGCCGTGGCGGCGCAGGCCTTCGGGATTGAACGCGGAAACGCCCCAGTCCTGTCCGGACTGGTTGAGGATGTCCGGCGGCGCGCCGACATTCACTTCGGCGAGCAGCTCTTCCTGCCGCGACCAGGCCTGGCTGCCGCCGCCATCGGCGCCCACCGCCAGGTCGGCGACCAGACCGATGGCCATCCCGGCCTCGCGCGCCTGGCGCTGGGCATGTTGCAGGCAGCGTTGGGTCAGCCACTGGCCGAAGGCACGGAAGTCCACTTCCTCGGCGTGATCGGCGCAGAACGCGGCCACCGCCGGCTCGCCGGGGCGGCGCAGCGGCTCCGGCCAGCGTCTCCAGTCGGGGCCGGCGCCCAGGTGCGCCTGCAGGGTCTCGAAGCGGCAGTGGTGCAGCAGGGCCTCGCCGGCTTCGCGGCGGAATTCGGCGAGGTCGTGGCGCAAGGGACTGGCGCGCTCGGTGAAGTCGCGGTGGAGTTGGCGCAGCAGGCGCATGCGCAGGTCCGCCGCCGCTGTCCAGTCGATCAGCTCCAGGCTCTCCAGGCGGGCCATCTCCGCGGCCAGGCCGGCGCGACGGATCGCCTGTTCCACCGCCGCCGCGCCGAGAATGGTCGCCGGCGCGGCGTGCAGGACATTGAAGAACAGCCGGCTGGACGGCGAGTAGGGGCTGTAGGCATGTCCGTTGGCCTCGGCCAGGGCGTGCAGCGGGCTGATCGCCAGCGCGTCGGCGCCATGCCGCGCGGCGCTGCGCAGCAGGTCCTCGAGGGCGGCGCTGTCGCCCAGGCCGCCGTCGCCGGGGCGGCGCAGGGCATAAACCTGGGCGGCCAGACCCCAGCGACGCGAGCGACCCGGGGCGAGGCTGGCCAGGGACGGACAGCTCGGCGGCGCCATCGCCACCGCCCATTCCCGCTGCTCCAGCGACAGCTGCGCATAGCCACTGCGGGCCTGCGCCGGCAGGCGGCCTTCGGTGTCCAGGCGCAGGGCGATCCGCGTGCCGTCCTCGTAGACCAGCTCGCCCGGGGTGCCGGCGGGGCCGAGCGCTTGCTCCAGCGGCTGGCCGCATTCGCCGACCAGCAGTCCGAGGTTGGCGCTGTCCTCGCGCAGCCGGGCCAGCGCGGCCAGGCTCTGTTCGATCTGTTGCGGACTCTGCGCCGGATAGCCGAGTGCTTCCAGCAGGCCGCGCTGGACCTCCGGGTCGACCCGCTGCGGCCGTCCGTTGGCGTCCTGCCAGTCGAGTTGCAGGCCCACGGCGGCGGCCAGTTCGGCCAGGCGTGCGTCACTCATGGGCGGGCTCCAGGCTGACCGCGATGCTGCGGGGACTTAGGCGGCCGCGGCGATACTCGGCACAGGCGAGGTTGTCGAGGAACAGCACCCAGGTGGTGGCCGCCGGCGGCTCGACTTCCGCTTCGAGCGGAGAAGGGTTGAAGTCGATTCGCCAGTCACTGCCGTCACCGAGTCGCCAGCGCGCCGACAGCGCGGCGCCGGCGATGGTGGTAACCCCCAGCGAACGGGCGCCGCGCAGGCGCGGGATCAGGTGTTCATGACGGATTTCCAGCAGTTGCCGGTAGAAGCCGCGCCAGGCCGGGTCGCAATCGGCCAGGCCGGGACGCGAGCGCTCGAAGGTCTCCACCGCGTTTGGGTCGGGGAGCGAAGCCAGGGTGGCGCCCTCGCCGAAGCGGCCGAACTCGCCGAACTCCTTGCGTCGTCCCTCGCGGACCGCGTCCGCCAGTTCGCCCTGGTGATCGGTGAAATACAGGAACGGTTCGCGCGCGGCGCATTCCTCGCCCATGAACAGCAGCGGAATCATCGGCGCGAGCAGTTGCAGCGCTATCGCCAGGCGCAACGCCTGGGGTTCGGCGAGGACGCTGAGACGCTCGCCGAAGGCGCGGTTGCCGACCTGGTCGTGGTTTTGCAGAAACAGCACGAAGGCGTCCGGCGCCAGGTCGGCACTCGGTTCGCCGCGCGGCCGGCCGTGGCGGTTGGCTTCGCCCTGGTAGACGAAGCCTTCGGCCAGGCAGCGCGCCAGGCAGCGCAGCGGCTCGGGGTAGTCCTGGTAGTAGCCGTCGTTCTCGCCGGTGAGCAGGACGTGCAGCGCATGGTGGCCATCGTCGTTCCACTGTGCGTCGTAGCCCTGGCGCAGCAGGCTGGCGCGGTTGTCGTCGTTCTCCAGGACCAGGTGCACATGGCGCTCGGGGCCGGCGGCGCCGCGCAGGCGGCGGGCCATCTCGACGAGGAACGCGCTATCGGGAATCGCGTGCACGGCATCGAAGCGCAGGCCGTCGACGCGATAGTCGAGCAGCCACATCAGGGCGTTCTCATAGAAGAACTCGCGGACTTCGCCGCGACGGAAATCGATGGCCTGGCCCCAGGGCGTCTGCCGGTCGTCGCGGAAGAACGCGGCGGCGTACTGCGCGAGGTAGTTGCCGTCCGGGCCGAAGTGGTTGTAGATCACGTCGACGAAGACCATCAGGCCCATGCCGTGAGCGCTGTCGATCAGATGCTTGAGTTGCTCGGGCGTGCCGTAGGCCGACGCCGGGGCGAACGGCAGCACGCCGTCGTAGCCCCAGTTGCGGCGACCGGGAAACTCGCCCAGCGGCATCAGCTCCACGGCGGTCACGCCCAGTTCCACCAGGCGCGGAAGGAAGCGCTCGACCTCGGCGTAGGAGCCGAACAGGCCGACGTGCAGCTCGTAGATCACCGCTTCGTGCCAGGGCCGCCCGCGCCACTCGTCGACGCGCCAGGCGTAGGCGCCATGGTCCAGCACCTGGCTGTGGCCATGCACGCCGTCGGGCTGGAACTGCGAGGCCGGGTCCGGCACCCCGGGGCGACCATCGATGCGGTAACGGTAGCGGGTGCCGGGCGGACAGGGCAGGGTCGCCTCGAACCAGCCGCTGTCGCTGCCTTCCAGCGGCCAGTCGCGGCCGTCGGCGGTCTCGACCCGGACCTCACGGGCGTCCGGAGCCCAGAGGCCGAAGCAGGTCCGGCCGTTGCCTTGGAACTGGGCGCCGAAGCGGCGCCGGATCGCCATCACTGGCGTACCCCGCGCAGGGCCGGAGCGGTATTCCTCAACAGGCGCCGGTACAGGCGGTTGTAAGGCTCCACCGAGTCGCTCCAGAACATCGGCGCGGCCATCGCCTTGCAGCGCATGGCGTTGAGCAGCGAGGGACAGTGGTAGACGTTGATCGCGCGCATCACCGCATCGAGGTAGCTCTGCGCGGTTTCCTCACGGAACAGGAAGCCGGTGACCCCGTCGACGATGGTATCGGCGAGGCCGCCGGTGCAACGCGCGATCGGCAGCGAGCCGAAGCATTGCGCATAGAGCTGACTGAGCCCGCAGGGCTCATAACGCGAGGGCATGAGCAGGAAGTCGCTGCCGGCGTAGATACGGCGGGCCTCGGTCTCGTCGAAACCGATGTGCACGCCGACCTGGCCGGGATGACGCCGGGCGAGTTCGAGCATGGCCTTCTCCAGGTTCGGCTCGCCACGGCCGATGCTGACCAGACGGCCGCCGGCCTGGAGCAGGGCATCGCTGATCTCCAGGGTCAGGTCGATGCCTTTCTGCTGCACCAGGCGCGAGACCACCGCGAACAGCGGCCCCTTGCCCGGCTCCAGGCCGAAACGCTCCTCCACGTAGCGCGTGTTGGCGCGCTTGCCGGCCCATTGGCGGGCGCTGAAGCAGGCGACCAGGTGCGGATCGCAGTGCGGTTGCCAGCTATCGTCGATACCGTTGACGATGCCGCTGAGCTGACGCTTCTCGACCTTGTACTTGAGGATGCCGTGCAGGCCGCAGCCGTATTCCGGGGTAGTGATTTCCTGGGCGTAGGTCTCGCTCACCGTGGTGATGTGGTGGGCATGGGCGATGCCGGCCTTGAGGAACGACAGGCGCCCGTGGAACTCCATGCTTTCGTGGCTCAGCGCTTCGTCGGGGAGGCCCAGTTCGGCGCTGCATTGCAGGTCGCAGAGGCCCTGGTAGGCGAGGTTGTGGATGGTAAACAGGCTCGGCGTGCGCACGCCGTTCCAGGCCATGTAGGCCGGCGTCAGCGCCGACGGCCAGTCGTTGGCGTGCACCAGGCCCGGTTGCCAGCCCTGGGCGCCGCGTCCACCGGCGATCTCGGCGGCGGCCAGGCACAGGCGGGCGAAGCGCAGGTGGTTGTCCGGCCAGTCGTTGCCCTGGTCGTCCATGTACGGCGTACCCTCGCGCTCGTAGAGCAGCGGGCAGAGCACCAGCATGACTTCCAGGCCGTCGTCGAGGGTCACCAGGCCGATCTCGCAGGGCGGGATCGCCGCCCGGCCGGGCAGGCTGCCGATGATCCGCAAGTCGCGGCAGCGCTCCAGCACCTGGCGATAGCCGGGCAGCAGGACTCGCACCGAATGCTCGCGCTTGAGGACCCTCGGCAGCGCGGCGGAAAAGTCGCCGAGTCCGCCGACCTTGACGAAATCGCTGAGCTCGGCGGTAACGAAGAGTATCCGATCCCTCTGTTGCGGCGGGTCCTGCGGGTGCAGCAGCGACGGAAAAGCGGTCAGTACCGCGGGTTCTTCCAGGCAAACGCCTGCAACAGAATGTCCCATGTCATCCTCCGGTCGTACGTTGTCCTTGGCGTTGGTCGGTCGGACTCCGTCGCGCCGTGGCATGGGCGAAGTCCTTGCTAGGGGTGACCGGAGGGGAGCGCCGGAAGTTTAGTTTTTTTTACCGGCGGCTCGGCTTGCGAGAAGCCGCGCCAGGGGGTTGCAGGCGAGACGACGGGCGCAACGGGTTGCCGAATGCAAGGCTCGGCAGGGGCTTTCTTGCAAATTGCAAATATCAATTCGCCGCTTTGTTTTTCAACCTATTGATTTATAAGAAATTAATTTTCAAGAAGAATTGGTACGCCTTCTGCTCGAAAGGGATGCGCCTGATTACCGGCGTCAAAGAATCTGATGAGACAGGAGGCCAGCAATGCTAGATACCGATGAAAACGTGGTTGAGTACCTGGAAGAGCATTTCAAGGATGTGCGCGTCAGTTGCGAACCTCGCCCTGACGGCGCGTTGCTGGTGACCTTGCGTAATAACCAGGGCAAGCGCCTGATGAGCCGGGCGATCTCCGGCCAGGAGCAGAGCAGCCCGCTGTTGCTGAACCAGGTGCTGGAACGCATCCGCCGGGACCTGATCATCGACCAGGGGCCGTTGCAGACGCGCGACAGCGACTATTTCCGCAAGCGCATCGACCTGCTCACGTTCCGCGACAGCGACAACCAGCATCTCACTCATCGCAAGGTCCTGGTCGCCGGCGGCAAGCTGCGTACCATGAGCCTGGCTCGCTGAGCAGGCTGTTTCAGCTCCGGGTCGGTCAGTCGCCGACCCGGCCTTCCGACGCATGGTCCGAACCAAATCCGTCTTCGCCCCCTCCATCTAGAAGTCATCCCTACGATGGAGGCGGACATGCGTTTTCCCACTTCTGCATCATCGGGCGCGACAGCGACCACTCCACGCAACCCCTCGAGGGATCCGGACGAATATCCGGTTCCTGACCACGAAAGCCACGTCCCCCAGGAATTCCCGGAAGAGATTCCGATGGAACAGCCCAACGAAGAGCCCCTCTCGCCCATACCGGAGCCCTGAATGCCCGGTTTCCATCCAGGAGGAGCGGAACATGAGCGCAGACCCTCGGCAGAGACTGGTGGTGGCCCATAGTGTCGATCCCGCGGCCGCCGAACACGAAGTGCAGGGCAACCTGGCCCTGGCGCGCTGGCTGGCGGAAGTCCAGAAGCTGGAGTTCGGCGGCCGCTACGAACCCGAATTGCACCAGCGAGGCCCCCTCTACCTGGTCCCGACCCGCACCCTGGTCGGCAGGGAGACCGCCGTGCGCCTGGGCGTGAACAGTGACGAAGATCTGCTCGGCGGTTTCGTCGAGCACGCGTTCATCGCCGGTAAGGCCATCGTCCATCCGCTGCCGCGCGGCGGCGTGGCGCCGGAAGGCTGGAACCCGCTGTTCGCGGAGAAGGTCCGCGACGTCGTGCTCAACGGCGTCAGCGTCTTCAGCCTGGCCGACGCACACCGCGCCGGCGCTCGCATGCTCGCCGAAGGACCGGTGCGGGCCAAGCTGGCGGAGGCCTGTGGCGGCCTCGGCCAGTACGTGGCGCACGACCTCGACGAACTGGACGGCTGGCTCGGCGAGCTGGAGGAGCGCCAGTTGGCGCAGGGCCTGGTACTGGAAGTCAACCTGGAGAGCATCGTCACCCACAGCGTCGGCCAGCTCCGGGTCAACGGTTTCCTGCTGAGCTACCACGGTCACCAACACCAGACCCGCAACGCGCGCGGCGAACTGGTCTATGCCGGCTCCGACCTGCTGGTGGCGCGCGGTGGCTACGCCGAGCTGCTGGCCCTGGACCTGGCCCGCGAGGTGCGCCAGGCCATCGAGTACGCGCGGATCTTCGACACCGCCGCGGCGATCTTCTTCCCCGGCTGCTTCGCCTCGCGGCGCAACTACGACATTGCCCAGGGCCGGGACGGCAACGGTCGGGAGCGCTTCGGCGTGCTCGAGCAGTCCTGGCGGGTCGGCGGCGCGAGCAGCGCCGAGATCGCCGCGCTGGAAGCCTTCCGCGCCGATCCGGGGCTGCCCGCGGTGCGCGCCGCGTCGTTCGAGATCCACGAAGACAAGCGCCTGCCGGACAACAGCCGGGTGATCTACCGCGGTCCCGACGAACACGGCGACTTCCTGCTCAAGTATGCGATGACGGGGGAGGCATGACGGCGAACAGCGAACGCATCCGCATCGGGGTCGGCGACGACCGGATCGAAGGCACCTTCCTCAGCCCCCGGGCGAAGGTTCCCGGCGTGCTCTTCGTGCACGGCTGGGGCGGCAGCCAGCAGCGCGACCTGAAGCGCGCCCAGGGCATCGCCGGGCTCGGCTGCGTGTGCCTGACCTTCGACCTTCGCGGCCACGGCGCGGAAAGCGGGCGCCAGGCACTGGTGACGCGCGAGGACAACCTGCAGGACCTGCTCGCCGCCTACGACCGGCTGGTGGCCCACCCGGCCATCGACAGCGAGGCGATCGCGGTGGTCGGCACCAGCTATGGCGGCTACCTGGCGGCGATCCTCAGCCAGTTGCGCGCGGTGCGCTGGCTGGCCTTGCGGGTGCCGGCGATCTACCGCGACGAGGATTGGCTGACGCCCAAGCTGCTGCTCGACCGCGAGGATCTCAGCGAATACCGCAGCAGCCTGATCCCGGCCGCCAGCAACCGAGCCCTGCAGGCCTGCGCGGGATTCCGCGGCGATGTGCTGCTGGTGGAGTCGGAGTTCGACAGCTATGTGCCGCACTCGACCATCATGAGTTTCCGCGCCGCCTTCCAGCAGACCCATTCGCTGACCCACCGGATCATCGACCACGCCGACCATGCGCTCAGCAGCGAGGCGGCGCAGGACGCCTATACCTCGATCCTGGTGGACTGGATCACCGAGATGGTGGTCGGCGAACGTCTCAGCATCACCCCGGCCTACGCCACCATCCATCCGGCTTTCTGAACGCTCCGCGACGGCGAGCCTCCCACCTTCCGTGGGCGCTGGTTGCTGCCCACGTTCCGTGCCGGCAGGCGCCGGCGCCGACAGACGCGAGAAATCCCGGACAGCTCCGGGCCAAGGAGAGCGAAATGAACCAGACCAACCTCGACGACACCCTCGACGTACTCAACGACCTGCTGCAAACCAGCAAGGATGGCGAGGCCGGTTTCCACGCCTGCGCCGAGGACCTGCGCGACCCGCAGTTGAAGGCGGCGATGCTGGAGCAGAGCCGCGACTGCGCCGCGGCCGCCGACGAGCTGGAGCGGATCGTCCTGGAACTGGGTGGCAAACCCAAGGACAGCACCAGTTTCGCCGGTGACCTGCATCGGCGCTGGGTCGACCTGAAGTCACTGGTCACCGGCAAGGACGAAGAGGCGGTGCTCAACGAATGCGAGCGCGGCGAGGATGTCGCCAAGCACCGCTACCAGGCGGCGCTGGAAAAATCGCTGCCGGCGGAGATCCACCAGGTGATCGAGCGCCAATACCAGGGCGTACTCCGTCACCACGACCGGGTCCGAGCCCTGCGCGACGCCCGCGCCTGAGCCGACCCCGCGAGGAGGAGCGCGCCATGAGCCAGTCCCTGGCTTTCCTGCTCATCGGCCTGGCCACGCTGGTGGGTTTCTACGACCTGTGGGCCTTCGTCAGCGTGTTCCGCAGCGATCGCAGCGTGAATTCGAAAGCCCTGTGGTCGTTGCTGATCGCGGTGCTGCCGGTGCTCGGCGTGCTGATCTGGGCGGTCGCCGGCCCGCGTGCGGCGACCGCCCGTCCTCGCGACTGAACTCGGCGGAGGAACGCGCGCTCAGCCAGAGAGAGTGCCGGAGCACTCGGATAACAAACCGATGAGGAGCGACCATGAACGCCATCGAATTGCTGGTCCATGACCACGAGACCGTGAAGAAACTGCTCAACGAACTCAGCGAGACCACCGAACGGGCGCTGAAGAAGCGCAGCGAGCTGCTGGGCAGGCTGGAGCTGGAACTGGTGCTGCACACCGCCATCGAGGAAGACATCTTCTATCCGGCGATCAGGGAAAGCGGCGGCAAGGAAGAGCTGAAAATGTACTACGAGGCCAAGGAGGAACACCGCACGGTGGATTCCCTGGTCCTTCCCGACCTCAAGCGCACCCGCCCGGATACCGTGCAGTTCGCCGGCCGGGTCAAGGTGCTCAAGGAACTCCTCGAACACCACATCGAGGAGGAAGAGGGCGAACTATTCCCACGCGCCCGGCAATTGCTCGACGCCGCCGCCCTCAAGCAACTCGGCCAGGCCATGCAGCAGCACAAGAAAGAGCTGAAAGCGCGCCTGGAAAAACGGGCGGCCTGAGGCATGCGCGAAGAAGACCGCGCCTTGCTCGAGGAACTCCTGCTGGCACGTGGCCCCGGTGGCCAGGAAGACGAGGT